>NZ_DLIY01000003.1:8745-230307 GCF_002483985.1 Dysgonomonas sp. UBA7630
GATTGTCGGCTCCTGTGTATTCGAGTTCGAAACGCTCCGGAAGGTTGTAGTCTACCTGTATTGTTCCCAACTGCCAACGGCGACCCAATGCGTCCTTCACCATAAAGTCGAGCTTAGGACCATAGAATGCCGCTTCGCCAAGCTCTACACGTGCCGGCAAGCCTTTTTCTTCGCAGGCTTCTATAATGGCACGCTCTGCTTTTTCCCAGTTTGCATCGCTACCGATATATTTTTCACGATTGTTAGGGTCTCTGAGTGAGATTTGTGCTTCGAAGTTTTCGAAATTAAGCGCCTTGAAGATAATGAATACAATATCCATTACTTTGAGGAACTCCTCTTTGAGCTGCTCTGGTGTACAGAAAATATGTGCATCGTCCTGAGTAAACCCACGCACCCTTGTCAGTCCGTGAAGCTCGCCACTTTGCTCATAACGGTATACAGTACCAAACTCGGCCATACGCAAAGGCAGGTCACGGTATGAGCGTGGAACGATTTTATATATTTCGCAGTGATGCGGGCAGTTCATCGGTTTCAACAAGAACTCCTCCCCTTCTTCCGGTGTATGTATCGGCTGGAAAGAATCTTGCCCGTATTTTGCATAGTGACCCGAAGTTACGTAAAGCAATTTGCTACCGATATGCGGTGTCATCACCTGTTGGTACTCGAATTTCTTCTGAATTTTCTTCAGGAAGTCTTCGAGTTTGAGGCGCAATTGTGTACCACGAGGCAACCACAATGGAAGCCCTTTACCCACATTTTCGGAGAAGGCAAACAGTTCAAGCTCTTTTCCTATTTTGCGGTGGTCACGCTTCTTAGCTTCTTCGAGCATCAAAAGATACTCGTCAAGCATTTTCTTTTTAGGGAAAGTGATACCGTAAAGACGTGTGAGCTGCTTGCGCTTTTCGTCGCCACGCCAGTATGCACCTGCCGCGCTAAGTATCTTCACCGCCTTGATATACGATGTATTAGGCAAGTGAGGTCCACGGCAAAGGTCGGTAAATACCCCTTGTGTATATGTTGTAATGGTTCCGTCCGCGAGGTCGTTGATAAGTTCTACCTTATACCCCTCGTTACGGTCGCCAAACATTTTTAGCGCATCGGTTTTTGTGATGCTCTGACGTTTGATCTCTTCCTTATTGGCTATCAACTCCATCATTTTAGCTTCGATCTTATGAAAATCGGCATCTTTGACAGGAGTATCACCAAAGTCTATATCATAATAGAATCCATTCTCGATGGCAGGGCCTATCCCAAATTTTGCATGAGGGTAAAGTATCTGCACCGCTTCGGCCATAAGGTGTGCCGACGAATGCCAGTATGCATGCTTTCCGTCTTCATCTTCCCATTTCAGCAATTCGATCGTCGCATCCGTATCTATTGGTCTTGTTAAATCCCAAACCTCTCCGTTTACCTTTGCGGCAAGCACGTCTTGCGCCAAACGGGAACTGATACTCTCAGCAACCTGCATAGATGTTGTTCCTTTTTCGAATTCTCTTACGGAACCATCCGGAAATGTAATTTTAATCATATTCGTCTTTCTCTTTTTTTAGTTATGCAGCTCCTACAAATAAGCTGCTTTCCAGAACTTGCAAAAATAAACATTTTTTACAGATTAATATAATTAGCCATCACAGATTTTATCCAATTCGGCTATTTATGCCCCGCATCCGTATTGCCGAAGCCTATTTTACTGAAGGCTTCTTCCTAAGCTCTTCTTATTTATTTAGTTATATGATTATTAAAGGGTTGTTTTTTTATATAATATTATTATATTTGCAAGGTATTTGTGACAAACATTTATTAAACGAGGCAATACAAGTCGGTAATACGGAAGACTTATTTATGAATTCTGACTAGAAAAGTATGTTTAGTTAAGCATATATTTCTTTCTGATGATGTACAAAATATGTTCATTTCATCGGTAGTATAAGGACAGTTTACATATAGTTTTTCTTTATTTTAAATCAATTCCCTCTCTTTTATTTGTCATAAACAAATCAGGCATTAAACTTTACAAAAGTATATGACAAAAAATATTATATTTTTATGAAAATCAAAATACTTCTCGTCTGCGACAGCGACAAAACATTGTCACAAACAAAGAGATGGACAATTTGATGTTTTGATAAGAATAAAAAAAGATACAAAAACATAAAGTCGTACGCGACAAACAAAACTATGTGATTATTTATAAAAACTTAAAATTAAAAAACTACATGAGACAAACAAACATGAGGCAAATACCAAAACCGATGTTCTTGGGGACATTATTATTGTTAGTGTCTTTTCTCTGCGCAAGCCTGGCTATAAATGCACAAGTAACCATTGGTTCGGGCGAGCCTACTGTAGCCGGAGCATTATTACAGGTGAAAGACAAGGAAAATATCGTTGATGGTACAGCCAATGCTTCCAAAGGGTTAGCCTTACCCCGTGTAAACCTCTCGCAAAAGAACCAGCTCTTCCCTATGTTTTTGAAAGACTCGAGTAATCCGGCTTCCGGCCCTAACGATGATTATGCAGCAAACAAGGCAAGTATAGACCAGATGCACACCGGACTGATTGTATACAACTTGGTAGAAGATGACGATAAAGAACTATGTCTGGGACTAAACCAATGGGATGGCGCAAAATGGAATTGCTTCGAATCTAAGTTAGGGAATGCCGTTGTAGAAATAGGCAATTGCGACTCGTTGACTTTCGAAGGTATATACCAAAACGAAGTATCGCTGAATGCAAGCAACTACATGACTATACCATTGCACGTAACCAAGGCAGGGGCATATAATATAACTGCAATGCCCGACCCTTCTAACGGCTATTACTTCACCACTTCGGGCGTTTTTCTGGCTACAGGTTATTATTTTCTTTCTATCCCGGGAGCAGGAACACCAACCAACCATACGGTAGGAACGCCGGGAGACCTGATAAAAATAACAGCAAACGGGAAACAACTGACCACTTGTGACCCTTTGCGAATCAATGTGAAAGACTCTTCTAAAAAACCGCTTTACACGATGGATTGTAGTTCTGTAAAAGTGAAAGGCGTATACAAGGTAGACCAAGCGTTAGATCCGAATACAAATTACATCGAATTGAAACTGAATGTTGACGCTGCCGCAATAGGAGCAACATATCTGATAGAAACAAACACTGTTGACGGTATATCGTTCAAAGATCAAGGACTTCTGACTTCAACATCGATGACCATACAGCTCAAAGGTACAGGAATACCTACCAGTGTAAACAACAAGTATATGACTCTGACTTCAAACAGCCAGAAATCGGTAACTACCTGTAACGCAACTGTAGTTGTGGTGATACCCAAAAAGAAGATGTTGGTGTTAGGATATGTAGATCTTTACGGATGGGTTCCGGGAACGCCGGGTAGAGGATCATACGAGGTATTGACTTCGCCAAACAATTTTGGACAAAACGAAAATAGTATTGTAAAGACTGAAGGCTTTGATATTATTTATCCGGCCATCAATGGTTTCCCAAATTTAACACAAACATCTTATATCATGGATCAGCTGACAAATAAAAAGGTGGATATCTGCTATATTGGCCAAGACATATATGCCGGTGGAGCATCAGGGGAGCAGATATTGTTGCGCCAAGCACTCATAGACTTTGTAAACAAAAAAGGCGTATTGGTTTTATTCTGGGAGGCCAACCCCTCAAGCAACGGAGGTGCACAGGTACTATTCCGCCAGCTCTTTTCAAATCCAAACATTACGCAAAGCGCAATATCAACAACAGGAGGAGCGGGAGCTGTTTATAAAACAACAGCGGTGAACGACGATGTGCTAAATGGCCCTTTTGGTGACGTAAGAAATAAATATTGGGGTGAAGATGCTTCGTGGGCTATGTCGATAGCCAATCTTCCGTCAGGAGAAATAGATGTGTACTCGTGGGGCGACGACTATACATCAACAGCTGACGCTGCGTATCTTGCGAATGTAACAGGATTTAAGCACAAATCGCTCAACTTGGTTTACTTTGGCGATGGAGGGTTTTGCTCGTCTGTATATTCGGCTACATCAGGAAATACTCAAACAGGAAATACCCTCTGCCCTTTCAATTGGGATCCAACGAATATGTTCCCTACACCTAAGCCAAATTATGGTAAAACAACACCGGTTTATAGTGTGTATAACTCCACTATATGGGCCAATACACTTGCTTGGGCACTTAAACAAGCGCAATTTAACGGTATAAACACACCTTGNNTGATTTTGTGTTATTGAAGAAGTGGGGGACAAACACTTCTACTGCATATCAAAAAGAAGCCTGTTGAGATACGGGCTTCTTTTGTTTTTTAAGGAAAGTAAGGTTGAGTGTATCCCCTATTTTCGAGAGATCATTTCAACCGATTATTTTTAGTCATAACCTTTCACCGAAAAATCCCCGTCGCAGATATAATAAAAATTAGCTCCGAACTCGGAGCTAATAAATCTTTTATTATTTGATTTCTATTCAGTCGCTTAATAAAGAGAAGACTACTCGGTCATACGCTTGATAATACTATAGGCTTCTATCACACCAAGCTCTCCGGCTTTGCGCATATCATCCAAAGCACGGTCTTTGTCCTTGATCTGGAAGCGTGCCAACCCACGATTATAGTATGCTTCTGCAAACTGAGGGTCGCGTCTGATGGCTTCGTTATAGTCTAAGATGGCCGCACGAAAATCATTTTGCTTGTAGCGTATTTCCGCCCTGTTGTAGTAAGCATATACAAACTCAGGGTTAAGCTCTATAACCTTGCTGTAGTTCTTCACAATGAGGTCGTACTCCATCTTTCCCGGATCGAGCATCGATGCTCCTGCACCTGTCAAGGTAGCGTCTTTCTTCGCATTAGCTCCTGTCAAAGAAGAAAGGGCATCGGGCTGTTCCGATTTTTTGTCATATTCCGGAACGTTCTCTTTCAGCTCCAACTGCTTGGTATATACCACCGCCAAGTCGAAATAAGCCAACGTAAATCGAGGATCGAGAGCAATCGCCTTATTGAAATTCTCAATAGAGTTGCCAAAATCTTGAACCAGCATGTAATCCAGCGCACGAGCATAGTATAACTCTGCATTCGCAGGGCTTTCCTCTATACGTTTCGACAGCTCGTTTATCGACCAAAAGTGATCCGCTATCTGAGGCTCATTCAGTGCGGCTTCGCTGTTGGTTATCCTCAACTTTTTAGGCAATGTAGCCTTGCGGTTGAGACCGTCTACCAACTGGCTATAATATACAAAACGTCTGATGTCGTTCGGTTTTTCGTAATAAGTAATCACAAAACGAGGTTCGAGCTCAAGGCGCACTTGCTTGTTCTGAATACGTCCACGAGAGTTACTTTCGTACTTACTCTTTTCTTCGTCTTTCTTATCGGCAACAACTAGCAAGTTAAATTTATCGATATCCTTGTCCGACGTTTCCCTTGTCTTAGCCTCCTCTTCGGTAATTCCTTTGGCTGCCATTTCTTTATTCTTACGGGCCTCTTCGCTTCGTGCGTAATTGAAGTCACGCTCTGCACCCTTCAGGTCGTTTTGCCTGCGTTTGATTTCGCCCCTGCTATAAAATCCGTGATAAAACTCGGGATACTGGGCAAGCACCACATTGAGGTCGGCGATGGCTCCATTGTAGTCGCCGATGTTACTCTTTATCAGAGACCTGTTGAAGTAAGCAATATAGTTGTTAGGCTCAAACTTGAGTACTACATCGAAGTCGGCAATGGCTCGGTTGTCGTCACCCACCTGTGCACGTAGCAAGCCTCGGTTGAAACGTGCGATTATATTGTTCGCATCAAGCTCTATAACCTTGTCGTAGTCGGCCATAGCGCCACGAAGGTCGTTTTTGGAATAACGAATAAGCCCCCGGTTGATATAGTTGCCCGATTGGAGAGGTTCTATCTTTATGGCTTCGTCTAAGTCCGCTAAAGCCTTATCATAGTCTTTCTTGTAGTAATGGAGCAATCCACGCATAGAGTACGACTGAGCCATATACTTATCCTGCTTGATGGCTTCATTGTAGTTTTCGAATGCCTGAATAGTATCTCCTTTTTCCTGATACATGGCTCCACGTGTCAGATACCCCTGAGTATATGTGGGGTATATGCGAAGCAGTTCGTTCAGATATTTCTCGGCTTGGCCATAATCTTTCTTCTGAATGTTGACAATACCCATATTTACGAGCGTAAACTTATCGTTCGGATAGTTATCCAAAGACACTTTATAATCTTCCAACGCCCCGTCGTAATTATTCTGATTTTGGCGGGCATCGGCTCTCAACTGATATGCCTTCGATATAAAGGGATTTCGCTCCAATGCCAACGTACAATCGTCTTCCGTTCCTTTAAAGTCGTCGAGGTAATACTTTGCGATTGCCCTGTAAAAATAAGGCTCGGCAAGATATGGCTTTGCTTTTATCACCTGATTGAAATACTGAATAGCAAGTACATAATCTTCATAGTAAAGCGAATTTCTCCCGATGAGGATTACTCTATCCGTATTTATTTGGGCAAAACTAGACAGACTGCTAAATAACAGGAATATTGAGAATAGATACTTTTTCACGATTATAGTGTATTAATCAACGATTGGCAAATATATGAATAATACATTAACAAAAAAGAAGAGAGACCGTTGGAGCCTCTCTTTTTTATATTTTTTAGTTTTTCGAAATTTAACTTTCAAAATAGTCGTCGTGATAATACGAATTCTTCTTCAGATAGTATGTTTTATCACCATAGTAACGTGATGTTCCGTAATAGCCTTCCCTACCCTTCACATCGTTGAACACCAAGGCTATGTTTTCCACACCATCGAACCCAAGTTGTGTAATCACGCTCTTGAAGAACGCCTTGTTGGTTTTGGCACGGCGCACCACAAACAGCGTTGTATCGGCCATAGATGAAAGAATGTAGGCATCGGAAACAAGACCTACCGGACTACAGTCTACGATCACATAGTCGTACTCTTCTTTCAGATGTTCCAACAGCTGCTTGGTTTTGGCAGTCTTGATCAGCTCACTCGGATTAGGAGGCAGCGTTCCGGCAGGGATAATATCGAATCCGTAGTCGGGGTGCGAAATAATGATTTCTTCCAGAGTAACCTGCCCTATCAGATAGTTGGATATTCCCTTTTGTGCGTCGATCTGTAGCGTTTTTCCTACCGAAGGTCGTCTAAGGTCGAGGTCGACGATGATTACCTTCTTACCCATCAACTGGTACACAGAAGCCACATTGGTAGCGATAAATGTTTTACCATCGGCAGGCTCGGTTGAGGTAACCAATATAGTGATTTTATTCTCCCGCTGAGCCATATATTCTATGCGCACACGCATATTTCGGAACGACTCGGCAAAGCTCGATTTGGGGAAATTCTTCACCAGCACGACACCGCCCGCGAGCTTTTTCGAGATATTCTCGATAGTCCCGATAACAGGCAATCCCGATATTTTTTCACATTCCTCTTTAGACGTAATCGCAAAGTTGAGTACCTCTTCTTTGACTACGACAAAGATCAACGGAATAACCAAAGCAATCATCAGGAAGTACATATAATTTTTGCTCTTCTCGCCCGTATTCATCGCTCCGCCAACCATACGTGGATATTCCCATATAAAGTTGTCGGGTGTATTGGATGCTCTTTGTATCTTGGCTTCGTACTGCCTTTGGGTAAGAAACTGGTGATACATCTCGTTCACGTTATATTCTCGCTGATATTTTATCAGGTCGCGCTCCTGAGGAGGCAGGTTGTCAAGTTTGAGATCGAGGTTCTGATATTTCTTCACCAAGAGGTCTTTCTGATCCTGAAGCTTCACCTGAATAAGTTGCAGCTCTCTCAATATCTGCACACGGCTCTCGTTGAGCTTGTTGATAGCCGTCATATAAATCGGACTCTTAGGTCCTAAGTTCTTCGATTTCCTAAGCTCCTGATTATATTCCTCAACGTATCTCGACAATTTTATTTCGTCTGTCAATCCTATGCTTACAGGGTCTATCAGTTCCGAACTACCCATAATGCCTTCTTTGATCTTCTGTGTGGTAAACAGTACTGTTTTTTCTCGCATCGCCACCTGATCTCGATCCACATCGGCAACATCAAGCTCCCGCCTCACGGTAGCCGAAGACACCTCATATACTCCCGTCTCTTTCTGGAATCGTTCGAGCTTGAGGCGTGATATATTCAGCGAGTCGTTGATAACGGTTATCTGGGCATCGAGGAACTTGATCGTGAGATCGGCTTGTTGGTTTTTCAAAGCCAGATTATAATCCTGAAACTCATCCAAAAGAGCTTTCAGATAATCCATATCTTTAGCCGGATCTGTTCCGTACATGCTGACGGTAAGAGCAGTAGAGTTTTCGGTTTTGAGGGCAGTAGACACCCGTCCGCTATACATCCCTGTGAGTTGGCTATTGGTAAAGAAGCGGAAGCTAAAGGGCAGAAAGTCGCGCTTGAAATTCTTCGTTTTGCGAATCGTCCCTTTAAAGAATTTATTCTCTACAGGACTATCAAACACGACATTGAAGGCTTCTTCGGGTTCTCCGTCCAAACCATCCTTATAGCTCACACGTATCTGGCTATCGCTAACGTATGACACATCAAACACTTTGCTGTACGCCTCGGGCGTAATATCTGTTTCGAGGCTGTCGATAGCAATCTCGATGGGCGAATCGGTGTAAAGGCTGATATATTTAAACCTTGTCTGGATAAAATAGTCGATATGCATCTTCTTCGGCAGGTTCTTTACCGTTCTTTCGGTAAGCCCGTACGATTCTAATACAATCTGCTGATTTTCGGTATTACGCAAGATACTTCCCAGCGGCACTGCTCCCGATATCATACTCGACCCACGGTCTTCGAGTATTATCATAGCCTGAATTCCGTAGAAAGGCACCCACGATTTATTTTTTATAAATGCGTATGCCATAAACAGCGCTATCGAAATAACAAAGAGATACCAGTATTTCAATATGCGGTAAAACCAAAGTACGAAGTCGAAAGACAAGGTCGTCTTGGCCTTTATCTCTTCGAAATACGGATCCGTATCAGCTCCAGGTTTATTATTTATGTCCATCGTAACAAAGTATTTGTGCTAGAAAGGGTTGCTTTTGTATTTATATCGATCACCAGCGATACATCACCGTATACACGAGGAATGTAAGAGGGATCATCATCGTTGCCGCAAACGAGCCTAACGATTCTATATTAAAGAACGAATTCTTGTTTGTAGGGAAATATATCAGGTCGTTGGGGCGTATATAGTAAAACTCGGACTGAATCACATCCTGGGTTCTGAGGTCGAAAGTTTTTACTACCGAATTCCCCAAAGCGTCTCTACGGATGATACTTACCTTCGACAAATCCATCGTACCCGTAGTCTGCTGCGATATGGCCAATGCCTGATAAATGGTCATATTATCTTTATAAACAGAATAGAAGCCCTGTTTGTTAGACGCAAGTATATAAAAATAGTTGCTTGACAATGTCACTTTTACTTGTGCATCGAGGATAGACTCCTGTATCAGCTTCTGGATAATATCTTCTGCCTCCTGAACCGTACGGCCTGCAACCTTGACTTTGCCGAAGAAAGGGAGAATAACTGTACTGTCGCTGTAGATGGTATATGCTTTCAGGGCATTCTGATTGGGACCCACCACCGAGTTGAAAGCACGGAATACTTCTTCGTCGCTGGTAGAGATAGAGCATGATATTTTATCATCCACAGCCAGCCTGTATTCGGTATAGGGCTGTAGAGGATATTGCAAGTTGATATTTTGCAGATAATTTATTTCTTCACTCGAGATGCAGGAAGAGAATATACCAACCATCATCAAACCGGATAACATGTAATATATTATAGCCTTCATATCAAAATACTCTAAGTGTAAATACAATAACCCCGGCCACTGATGTCAGCAAACCGAACAAACCGGCAAAAGAAGTGGTTGTACCAAGAAACTTACGTTTCATCTGAGGGATATACAACACGTCGTTGGGCTGTATATAGTAATATTCGGAATCTATAATATCCTTGCTTCGGAGGTCGAATGTCTTTACGGTAGACCCTGTTTCCGTCTGGCGGATAATGCTCACTTTCGATCTGTCGGCGTATGCTCCTATCGTGCTGGCGATAGAGAGAGCCTGATAGATAGTCATGGTCGTACTGGGCATGTGTATGCGATTTGCCCCCGCTTCGCCAAGTATGCTGAAGTATCTGTTGTAGAGAGACACTTCGGCAGTAGTTCCGTCGGCATAGGCATTCAGCTTGTTTGATATAACATTCCTTATTTCGAGCATCGTTTGCCCTTGCACATACACCTTACCGATGTAGGGAAATGTTATCGTTCCGTCGGCATATACGGTTACAGGAGGTACTCCGGCTGCATCGTCGAGACCTCTTGTCTGCGAGTAAGCGTCGACTCCTGTACGCTCGCTGATACCTTGCCCCGAGAAACGAGGGGTATAAGCCGAAAACATGGCTTTGGTTTGTTCATCCCACGCATATACAACAATGCTGAGTTGGTCGCCCGGTATCACACGATATTGATCGGGCTTGACTGACGTTTCGGGATATTTAAGTTTTATGTCTTGTAAAAAGTCTGTGTCCTTGTTTGTTACACAAGAGCTAAGACTGTAAAAAATAGAAACAAGTATTATACATACCTTGATCACACTTTTCATAATAACAGGTCTTAGTTTTTTGATTGCACCGGTTTTACTCTATATCGGCAATTTGTCCTCCCCTTTAGTAGGTTATTTAATTTAGATTTTATCAATTGTTTTCTGATTCCCGAGATAAGATCTACAAACAGTACGCCTTCTATATGGTCGTATTCGTGCTGAATGCAACGTGCGAAGAAATCTTCATACACCTCATCGTGAGCCACAAAATTTTCGTCGAGATACTGAATGCGGATTCTCTCTTTACGCTCCACCATTTCGTTGATTCCCGGTATGCTGAGGCATCCTTCTTCCAACTTCACAGGCTCGCCCGACTCTTCTACTATCCGAGGATTGATAAACACTTTCTTAAATCCTGCGTATTTGGGTTCATCTTCGGCCAACGGCTCGAGGTCTATCACAAAAAGGCGAATAGCCAACCCTATCTGAGGTGCTGCCAGTCCGATGCCATCGGCATTGTACATGGTTTCGAACATATTGTCGATAAGCGTCTCCAGATTTGGGTAATCTTTTGTAATATCTTCTCCGACTTTCCTAAGCACCGGATGTCCGTATAAGTATATTGGTAATATCATTGTTTAATTATTTGCTTTGTAATCGTAAACTTTCCATGTACCCTTGCAGTATAATAGTCGCACTGATCTCGTCTACAAGGCTTTTGTTCTGTCTGTCTGTTTTCTTTAATCCTGCGTCCAGCATTGTTTTGTGTGCCAAGGCAGAAGTGAACCGCTCATCATAATATTCTATCTGCATATCGGGATAGAGAGATTGCAACTTCTTAACAAATGGACGGATATGCTTCATGTTTTCCGAATATTCGTTATTCATTTGTTTTGGCAAACCCACAATGATGCGCTCTACATCTTCTTTCTGCAAATATGTTTTCAGATAATCCAAAAGAGTATGGGTGGGCACAGTAGTCAGTCCGTTAGCTATTATCTTAAGTGTATCCGATACTGCGATACCTGTCCGCTTTGTTCCATAATCCAGAGCTAAATATCTTCCCATATTATTTCGGCAAAGGTAGAAAAAATATTTATTTCCCTCTAATATAAAGAAGTAAATATAATAAGCGTGTCATTTCTTTTGACTGCTTCGTCTTTCTCGGAGCATAATTTTGACACCTGACTCATCAATCATCTCTACATTTGTAACATCACGAAACAACAATTGTTTTGGGTCGGCATGCAAATCGTAACAATACAGGTCTTTCATAAAATATATACAGGTAGCAAGAACGAATCTTACTACCTGTACTTATCCGAAATCCAATATCAAATCTATCAGATGCCGAAACGGGCATTTACGTATAAAAGGGCAATCATCTTTCTTTTACCTTTTACCATCCTTTGTTCGGGTTCTTATCCCACCATAGTTTTGTACTATAGTTATCTTGTCCGCCTAGCAGTTTCACAGCCTCGTTGTAGTTCTGTGTATTATTGTTCTGCTCATCAGGCGGGAACGGAATACGAGAAGCGAATCTTGTTTTCAGATTTGCATCGGTATTCGAATTTACCAATACAGGGAAGAAACGTGGATATCCGGTACGGCGTTGTTCGCTCCATGCTTCTTGTCCCAGCGGATACATTGCAATCCACTTCTGAGTGATAACTCTCTCCAATTTGGTTTCGAACGGATCTGCATCGTTCCATTTTATTGTGATCGTGCTTATGGCTTTTGCTGCCAACGCAGGATCAGGATCGTTGTAGTCGCCCGGTTTGCTTACTGCATCTTGCAGATAGGCATCGGCTCCGCTTGCCAACCACTGAGAGAATGACAGCTTAACGCCTTCTTCGTAAAGCTCTTTGGCTGTACCACCCATATCCCAGCCTCTTAGAGCTCCTTCGGCTCTTAAGAATGCTACTTCCGAAGCAGGAAGCCACAATGTTGGTGCTGTTTGGGTATAAGTAGCAGACGAATATTTATCGGCCCAGTCTTTTCCCGGAACAGCAATACCTGTTCTCAAACCAAGATATTCAGGACCATTTGACACCTGACTTTTTGTAAAATATCTGGACAAACGGGGATCGCTATAGCCCGACAGATAGGCGATAATATCGGCACAAGCTCGCGAGTCGCCCCATGATGTCGTTACTGTCCAGATTGGATTTTGAGGGAATGCATTCTGTGCAATATCATTGTTGCTTACGATTACTCCCAATGTATGTTTTACGGCTTCTTCTGCTTTTTGTTTAGCAAGTTCGGGATTTGCATATACGATACGCATCGCCATACGAAGCTTGAGCGAGTTGGCATATTTTATCCATTTGGTAAAATCTCCGCTATATACTTTGTCAAATTTAGCCATCGCCGTATAGTTGGGGTTGGCAGCAACAAATGTTGTAAGCTCGGCAATAGCAGCATCCAGATCGGCAAGCATATTTTTGTATACGTCTTCCTGACTGTCGTAAGCCGAACCAAGGCTTCCTCCACCCACTTTGGAGTAAGGGATAGGTCCGTAGAGGTCTGTGATACGTTGCATAGACGTAACACGCAATATCTGAGCCCATGCATAAAGAGGACCTTCGCCTTTGGTTTGCTCCTTCACTTGTGTCCATCCACCATATACTTTTTCGAAAGCATCCTTAAACGGAGAGTTGATCCATCCGGCAGGTGCATTGAAAGTAGAGAAGTTTGAAGACCATGTATTTGCAATAGACAGATAGCGTCCGTATGGGTCACCGATAAGGTTTTCGCCCATCTGGTAAGCATTCTCCTGTGCAGGATACGCATAGTTGAGCATCTGAGGGAAAAATGCACCCAGCTTGTAGTAACCTTCAAGAATTTCCTTGTCGGTAGGTTGAGCAGGATTTCTGTTCATGTCTTCGAAATTGTCGGTACATGATACCAAAACAAGTGAGCACAACAGTGCTGAAGCAAGTCCTGTTTTTATCTTTTGAAATATATTGTTATTCATAATTTTAACTTTTAATATTGTATAAACAATAATCGTAATGAATTAATATTAGAACTCTACCTTAACGCTGAATCCCAAATTGCGAAGACTTGGCTGCATAAAGTAGTCGATACCCTGGAAGTAAGTTCCGGTAGAAGCTGTTGCTTCTGGATCGAAAGGAGCTTTGTTGTAGATCATCCACAGGTTACGCCCTACGAACGATACATTTACTTTCATTACATCGTTGAACCATTTACTAGGCAGGGTATAACCTACCGATACTTCTTGCAAACGAACGTTAGTGGCTTTGTAGATATAATCTGACAATAAGCCTTCGGTTTGTCCTGTTACAGAATAGTATTTGTAAGGGTCGATCTTCGTATTACCGATCATTACGCCTCCATTGTCTCTGGCAACGGCAGTGGCTTTAGTTACGCCGAATCCGTCCAAAATAGCCTGTGTAGGAGAAACAACGATACCGCCCAAACGTGCCGATACGAGGAATCCAAAGTTGATATCTTTCCATCTGAAGTCGTTTCTGAAGCCTAAGTTCCATTTAGGAAGCACCGAGCCCACTTTATCCATTGTGTTTTCGAGTTCAGGGCTACCGTTTTCGTTCAGAACGACAGCTCCTTTATCATCATATTTCAATTTTTTCTTAACATAGAAGTCGCCCATTGTACCGCCTGCCATCAAACGGAATTCTGAAGCTCCTATACCGCCCTGGGAAATAGACTCAAGTGTAACCATCTCTCCGGTAACAGGATCGGCATATTTACCGAGCTGTTTGATCGTATTTTTGTTGTAGCTGGCAGTAAAAGTCGAGTTCCAGTTGAAGTTACCCCATTTGTTGTCGGCTCCCAATGTGATTTCCACACCTTGGTTTTCTACATTACCTGTTTGTATATACATCGATGTATAGCCTGTAGTAGGAGATACAGGTACTTCAAGCGTCTGATTTTTGGTGTTAGACTTGTACCATGTCATGTCGAAGCTCAGTCTGTTGCCCCAGAATTTAGTGCTCAAACCTGCTTCCCACGATCCTGTTCTTTCAGGCTTAAGGTCTTTTATCGGCATATATGTGTTGGTTTTCCAGAAACCTCCCTGCTCGTCATATTCGTATGTCGGGATAGACAAGTTGCGAGGAATAGCCGAGCCTACCGAAGAGTAAGACCCACGTACTTTCATATACGAAATAAAGCTTGGCAATTTCACCATTTCGGATACCACACCCGAAACCCCTACCGATGGGTAGAAGAACGAGCTGTTGCTTGTGTTTGCAAGAGCAGAAGCCCAGTCGTTACGACCTGTCAATGTAAGGTACAACATGCTCTTCCAGCCTAGTTCCACATTGGCGAATACCGACTGTGTTTGTTCGTGCCAGCCGTCTTGTATCAATCTGGTTTTAGGTGCATTCTTGTCGATATTTGTTATCGCAAAGAAGTTAGGAATCATCAACGATGCACCATCTACGCCGCTTTCGTCGGAACGCATATCAGAGATACTTGTACCGATATTGGCAGACAAAGAGTAGTTGCCGAAGTACTTATTGATGTTCAACAACAAGTCGGCATACGCTTGTTTGTAGTCTTCTTTTGTAGACTTGAAACGTCCTGTTTCGGATGCAAACAATTGGTGAGTAGAAGCATAATTCTTCTGCGTGAAGTTATTCTGCGAATTGTCGAGACGAGCACGTCCCATTACATTCATCCAGTCGAAGATATTGTATTGCAGGTTTACGTTCATCATATAGCGGTCGCGCTTGTTTACCATTCTGTTGCGATTGATCACCCAATATGGGTTTTGCATACCTAAGCCTTGGTCTCCAAACTTCCACTGCTGAACGT
The DNA here is from genome assembly GCF_002483985.1 of Dysgonomonas sp. UBA7630. NCBI lineage: Bacteria > Pseudomonadati > Bacteroidota > Bacteroidia > Bacteroidales > Dysgonomonadaceae > Dysgonomonas > Dysgonomonas sp. UBA7630. The sequence continues at coordinate 24,162 of NZ_DLIY01000003.1, forward strand.
TGTATCCCAATGCATCGCTATATACTTCATAGTTTTTGGCGTAGCTAAAATCTTCGCCTCTCGGATACGTATATATTGCAGTAAGCGGATTGTAGTATTGTCCCTGAGCCATCATATTCTGGTCTTTTTGCTTGATATAGCTAAAGCCGAAATCGAGGATCATTTTATCGTTCAAGAATTTAGTTGTATTCCTCAACGTTGCATTGTATTTCATATAATCGTTTTCAGGTATTATACCATTGGCTTTAGTAGAACCCAACGACATAAATGTCTGATTCTTGTCTGTACCTACCGACAGTGTAGCCGATGTTTGGGAAGTAGCACCTGTATCGAAAAAGTCTGAAGGATTGTAAGCGTATTTGTTTTGCACATCGCCCCAGCTCTTATACTCACCTGTTTTGTTTCCATATTTGTTTTGGAAATCAGGCATCACAAACGGACGAGAGAATGTAGTCTGGTTGGATATTGTCACTTTTGGTTTACCTGTAGCTCCCTTTTTGGTTGTGATCACAATCGCACCATTTGCAGCGTTAGACCCGTAAAGGGCAGCAGCGGCAGGACCGGTAAGCACCGACATGCTTTCGATATCGTCGGGGTTGAGGTCAGAGATTCCCTCTCCACGAGGCTGATCGGCATACTCATTGTTCTGATTCAATCCGCCCTTGTTGGCGTTGAAGATAGGCACACCGTCTATCACGTACAATGCGTTGTTATCCTTTGTTATAGATTTAGAACCACGCATTACCACACGTGTAGCTCCACCGATACCGGCAGCAGATGCATTGATGTTTACACCGGCCACTTTACCCGACAGGGAGTTCATCAGGTTTACATCTTTTACTCCTGTAAGTTCATCGCCTTTTATTTCCTGCACATTGTAGCTCAATGCCTTTTGTGCTCTCTTGATACCCAAAGCAGTTACCACCACTTCGTCAAGGTTCACGTCGCTTTCTTTCAATACGACATCGAACGAAGTTTGACTTCCTACATTCAGCGTTTGCGAAACATAACCAATATAAGTTACTTCCAACGCTTTTCCTGCAGGAACTTTTATCGAGAAATTACCGTCAATGTCGGTCATTGTACCTGTAGTAGTCCCTTTTATGGCGACACTAACCCCGATGAGCGGTTCGCCATTCTTATCCTTTATAGTACCTGTTACCACCCTGTCTTGCTGAGTTGCACTCGTCTCTTTGGTATTTGCATTCGCCGAAAGGATGATATGTGCACCTTCCATGCTATAGCTGATATTTGTATTTTTCAACACATGATCAAGCACCTCCGCGGTGGGCTTATCTTTTACGTTCACAGTGGTTGTCTGATCTACACCAACCTTGTTATTGTAAATAAACAAATAGCTGGTTTGGCTTTCGATTTCGTTTAAGACTTTGGCTAACTTAACATTTTTCAGGTTCATTGTCACTCTTGCACTCTGAGAGTAAGAGTTTTCAGCAAATAAGAATTGTATGCTGCATAATAGACATAAAATAAAAACCCTCATGATTTTTGTCAATTGTTTTAATTCCGGATATTTTAAATAAAAAACATCCTTCAAATCATTATTTTTCATAGATTTGTTTTGTTAATGAGATTGATACTCTTTTTTATTAAAACTGTATTGGTTTCACGTGCCAAAAAATGTTGCAGCATTTTTTGGCACTTTTTGTTACGATCAGATATTTTTCATTGGCTTACATTTTAGAGTGATTGTATTTTTACTTGATATTAATGATATGGGTTTCAGGATCCCTTTGGTATTCAAATTTTATATCTCTTTGCAAAACCCGTAACGCATAGTCGATGCCGTCTACAAAACGGAACTTACCGGTGTACGAATATTTGCCTACATGCGTATTGTCTATATTGATTCTTAGTCCGTATATTTTTTCAAAGTCGCGCATAATACTGCCAAAAGAGGCATTATTGAAGCTGATCAAGCCCTCTTTCCATCGGTAGACATCATAGTCTTCGATACCCGAAACCTCGAGCTTGCCATTTCTCAAAACTGCTCTGGTGTTGGGGCTGAGGGTCAACGACTGGCTAGGGTCGGACGTAAGATCTACCTTTACCTTACCATCCATCAGTGTGGCCACAAAATCGTCTTCACCCGAATATGCCATCACATCAAACTTGGTTCCCAGTACGCTCACGTTTCCTTTCGATGTTTCTACTATAAAGGGTTTATCCTCGTTGTGCACCACCTCAAAATAGGCTTGCCCGTCGAGCTTTACGATACGTTGTTTTTTATTGAAAGATACCGGATATTCTATTTTGGTACGGGCATTGAGCCATACTTGTGTACCATCGGGCAAGGAAAGGTTTACATATTGCCCGGCAGGAACACTGATAGACTGCATTCCATAGTCTTCATTACTGTTTTTTATTTGCATGTACAGCAATCCGCTCATAAGCAAGATAGCAATAACAGCCGCCACTTTCATAAATGTACCAAACAGTATCCGTTTACGGTCTGTCGACGGTTCTTCTACCAATATGCTACTATCGGCAGTGATGCTGCTTTGGTCGTGATGCAGGATCAAGGCATCAAAAAGTTTTCTCTCCTGATAAAACTGCTCCTGATGCTGAGGCGATGCTTCAAACCATTCTTTTATCGTTTGATCTTCACTATCAGTAGTTAAACCTTCAAAAAACCTAAATAACAATTCTGAATCCATTTACTTTTTGCGACTATTTATATTTTTTCTATAAGAATGTCGTGTATAAGAATAACAAACGAAGGCAGTACATCCCTAGTCAAAATATTGTTAACAAATATTAAAAATGAAATTCGATTATAAGCAAGAGCTACTTATTCAGAATAAAGAAAAGCGCAATCCACGCCGAAAGGTAATCTTTCAGGTTTAGCCGAAGCAAGCTCAGGGCTTTTGAGATGTGAAATTCAACTCCTTTGGGTGTAATGCCAAACATTTCGGCTATTTCTTTATGCGATTTTTCTTTGTAACGGCTCTCAACAAATATATCGATTGTTCGCTGTGGTAGTTTGGCCAGTGTATCTCTCACAATCTGCTGTATCTCTTCGGAGAATATCTCTTCGGGGTCGCATGCTTCCAACGAACTGATACGCACATCAAGCTCCCATTGAGCATAGCTGCCCATATCGGTAAGTATCCGGCTTCTGCGTTCTGTTTGTTTGAGGTAGTTGAGGCATTTGTTTTTTATTATCGTCAATATATATGCCTCTATATTAGAATCTGCACTCAGGCTATCCTTATTGTCCCAATAAATCATGAAGGCCTCTGTGGTGAGGTCTTCCGCAACATCCATACTACGTACATACGAATTAGCAAAACGAACAAAGCGGTTATAGTATTTCGTGAAAAAACTATTAAACTTTGGATTTACAGGGTTAACCATTCATACATCATTTAGACAATACAAAAGTAGGAACTATTTAGAACCTGTTTAAATTTTCCACGAATATTTTTCTATGAATATTTCTCCGATTTTCTTCGTTCATTTTTAGTCTCTTTTTGTCCGCTTTATCCTTTTGTTCAACTTTAATAGCCTGCTATTATCGTTTCTCAAAAGAATAAATCATCCTGAAAACAGTTCTAAAAATTGGAACGAGCAAAATTCAAACAGACTCTTAAAATATCAACTGTAAGATTTCATTTTTTTGTAAATCTTTCACAACGGAAATATTAACACAAAATCTCACAATAAAAAGAGTCGGCACAACTGCTGCGTACCGTATATCATTACCATACTCTATATTTGCCTTGCTTCACCCAATTAAGTGTCAAATATCACAAAACATTTCCATTAAAACAACATATATGCCAATTATCTAAAATACCTGAAAGCTATTCTATAAATAAAGAATTATGGCTAACTTGCAGCCGTTTTTCGCCGGGACGTAAACCCCGACATTTTTTCACCCAAAAACTTTCTGATGAAAGACTTTATAACACTGATAAGGAGGTTTGTACCTCCGTACAAAAGGCAAGTAGCACTAAATCTTGTGTTCAACATACTGAGTGCTATCCTCAATGTATTTTCTTTTGCGCTGATAGTACCTATACTCCGTATATTGTTTAAGGTAGACGAAAAGGTATACGAATACATGCCTGTGGATACTTCAAGCATCAGCACGATGCTCAACTATAAGGTTCTCGAAAACAACTTCTACGCATACCTTTCGGATATGATGGCCACACACTCGGGCGGAGCAGTATTGCTTGGCTTGGGGCTAACACTTGTGGTGATGACCTTATTCAAAACCGGTGCTACCTACCTCAGTGCTCACTATATTGTAGATGTACGCACAGGCGTGGTACGGGATATCCGCAAACAGATAAACGACAAAATACTATCGCTGCCTCTCGGTTTCTTCTCGGGAGAACGCAAAGGCGATATTATTGCACGTATGACAGGGGATGTAAACGAGGTGGAAAATTCGGTGATGAGTTCGCTCGATATGGTTACCAAAAACCCGATTATGATACTCGTATATCTGGGTACAATGCTTTTTATCAGTTGGGAACTTACCATCTTCGTATTGATACTACTACCTATAGCCGGATACATAATGGGCAAGGTAGGCAAAAGCCTCAAACGCAGATCGGTGACAGCACAAAACCAATGGGGAAGCCTTGTTTCGCAGATAGAAGAAACGCTGGGCGGACTGCGTATCATCAAAGCATTCAATGCCGAGTCGAAGATGAAAACCCGTTTCGACTCGTCTAACAATATTTTCAGAAACATGTCGAACAAGATCGCTCGCCGCCAACAGATGGCACACCCCATGAGCGAATTCTTGGGAACGATTGCAGTGGTTTGTGTACTTTGGTTTGGAGGAACGCTTATATTAGACGGATCGGGATCAATGGACGCATCGAAGTTTATTTATTACCTGACTATATTTTATCTGATCATCAATCCGGCCAAAGACCTATCCAAATCGGTTTACGCCATACAAAAAGGGATGGCTTCGGTTGAACGTATCGACAAGATACTAAAAGCAGAGAATAACATTAAAAATCCTGCTAATCCGAAACCAATATCACTAAAAGAATCGATCACCTACAGAAATGTAGAATTCAAATACGAAACCAGTCATTGGATCATCAAGAATGTAAGCCTCACCATTCCTAAAGGGAAAACAGTTGCCCTTGTGGGACAATCGGGCTCGGGCAAATCTACGATGGCCGACCTCCTACCCCGTTTTTATGACGTAAACAAGGGAGGTATCTATATCGACGATATAAACATCAAGGATGCCGATGTGCACGACCTCCGCTCGCTGATGGGTAATGTAAATCAGGAAGCAATCCTTTTCAACGATACATTCTACAACAACATTGCGTTTGGTGTAGATGACGCCACAATGGAAAGAGTGGTAGAGGCAGCCAAGATAGCCAATGCCCACGATTTTATCATTGCCACCGAAGAAAGATACAACACGAATATAGGCGACCGGGGCAGCAAACTGTCGGGGGGGCAACGCCAACGCATCAGCATTGCCCGCGCCATCCTCAAGAACCCTCAGATACTGATTCTCGACGAAGCCACATCGGCACTCGACACCGAATCGGAACGCCTGGTACAGGATGCGCTCGACAACCTGATGAAGAACCGCACCACGCTGGTTATCGCTCACCGCCTTTCTACAATAAAGAATGCGGACGAAATATGTGTGATGCACGAAGGCGAAATTGTAGAACGTGGACATCACGACGAGCTGTTCGAAAAGAATGGCTACTATCGTAAACTGTGCGACATGCAGCAGTTTTGAGCCCCTCCAACCTCCCCGAAGGGAGGCTTTGTACAAAGAGGGTTATATAAGAATTTTTTATTCCGGTTCCCCCTCCGGAGGTATAGGGGGCTGACAACAATGGGAAAAAATAAGCTTGCCAAATTTGCCAACATGGAGGAATACCCGCACGTATTCCAATATCCGTTTGCCGTTTTGCAGGAAAAAGGATTTGAGATGAAAGGGAAGTGGAACTCGCTTTTCTTCAAGAACGACAACCCGATAGTCCTCGAACTGGGCTGCGGCAAAGGCGAATACACCGTAGGGCTTGCCAAGCTATATCCGAACAAAAATTTCATAGGAGTAGATATAAAAGGCGCACGCATGTGGACAGGGGCAAAGCAGTCTCTTGAAGCCGGCATGCAAAATGTCGCATTCTTGCGCACGCACATAGAACTGATAACGCACTTCTTTGCAGCGGGCGAAGTGTCTGAAATATGGATCACCTTCCCCGACCCGCAAATGAGCAAGGTAAACAAGCGGATGACCTCTACCCGCTTTATGAAGCTGTACCGTGAGATTTTGTCCGACAAGGGTATTGTACACCTCAAAACAGACAGCAACTTCATGTACACCTACACCAGCGAGATGGTGAAAGCAAACGCTTTGCCTGTACTGTTCGAAACGGACGATCTGTATCACTCTCAGCTTGTGGACGATATACTTAAAATACAAACCTACTATGAACAACAATGGCTGGCAAGGGGTTTAAATATCAAGTATATAAAATTTGAATGTCAACATCGCGACCACTGGATAGAACCCGACATAGAGATCGAAAAAGACGACTATCGCAGCTTTGGGCGAAGTAATATATTAAATCAATCAACTAAAAATGGCTAATATATATCCTAAATTAATTATCGACGCACTGCGCAATGTGCGTTATCCCGGCACAGGGAAGGATATCGTAGAAATGGGATTTGTGTCCGACGATATCCACATCGACGGAATGAAAGTAAGCTTTTCTCTACTTTTCGAAAAAGCGAACGACCCGTTTATCAAATCGATAGTGAAAGCTGCCGAAACAGCTATCCTGACTTACGTTGACCCCAATGTCGACATAAAAGGAAATATTGAAGTAAAAACCCAACAGGTAGAAGCACCCAAACCGGTGAAAGCACTGCCTCAGGTAAAAAATATCATTGCCATATCGTCCGGAAAAGGCGGTGTAGGCAAAAGCACCGTATCGGTAAATCTGGCGGTTGCCCTTGCCAAGAAAGGCTACAAGGTGGGCTTGCTCGATGCCGATATCTTCGGACCTTCGTTACCCAAAATGTTTGACGAAGAAGAAGCTCGCCCGTTTCTTGAACCGATTGACGGAAAAGAATACATCGTTCCGATAGAAAAGTATGGCGTGAAAATGCTTTCGATAGGTTTCTTTGTAAACAGAGACGACGCTGTAGTATGGCGTGGAGCAATGGCAGGCAATGCATTGAAGCAACTGATAAACGACGGTAACTGGGGCGAACTCGATTATTTCCTTATCGACTTTCCACCCGGAACAAGCGACATTCACCTCACACTGGTGCAAACGCTTGCAATAACCGGAGCGGTAGTAGTCAGCACCCCTCAGCAGGTAGCACTTGCCGATGCCCGCAAGGGAATCAATATGTTTACCAACGAAAAGGTAGATGTGCCTATCCTCGGCATGGTAGAGAACATGGCATGGTTTACTCCTGCCGAACTGCCTGAAAACAAGTATTTCATCTTCGGCAAAGAAGGTGCAAAAAATCTGGCAGAAGAAATGAATGTACCATTACTAGGACAAATACCTATTGTACAAAGCATTTGCGAAGGTGGCGACAAGGGTGTGCCTGTAGCATTGAACGAAAACACGATCACGGGAATGGCGTTTGCACATCTTGCCGATAACTTTATCAGTTCGGTAGAAAAACGCAATGCAGAAAAAGCCCCTACTCAAAAAGTAGAGATACATAATAGATAAGGTACAAGCTGAAGATATTTATCAGATCAATGATTAAAAGCATCTCCACTATTTTAGTAGAGATGCTTCGTTTATAATAATAAGGTATAGGAAATACACTGTCAATGACTAGAAGTATTTTTATCCCAACGGTTTTATCAGCGACCAGTGGTTATGGATTATTTTCCACTCAGCCTTGTCGTTCAATTGATACACTTCGGTACAATTCCATCGGTAAAGCTCTTCGCCGGAATAAGAAATCAGATTATATGTCAACACAGCCGTTTGTGGATATACCTGTACCACAGGGTCTATCATTTCGTAACGCTCTACCTGAAAATTATTTCTCATACTCTCATACAACTCTTTTATTCTCTCAAAGCCGTCAAGCCTTTTTTCCTGATACGGATCAAAATAGGTAAAGTCAGGAGAGTAAATAGCCAGATAACCGTCAGGGTTTCCTGTGTTCCAAAGCTCCAAAGCTGCAACTTCCATTTCGATGATCTTTTTCTTGATGATTTCTTTATCCATGTCTTTTGTTATTAGATTATGTATTCTTTATCATTTCACTTCTCTGTCATTCTGAGTGTAAGAAAGACTCCCGACTCATTTTAATAAAATAGATATTTATTAGACAAAAATAGAGATCGTTTGCCTATTTATCAGGATATAAACTACGGAGAAAATAGCACTTTTCAACGTTTTTCACTATTGCGATATTGCAGCGGTGTGGAGTGGGTATATTTTCTAAAAAAGCGAATAAAATAAGAAGAAGTCTCAAAATTAAGATGCTCGGCTATTTCAGATACAGACAAATTGGAATACGCCAGCATCTTTTTTGCTTCCGCAAGTATCTTGTTCTGAATATAGAGCTTTGCATTTACACCCATCGCCTTTTTCACGATGGCGTTCAGATAATTAGGTGTTATACACAGCTTGTCGGCATAATACGCTGTGTCGTGAAACTCCCTGAAGTCTTTATCTACCGCTTCGACAAAAGAATCGACATGTCTGCTCGGCATTACCCGCATTTCGCTTTCACCTTCATTTTGCTTTTTGTATTCACGGTCGAGGAGCATCAGTATTTCATAAAGCAATGCCCTTAATATATGTTTGTCTTTCGACTGATAGTCTTGCATTTCGGCTGTTATATTGCCAACAAGATATACTATCCGTTCCTTTATAGCAGCAATACTTATCTTATGAATCTTTCTTTGTGTTCCGAAATACGAAAGGCTTTGCAGAAAGAGTGGGTCGTTGAAAAAAGAAAGTAGAAATTCACCTTCAAAAATTAGCGCATAGCCATCCGGCGTATTTTCGCTTTTTATCCATGCACGCACATCTCCGGGCTTTGAGAAAACAACATCGCCACTATCCAACGTGTATTTGCTATTGTTGAGACCAAACGCCACATTATCACTCTCTATAAAAGTAATGTCATAATAAGATAATGTGTGTACAGGATCTTTTTGTATATACTTCTGTATATCTGCAAGCCTGACAACATCGATAAGGAGTTCTTCTCCGTATTTTGTTTTATGAAAATTATATACAGGTATTGATTTCATTCCTTTTAACAATATACAAATCTACAAAAAATCGTTACAGATGATACGAAGCGAAAGCAAAATTCATTTCTGCCTGAAATTAAAATAGACTTTTACAAAATGTAACTTTTTTCTTTTATAGAAAATCTTTAACTTCGAAGCTAATATCATCAAATAAATATCTGATATACATGAACATTAAATTGCTGCAAACTGACATCGTATGGCAGAAGCCTGAAGCCAACAGAGAGCATGTCGAGAATTTGATAGATTCGTTATCAGATTCTACAGACCTTGTCGTTTTACCCGAAATGTTCACCACCGGTTTTTGCACATCACCCAAAGGTGCAGCCGAAAAAGCTGATACAGATACACTGCTGTGGATGCAATCCATTGCTTTACGCCGCAATATGGCTTTGGCAGGAAGTGTAGCCACCGAAGAGAATGGAAAATACTATAACCGCTTATATTTCGTCAAACCCGCCGGAAGCTATGTGACATACAACAAACGACATCTGTTTACCTTTGCGGGAGAACATAAAGAATACACCGCCGGAGAAGAAAGAGTCGTTGTAGAATACCACGGTTTCCGCATTCTGTTGCAGATATGTTATGATGTACGCTTTCCTGTTTATTCGCGCAACAGGGGTGACTATGACATGATAATATATGTAGCCAACTGGCCTACCGTACGTTTGGATGCATGGAATACCCTAGTGCGGGCTCGTGCCATAGAAAACGTTTGTTATGTAGCAGCCGTAAACCGCACAGGCAGCGACCCTTATGTACAATACAGCGGGGGAACAGCCCTTTACGACTTTATGGGCAAAACCATCGCTGAAGCCGGAACAGAAGAAGATATTGTAAGCGGAACAATCGACATGCAAGATTTAATCAGGTTCAGAAATAAATTTCCGGCACTGCAAGACGCAGATCAATTTAAACTAATATAAGATTTTGTCAAGCGGAGGGGCGAAGCATCTCATCCGTTTATCGCAGGAAATTATTCCTTCTTATAACTGTAATTTGTTAAATCGAAACAATCTCAAGCAACAATAATTTTTGAAGGTATCCACCGCCTCATCAAGGTAATTAGCTTATTACTAAGCAAAACATGTTGTTTAACATATAAAAAACATCATAAAACAAGCACGGAGGTGAGCCAAATGTTAATTTAACTCCTCCATTGTTATTTTTACTTAAAACGTTTTTTTAACGGTAAGAAAATCAATAAAAAATAGATCGAAAAAGGATTAAATTTTGTAAATTCAAAACAATTTTTAGTTCGGAGCGGAAACTGATAAACAAACATATTTTCAGTTGGTATTTTAGGGAGAGAGTATGTTTGTTATTGTCTATCTAAATACAATTTTTTATCATGAAAAAACTAAAAAATGTTGGTCTACTGATTGGTCTGCTTCTTGGTGTTAACCTATCTACGTTTGCAAGCGAAGCCGACCTGGCGATTCCTGATCTCCATGAGGGCACCTTCCACATCTTTGGAACTGCGATTACTTCATGGGATTTTTTATTTTATGGTGCACTGATCATTGCTGGAACATTATGTTTCAGTCTTCTCTTGTTCCGTCAGGTCAAGAGATTACCTGCTCACGACTCTATGCTCAAAGTAGCTGCTACTATTTACGCCACTTGCCGGACATATCTGATCCAGCAAGGTAAATTCCTTCTGATGTTGTTTGCATTGATTGCCCTTGTGCTATGCATCTACTTCTTCGGATTGATCGGGCAGTCTTTCGGGGTTGTTATTCAAGTCTTGTTATTCTCCATTGTAGGTATGGCAGGGTCTTACACTGTGGCTTGGTTTGGTATTCGTGTAAATACCTATGCCAATGCACGCACCGCATTTGCTTCGTTAAAAGGACGTCCGTTGGATGTCGTTAATATACCGTTGAAGGCCGGCATGAGCGTCGGTCTGTTCCTCATCTCTCTCGAGCTGGTACTTATGGTTATTATCCTTCTTTTTGTGCCTCGCGAAATAGTAGGTATCTGCTTCTTGGGATTTGCTATTGGCGAATCGCTTGCAGCAAGTGCCTTGCGTATTGCCGGAGGTATATTTACCAAAATTGCCGACATCGGTTCCGACCTGATGAAGGTTGTTTTCAAGGTAAAAGAAGACGATCCCCGCAATCCGGGTGTGATAGCCGACTGTACAGGCGACAATGCCGGTGACAGTGTAGGCCCTACAGCCGACGGATTTGAAACATACGGTGTAACAGGGGTTGCTCTGATTGCATTTATCACATTAGCCGTAGAAGATCCGCATATTCAGGCTAAACTGATAGTATGGATATTCGGAATGCGTTTCTTGATGGACTTCTTGTCGGGATGTGCATTCTTTATCAATCAGGCTATATCGAAAAGACTATACGGAAATAAAAAAGAATTCGACTTCGAGTCTCCTTTGATGCGCCTCATCATTATCGCCGCTGTTCTTTGTATCTCGGCGAGCTTCTTTATGAGCCACCTATTGCTAGGCGATATGGTAGAAATCACAGGCAACCCGGCAAATGGCAGCCTTTGGTGGAAATTGGCAATTATTATCAGCTGCGGTACACTTGCTGCGGTATTGATTCCTGAGTTTACGAAGTTCTTTACCAGTTCCAAATCGAAACATGTGAAAGAAATCGTCACCGCTTCACGCGAAGGAGGCCCGTCACTGAATATCCTATCGGGTATTGTAGCCGGTTATTTCGGAGCATTCTGGACAGGATTGCTTATCGCAGCGCTGATGACAGGTGCATTTTTTACCGCACAGATGGGATTGGACGCCATATTAGGCCCTCACGCCTCTATCTTTGCATTCGGGTTGGTTGCATTCGGGTTCTTATGTATGGGCCCTGTAACCATTGCCGTAGACAGCTATGGCCCTGTAACAGACAATGCCCAATCGGTATTCGAATTGTCGCAAATAGAAAGCATTCCGAATATATCTGAGGAGATAAAGAATGAATATGGTTTTACACCTAATTTCGAAAACGGAAAACATTTTCTCGAAGCAAATGACTCGGCAGGAAACACCTTCAAGGCTACAGCCAAACCGGTATTGATCGGAACAGCCGTAGTAGGTGCTACAACGATGATATTCTCCATCATCTTGCTGCTCGAAAAAGTAGGGCTGCTGAAACTGTCTCTAACCGATGCGCCGGTACTTCTCGGGCTGATCTGTGGTGGTGCTGTTATCTTCTGGTTTAGTGGTTCTTCTATGCAAGCCGTTACCACAGGAGCTTATCGTGCTGTAGAATTCATCAAACGCACATTCGATATCACCAAAAAAGAAGCAGACATCGAAGATTCTATCGCCGTGGTCAAGATTTGTACCCAATATGCACAAAAAGGGATGTGGAACATATTTATCGCCCTTATTTCGCTCACATTGGCATTTGCATTCCTCGACCCTAACTTCTTTGTGGCTTACCTTGTATCTATCGCTGTATTCGGATTGTTCCAGGCCATCTACATGGCTAATGCGGGAGGTAGCTGGGATAACGCTAAGAAAGTAGTAGAAGTAGACTTGAAAGAAAAGAACACTCCTCTGCACGAAGCGGCAGTAATAGGAGACACTGTGGGCGACCCATTCAAAGATACTTCGTCCGTATCGTTAAACCCTATCATCAAGTTCTCTACCCTATTCGGATTGTTGGCAACAGAAATCTGTATAGAAATGCGCTCCAATCCCGATAGTGATTATTCTATATTTATTGCTATACCATTCTTAATTCTGGGCTTGGTATTTGTTTGGCGTTCATTCTATCGGATGAGAATCCCAATAAAGACTGCATAGCAGCTTGATGTAAAATATTGAAATCTGTATATAATAAATAGGGATAATCTTTAGCGATTATCCCTATTGTTTGTTTAAGCGATTAGTCTATCGGTAATTCTGTGGATATGGCAATCCTGTTCCAGCCATTGATAACCACCGCAGCCATTATTACCTCAGCGAGTTTAGATACTCCCAATATCTTTTCTGCTTGTTGATATGTTTCAGCCGAAACACCTCCTTTGCTGATAAGGGTAACCTCTTCTGTCAGACGAAGTATTGCCTTCTCGCTTTCAGAATATAAGTTGCCTGCTTCATGCCATGCGTTCAACAAATAGATACGTTGTTCAGTTTCCCCGATTTTACGAGCATCACGGGTATGCATGTTCAGGCAAAAGGCACAACCATTGATTTGCGAAGCTCTTATTTTAATCAACTCCTTTTCGATAGGAGTCAGAGATGTTTGTTGTAAAGCATTTTCGAGAGACATCATTGCTTTGTATAGCTCGGGGGCAGCTTTGTACATATTCAGTCTTTTATTTTCCATTTTCAATATCTTTTTTTGAATTAGTAATACAAAATTAGCCATTCCAACAGACTAGAATCTTAAACTGGTTTAAGAAAGAGATCTTTCTCTATCCATCGACAGAAAAAGAGATTAAAAAAACATAATCTTATGAAAAAGAAGCTATTTCAAAGAGGTTCTCAATCGCACAGATTGGAAAAAACGGCTTTTTTTCGTATATTACTAGCGTGATTAAAAAATAAATATATTATGGCATTAAAAGAAAAGATAAAAAAACTGGCAACTGTAACAGCAGGGCCTTGTGTTAGTATCTCTCTTAATACACACAGAACACGCCCTGCCAGCGATAAAGATAAAATATTGTTGAAAAACCTGCTTTCGCAAGCAGAAAAGCAAATAGTTGCCGAATATGGAAAAAGAACAGCAGCTCCCCTTCTAGAGAAGATAGCGACTGTAGAAAATAGAGTGAACGAGAACAACAATCTCGACAGCCTTCATGTATTCTTATCGAACGACATGGAGGAAATCATCAGAACATCGTGGACTGTACCCGAAGATAGGTTAAACATTAGCAGCACATTCAATCTGCGCCCACTGATAAAAGCGTACAACCGCAGCAAAGAATACCTGATACTTGTATTATCGCAAGGAGGGGTACAGCTATATAAAGCATTAGGAGACGGAATTGAAGAAGAGGTAAAGAGCGATGGGTTTCCATTTGAAGGATCGCCGTATTACATACCCAACAGGGCAGAGAGAAGCAATGCTAAGCGTGTAGACGACCTTGTCCGTGAGTTCTTCAATCAGGTTGATAAAGCCGTGGTGAAAGTAAATCAGGAAACCGAGCTGGAGTGTGTCGTTGTTTCTACCGAAGACAATTTCAGTAAACTGATGCAAGTAGCCGATAAGCCCGACATCTATATAGGATACACATCGATAGACTACAACAACTCGAAGCCACACGATGTAGTCAAACCCGGCTGGGAGATAATGAAACAGTATATGCACGAACACAGGTCGGAAGCCATTGTAGAAATGAAAGAAGCAATATCGAAGCATAAAGTTCTTACCGATTTGCAAGAAATCTACCGGGCTGCAATAGATGGAAATGGCGAGATGCTGATCGTATACGACAAGTTTTCGCAACCCGTGAGGATGATAGATGAGCGGAACTTCGAACTGGTAAAAGAGGCGAATCAGCCGGACGTAATCGATGATATTGTGAGCGATATAGCATGGGAAGTGCTATCTAAAGGCGGAAAAGTATTTTTCACCATGCAAGACGAAATAAAGGAATTGGACAAGATAGCCCTTAGAACAAGATATTAAGTTATGTAAAAGTGGCGTCTTCGGTATAAAAAAAATAAGCGGATATCATTCATTTGATATCCGCTTATTCATACACATAGACTGCTTGCTTATAGTATATATTAGCTCATAGAGCAGTTAATCGGTTTCAATTGTTTGAAGAAGTCGTTACCCTTGTCGTCTACCAAGATGAATGCAGGGAAATCTTCTACTTCTATTTTCCATATCGCTTCCATTCCCAATTCAGGATATTCGAGACACTCAAGGCTCTTTATGCTATTCTGAGCAAGTATTGCAGCCGGGCCGCCTATACTTCCCAGATAGAATCCGCCGTGCTTGTGACAAGCGTCTGTTACCTGTTGGCTACGGTTACCTTTAGCAATCATTATCATGCTGCCGCCATTAGCTTGGAATGCGTCTACATACGAGTCCATACGACCTGCTGTAGTAGGTCCCATCGAACCGCTTGCATATCCTTTAGGCGTTTTTGCAGGCCCTGCATAGTAGATCGGATGATCTTTGATGTATTGAGGAAGCCCTTCGCCCTTATCGATACGCTCCTGAAGCTTAGCATGGGCAATATCACGTCCTACGATGATTGTACCGGTGAGTGACAAACGTGTAGAAACAGGATATTTAGACAGCTCTTCAAGTATTTCCTTCATCGGACGGTTGAGGTCTATTTTCACACCTCCTGCTTCGCCGGCATTACGCAATTCTTCTGGAATAAGCCTTGTTGGATTATCTTCCATTTTTTCGAGCCATATACCGTCTTTGTTGATCTTTCCTTTTATATTTCTGTCGGCCGAACAAGAAACACCCATGCCCACAGGGCAAGATGCACCGTGACGAGGCAAACGAACCACACGGATATCGTGAGCAAAGAATTTACCTCCAAATTGCGCTCCAAGCCCTAGCTCCTGAGCAGCCTTCAGTAGTTTGGCTTCCATTTCCAAATCACGGAACGCACGTCCACCTTCGTTACCCGAAGTAGGAAGACCATCATAATATTTAGTAGAAGCCAGCTTAACTGTTTTCAGATTGGTTTCGGCTGATGTACCGCCAATAACAAATGCGATATGGTAAGGAGGACATGCTGCTGTACCCAACGATTTCATTTTTTCGATCAGGAACGGCTCTAGTTTCTCAGGTGTAAGCAATGCTTTTGTTTCCTGATAGAGATATGTTTTGTTTGCAGAACCACCACCCTTAGCTACAAAAAGGAATTTATATTCATTTCCGTTTACGGCATACAGGTCTATTTGCGCAGGCAGGTTGGTTCCTGTATTCACCTCATTGTACATATCCAAAGGCGCATTTTGCGAATAGCGCAGGTTGTCTTCGGTAAATGTATTGTACACACCCTTCGACAAGCCTTCCTCGTCGTTGCCGCCTGTCCACACATTTTGTCCTTTCTTACCCATAATGATGGCTGTTCCTGTATCCTGACAGAAAGGGAGCACCCCTTTTGCCGAAATTTCGGAATTGCGCAAGAATGTAAGCGCCACAAATTTATCATTGTCGCTGGCATCGGGATCAGACAATATCTTTGCCACTTGCTCTTGATGCTCGGGGCGTAATAAGAATTCTACATCGTGAAAAGCATGTTGCGCCAGTAAAGTAAGAGCCTCAGGTTGTACTTTCAGCATCTCTTGTCCTTCAAAATTAGCTGTAGAAACATGATCTTTGGAGAGTAAATAATACTCTGTGGTATCCTTCTCTAATGGAAACGTTTCTTGGTACTTAAATGATGGTGTTGCCATGATTAATATTTTAATAGTTGATTTATTTTACGCAAAAGTACGAAAATAAAGGCAGTGTTTCAAACATAAGAAGTTTATAAAAGATTAAAAAGCCACCTTATTTATACTAAAAAATGTAAGACCCATTATCATTCACGAAAAATCTTGTATATTTGCGCATTATATACTTAAGTAAAAGATTATTGACGTATATATAAATTTCAAAAGCGAACACAAACAAATGAATTTAAGCAAATATATCATACTCGTTTTGATAGCATCACTCCTTCCTTTTTTAGCTTATGCCCAAAAAAAAGGAAACAAATATATAGTGACTACAAAAGACACAACGCTGATCGTTAGCAACAGAGGCGAAAAAGACCCCCAGAACAAATTTTTGTTTAATAAAATGGGAGCGGATGCAGACTCCGTTTCAGCTATCCTAAAGTCAGACTATAACTCGCTGGAAGGTGCACTTATGGATATCGACAGACTGATAGGACAAATAGAAAAAGACCAAATTCTATTGAAAACGGGCAACACAAGCTTAGCTTATCGTCTATCGAAAGCGAATATAGATAGCCGCGACAAAGAAAAGAGAGCACGCATAATAGCGGATAGCATTCAGCAGGAAATGCTGAAAAAATCTGCCGACGAGTTGGCTCAGGAATATGTTAAGTATGGCAACAAACCTTTATACTTTATCAATGGTACAAGGGTACAGTCGGAAGTTGTAGATCGACTATCACCTAACGATGTAGTGAAGCGTGATTTTATAATACAAAATACAGCATCGGGCAATCCGAATGGCGAAGTATGGATTACCGTTACCGAGAGGGCTATCAACAAGCTCAATTTGTGGGCAACCGAAAAGAGCTCCGACAATTACGTGTATCCGTCACCGATAATGCCAACGCCAACAGTGAATACCAAAACAACAGACAGAAAAGAGGAAAAAGCACCTAAACGTTCTGTAAGAAGAATAAAGTCTGACAGGGCAGAGCAATATAACGACAATCGACAGACTGTAACATCGCCTGTATATCAGCCCGAACCGACAACAGCAGAGCAAAAAACGAACAATCCTGCTCAGCAACCGACACAAGGTGCAGCAAATAAGAATATTAAAACAAAAAAAGATAACACCTCAGTACTTAGTGGCGACCGCCGAACTATCGTAAGAGCCAGAACGGTGAACAACGAGGAGGTGAAAGTAAACGAGCCTGAAGGCAATACAGAAAACCAATCGAATTAGAAGGTCTGATCTAAGACACTGGAAATAACAACCGGAAAGTGCGTATACTCAAGTGTATGCACTTTTTTTGCGACATCCTCATAGGTATCGCTTTTCAGCACAGGGCATTTTGCCTGAAAAATAATAGCCCCCTCATCGTAATTCTCATTCACATAATGTATCGTAATGCCCGACTCTGTTTCTCCGGCTTCTACTACAGCCTTATGAACATTGTCGCCATACATCCCTTTACCGCCAAACTTAGGTAAAAGCGCGGGGTGGATATTTACTATCTTACCGGGATATGCTTCTAATATATTGTGGGGAACTTTGAGCAGGAAACCTGCGAGAACAATAAAGTCTATTTTATTCTCTTTCAGGCAGTCGAGCACAGCATCAGATGTTTCGAACTCGTTTTTGGAGAAGGTAACCGATTTTATTCCCAGCTTGTTTGCACGCTCGTGCACATAAGCATCTTTCTTATTTGATATTATAAGCGGAATGGAAACAGTATTACTCTCTGCGAAGTAGTTTGCTATGTTCTCGGCATTAGACCCTGAACCTGAGGCAAAAATAGCGATTTTAATCATGAGTGTTTTTTTGCGATTATGCACACAAGTAAAAAATATGTGCAATTTTAACTATTTTATCCATAAAATATTTGTAACATATAGATAAAAAACTGTTACTTTGCATCGACAAAATTAAAAATAAAAAATTTATTATTAATCAAAACTAAAAATTATGTCAGAAGTAGCATCAAAAGTGAAAGCAATCATTGTTGATAAGTTAGGTGTTGAAGAGTCTGAAGTTACTGATACTGCTAGCTTTACAAATGACTTGGGAGCAGATTCACTTGACACAGTAGAATTAATCATGGAATTTGAAAAAGAATTCGGTATTTCTATTCCAGATGATCAGACTGAAAAAATCGCTACAGTGGGAGATGCTGTCTCTTACATTGAAGCAAATGCAAAATAATCTTTTTTCCAATAGTCATTTATGGAATTTAAAAGAGTAGTAGTAACAGGTCTAGGCTCGGTAACTCCGTTAGGCAACGATGTCCCAACTACTTGGGAGAATGCTTTGAAAGGAATGAGTGGGGCTGGACCTATTACTCATTTTGATGCGTCAAAATTTAAAACACAGTTTGCTTGCGAAGTTAAAGATTTCGATCCGTCAGGATTGATGGATAGAAAAGAAATCCGCAAGTGTGACAGATATACATTATTGGCTATCGGTTCGTCCGAAGAAGCCATAAAAGATTCAAAACTTGATTTTGAAAATGAAAACTGTGACAGAATCGGTGTTATATTTTCGGCAGGTATAGGTGGTATCAAGACTTTTGAAGAAGAAGTTGCATACTACTATACACACGAAGATATGGGACCTAAGTTCAACCCGTTCTTTATCCCTAAGATGATTTCGGATATTGCAGCCGGATTGATTTCGATACGTCACGGTCTTCGTGGACCTAACTTTGGAACTGTTTCTGCCTGTGCTTCATCTACACATAGTTCTATCATCGCATTCGACCAAATCCGTTTGGGCAAGGCAGATGTAATGGTAGTCGGAGGAGCCGAAGCAGCAATCACTCCGGCGGGTGTTGGTGGTTTTAATGCAATGACAGCTTTGTCTACACGTAACGATTCTCCTCAAACAGCATCTCGTCCGTTCAGCAAGAGCCGCGACGGGTTTGTAATAGGAGAAGGTTCGGCATGTCTTATTTTCGAAGAATTGGAGCATGCGCTTGCACGTGGAGCAAAAATATATGCTGAAGTTGTAGGAGGCGGAATGTCTGCCGACGCTTATCACCTCACAGCGTCACATCCCGAAGGGCTGGGAGCGAAACTAGTAATGAAAAATGCGCTTGAAGATGCCCACATGAACCCAAGTGAGCTTGATTACGTAAACGTACATGGAACATCAACTCCGGTTGGCGACCCATCAGAAATCAAAGCAATCAAAGAGGTATTTGGTGAGCATGCTTATAACCTGAATATCAGTTCTACAAAATCCATGACAGGTCACCTTTTAGGTGCTGCGGGAGCATTGGAAGCAATCTTCTGCGTACTGTCGGTACAGAATGATATAATTCCGCCAACAATCAATTTCACCGAAGGAGACGAAGATACTGAAATTGATTATAAGCTGAACCTAACATTTAATAAGGCTGAGAAAAGGACTGTAAACGCAGCACTCTCAAACACATTCGGTTTTGGAGGACATAATGCTTGTATAATAGTAAAGAAGTTCAAGAAATAAGTCGCGTGCTTAGAAAGATATATCGTGGAATAAGGCTTCTTCCTAAAAGAGGGAAGGAGCCTTATGTTTCTTTTTACAAAATATTTGGGTTCTATCCGTACAACATAACGCTCTATGAGCAAGCTCTTTTGCACAAATCTTCTTCTATAAAGTTGAAAGACGGCAAATGGATCAACAACGAGCGGCTCGAGTTTTTGGGCGATGCCATCCTCGATGCTATTGTTGCCGATATTGTATTCAAGGAGTTTGAATATAAGAAGGAGGGATTCCTTACCAATATGCGTTCGAAGATCGTCCAACGTGAAACTTTAAACAAATTAGCACTCGAATTGGGTATCGACAAACTAATAAAAACATCTGCCCGCAATACAACACCCAATACCCACATGTATGGCAACGCACTGGAGGCATTGATAGGTGCTATCTATTTAGATCAGGGATACAGGGTGTCGAAGAAGTTTGTTCTCGAACGCCTCATCAAAGAACACCTGAATATAGACACGGTAGCCGAGCAGGAGGCAAACTACAAGTCGCGACTGATAGAATGGAGCCAAAAGCAAAAAATATCGGTCAGCTTCGATCTCGTCGACAGCTTTGTAGACGAAAACAACACCCCTATTTTCAAAACTGCCGTTGTGATACTCGGCGAGCAAGCCGGACTGGGAACAGGCTACTCGAAGAAAGAATCGCAACAAAAGGCAGCAAAAGAAGCTTTCAACAAGCTTCAACGTGACAACAATTTCCGCAACCACATACTGCAACTGTACGAGAAACAACAGCAATTGCAAAACGAAGTATATGTGAATATGCAAGACAAAGCGGAAACGGATGTGGAGACGGAAGCCAAAACCGAATCCGAAGCGATTTCGGAAAAGTAATCCTACTTTCCATCCTTTATTTTAGCAATATTCATCGAACAAATCGCCCTGTTTGTCGAACTTGCTTGTATTTTCTTCGTAAAGATTATAATATTATTGTCTTAATTCACACAAGACCAATAATATGAATTCTAGAAAAATCTTTATTTTATTTTTTACAGCATGTTGCATGCTTCTAATAGCGTGTAGCAACGACAATGAATCTGTTAATGACGATGATGATGAAATCGTTATTGATGAAGACTTCACTACCAACACAAAGGATACAACCTTTGTGGATGCCGTTACTATTGCCTATACCGATAATATCGTAACGATTACAAACCCTTACGAAAATGAAGGGGTAAGCATAACCCAATCGAACGGAAATGTGGTGGTAACATCTACAAACACAACCACAGAAATCAACTATGTACTTTCGGGAACGATAAAGAGTGGTTCTTTCAAAATTTATAGCGATTACAAGTTCGGGTTGGGACTCAATGGTGTCAGCATAATAAGCACAGACGGCCCTGCACTGAACGTACAATCGGGCAAGAAAGTGACCGTAATGCTAGTGGGAGGAACGTCTAACCGACTGGTAGACAGCAGCACTTACACAGCCTACAACGACGAAGACATGAAAGGGGCTTTCTTCAGCGAGGGACAGCTCAATTTTCAGAGAAATGGAAATCTACTTGTTATAGGACGATACAAGCACGCAATCAGCAGTGACGACTACATCCGTATAAAAGGAGGGAATATCACTATATCGGGTGCAGTAAGTGACGGTATCCATGCAAAAGATTATTTCAGAATGGATGGAGGTACGCTCAACATCAAAGCCTCGAGCGATGGTATAGACTGCGACGAAGGCTACATCAAAATTTATGATGGAAATATCACTATAAAAAGCGAGGACGATGCCATTGTAGCCTCTTACGAAGACACAGATACATCCATAGATTCTTCTATAGCCATCAGTGGAGGCACTATAAATATCACTACCACAGGTCAAAAAGCGGCAGGCATAAAAAGTGACATCGGCTCAATCGGCGTCACAGGTGGTACAATCAACATCAGTACTTCGGGGCTTGCGGCAAAAGCTTTTAATGCCGGAGGCAATATGACCATAGGAGGCGGTGAGCTTACACTGGCAACAACAGGCAGTGCGTATTACGATACCGACGACAAAGACATATCATCTGCGGCGGGCATAAAATGTGATGGCGCCCTCACAATAGATAAAGGTGTAATAAATATAACAGTCTCCGGCGCAGGAGGAAAAGGCATCAGTGTAGATGGAGACCTCATCATCAATGATGGAACTATAAATGTATCTACTACCGGGGATCTATTCAAATACGGCTCAGACGATACGGCAGCCAAAGCCATAAAGAGCGACGGTAATGTTACCGTAAACGGTGGTTCTATAATCATCAAAACAACCAAAGAAGAGGCTGAGGGATTGGAGAGCAAGAAAATACTGACAATCAACAATGGTACAATCGAAATTGAAGCATACGACGATTGTATCAACGCATCCAACCACATCGCCATCAACGGAGGAAACATATACTGCTACAGCACATCAAATGATGGTATAGACTCGAACGGAACAATGACTATAACAGGTGGCACCATCATATCCTCGGGTACAACAGTACCGGAAGAAGGTTTCGACTGCGACAACAATACGTTCAAAATCACAGGAGGTATTCTTGTTGGTACGGGCGGAGCAACCAGTAATCCTACGTCAGGTGTGAGTACTCAGCGATCTGTTATTTACGGAACAACGGGGACTTCGGGCGATCTGATCCATATAGAGGCATCCGATGGTACGGGAATATTAACTTACAAAGTACCTAGAACATACAACCAAATGACATTATTATTCAGCTCTCCTAATATGAAGTCGGATGTAACGTATACGGTTTACAAAGGGGGCAGTGTGTCAGGGGGCAGCAATTTCCACGGACTGTATTCATCGGCAACATATTCAAAAGGAACGACAGCTATAACTTTCACACCAAGTTCGATGGTTACCAGCATCGGAACCTCAACAGGAGGGAACGGAGGTCGTCCGTGATTTTACTATTGGATAAATAATCGTAAAGGCCGCTTTGTGAAAAGCAGCCTTTATTTTTTTTATAAGTGAAACGACATCGTTCTTCTCTATAAGATTCTTTTTCTCAGAAAAATATTACTTGTATATTTCGTTTTTACCTGCCAACAAAGTATTTCTCATCAAGGAAATAATTGTCATAGGCCCTACCCCACCCGGTACAGGTGTGATAAACGATGCTTTGGCGGCTACTTCATCGAAGGCAACATCCCCTTTCAGCTTAAATCCTGATTTAGTCTCAGTAGAAGGCACACGGGTAGTACCCACATCGATCACTACAACGCCATCTTTCACCATGTCTCCTTTCAGAAACTCGGGAACGCCCAATGCAGCAATAATAACATCGGCACTTTGGCAAACTTCTTTTATATTTGGTGTGCGGCTATGGCATACAGTTACTGTGGCATCGCCCGGATAGCCTTTTTGCATCATCAGATTTGCAACCGGCTTTCCTACAATATTGCTTCGACCAAGCACCACGCAGTGTTTGCCCTGAGTAGGAATATCGTATCGTTTCAGCAATTCGAGTATCCCCGCCGGAGTTGCCGACACAAAGCATGGCAAACCGATAGACATACGCCCTACATTGATCGGATGAAATCCGTCTACGTCTTTGCGGTAGTCAATCGCTTCTATTACTTTCTGTTCCGATATATGTTTTGGCAATGGCAATTGAACGATAAACCCGTCAACGTCGGCATCTTTATTCAGCTTATCTACACAAGCCAGAAGTTCTTCTTCGCTTACATTATCCTCGAAACGTATAAGAGACGACTTAAAGCCTACCTCTTCGCATGTACGCACTTTGCTGGCAACATAAGTTTCGCTTCCGCCGTCGTGCCCCACCAATACTGCTGCCAGATGAGGCGTTTTACCTCCTGCGGCTTTTATTTTTGCGACCTCTTCGGCTATTTCTTTTTTCATTTGAGCCGATATGGCTTTACCATCGATTAATTGCATATAAATTGCTTTAGATAAGAATTATTAGATGCCACAAAGATATAAAAATAGGAGCAAATAGCTGTTAATTGACAGAAACTTCATACTACCAAAAAGTTAATATAAATACGCCTTAGAGGCACTCTATTGAAAAATTACTTCATAAAAGATTAACAAAAAAAGGTATCCCTTTTCCTTTTTGTCGTATATTTGCTTCATGAAAAGAAATAAAAAACTATTAGCACAGATTTAACGTTAGTAGTATATACAGCAGTAGAAACTAAATGATGTTCATATGAAATTTACCTCTACACATATCAGTTTATTATTTATATTTTCCATTTTATTTTTTTCATGCGAAAACAAAAAAACGGATACAGTAAACAATATAGTGTACGATTCTATTAGTGTGTCAAAGATTTACCATTTGGATAACGACTCCACTAAGCCTTCGTGTTCTATAAAAATAAATTATATCTTCCCTGCAAAATATGAAGACAGTATTATGCTCGCCAAGATACAAAAAGAGTTTAACTATGCTCTGTTTGAAGATGAGTCTTCGGAATCGCTCTCGCCGGCAAATGCGGTAGACAAATATGTAACCAATTACATTGCAAATTATAAGGAAGCGGCACAAGTGCAGTTCCCCGACTGGGAAAGCTCGGAAGATAGTGAAGATTATTTTTCGTTCTATAAAACGCTAAACTCTCAAGTGATATTCGACAGAGGAGGTATCATATCGTACCAGACATCATCGATGGACTTTAAAGGTGGTGCTAATTCGTCTACATTCTACAAAAATGTGAATATAGACCTGAAGACAGGAAATGTAGTTACAGAGAAAGACATATTTATCCCCGAATATAAAAAGCTGCTCAACACAATGCTTACCGATAAGATTGTGGCACAGAACAATGTAAAAACAGCCGAAGACCTTCTTGAATTCGGATATTGGGGAATAGAAGACATAGCAGCCAACAATAATTTTTCGATCGACGATAAAGGAATAACTTACCTATTCAATCAGGGCGAATACTCAGCACCATCGCTGGGCACGATCAAAGTTCCGTTTACATACAGTGAGTTGTACCCGATATTAAAAGACAATTCTCCAATTTCTAGCTTCTCAGGAAAATAATGGATATAATTCTTAAATACTTCCCTAATATTACAGAAAAGCAAAAACAACAGTTTGCTGCTCTATACGATCTGTATGCGGATTGGAATTCTAAAATAAATGTAATTTCACGCAAAGACATCGAAAATTTGTATACTCACCATGTCCTTCACTCGTTGGGGATAGCCAAACTGATTCAGTTCAAAGACGGCTCTAAGATCATGGATGTAGGTACAGGAGGCGGCTTTCCGGGAGTACCGCTCGCTATATTGTTTCCTAAGTGTAACTTCCTGTTGGTAGACAGTATCGGAAAAAAAATAAGGGTTGCCACAGAGGTTTCGAGCGCCATCGGATTAGAAAATATTCAATTTCGCCATTGTCGCGCCGAAGAGGTAAAAGAACAATTCGACTTTGTGGTAAGCCGTGCAGTAATGCCTCTACCCGATTTGGTGAAAATCATACGAAAAAACGTATCGAAAGAACAGCAAAATGCTCTACCAAACGGACTGATATGTCTCAAAGGGGGAAACTTGGAAGGGGAGCTAAAGCCATTCAAGAAAACTGCCGAAGCGGACGACCTGTCGATGTACTTCGAGGAAGAGTACTTCAAGACAAAGAAGATCGTTTATGTGCTGATCTGAGATACGAAAATATCTCTTACTACTAACCTTAAATTTATCGGTGATGAAAAATCTACTCGTTGTTTTTCTATGCCTCTTTTTTGTCATCCCCCTATACAGTCCGGACAAATTCGCCCACCAAAGATTTTGTAATTACATTCCTCAATGAGAAAATAGTAAAGATGGAATTGCAAGAGACCCGTGCAATTAAAATATTTTAAGCGTTTTGTCCAATATTTACGCGAATGATCGTTGCCTGTCATACAGACAAAGGAAACATCTCTTTCTTATGATAAAAAAGTATATTTTTCTTCACTTTTATATTGTTATGTAAAAATTTTATCTACCTTTGTACTGTAATGAAAATAATTACAGAATGAACGATCGCAGATTTGTCATATCAATGCATATATTAGTATTACTCTCCAAGTTTCCGGACGAGCTGCTCTCTTCCGATTATTTGGCGGGGAGTATGAATATCAATCCTGTATTGGTAAGGAAAGAGCTGTCAAACCTTCGCAAGCATAATATTGTTATAAGTAAGGAGGGTAAAAACGGAGGGTGTATGCTTGCCAAGCCTGCCAACGAAATATTCCTATCGGATGTATATAAGATCGTAAGCACACATTCGATATTGGGCAACGAATTGGCATCGCCAAACCCGAAGTGTCCTGTTGGCAAACAAATAAATGAGCATTTGTACGAATTGAATAAGGAAGCTGAGGATATAATGATAAGCCGATTGGCTAACCAAACATTAGCTGATTTCAGCAATAGATTTGAATAAAAAAATTTAAATAAAACTGTAACTTAAAAACATACAGTATAAAAAATATTAATTAATCAATAAAAAAGAAAGTCATGAAGAAAATAGCATTGATAGGAGCCACAGGCTTTGTAGGCTCACACCTGTTGACAGAGTTAGTAAACAGAGGGTATGAAGTAACAGCATTTGCACGCTCTACAGATAAAATTCCGGTGAAAGACGGTAACCCCAAGACCGTTGCCTTGGATGTTACAAATACGAAAGCATTGGTAGAAGCACTTAAAGGCAACGATCTTGTGCTAAGCGCATTTAATCCCGGATGGACTAACCCGAATATATACGACGATTTCATTAAAGGATCGGAAGCAATACAGAAAGCTGTAAAAGAAGCAGGTGTAAAACGTTATATCGGAATCGGAGGAGCAGGCAGCCTCTATATAGACGGCAAACAACTTGTAGACGGTGAAGGTTTTCCCGAAGAAATAAAACCGGGAGCTACCGCAGCAAGAGACTATCTGGATATCTTGAAAAAAGAAACTGAACTGGATTGGACAATGTTTTCGCCTGCCATCAATATGCACCAAGGTATCAAAACAGGACGGACAGGCAAGTATCGATTGGGTACAGACGAACCGGTGTTCGACAAAGACGGAGAATCTATCCTGTCTGTTGAGGATCTGTCTGTAGCTATTGTTGACGAAATTGAGAAGCATAAATTTTCCCGCCAACGCTTTACTGCAGCATATTAATCCTATAAAATTTCATTATCCTGAGCGTACTGAGGACTCTCTCGCTAAAGAGACATTCCTTTTCGTTCAGGATAATTTTTGTTTATTATCTTTTTCCAGATCGATAAGCTTCCGTTTGCGCCACAATCCTCCTGCATAGCCTGTCAACGACCCGTCGGAACCCACAACCCGATGACAAGGAATGATAATTGCTATTTTATTCATCCCGTTTGCATTAGCCACAGCCCTTACCGACGATGGCTTTCCTAAAACTTCCGCCTGCCTGAGATAAGAAGAAGTAGTGCCATAGGGAATTTCAACGAGTGCTTGCCATACTTGTTTCTGAAAATCTGTGCCGGATATATCCAACGGAACTTTAAACTCCTTCAGTCTTCCTTCAAAGTAGGCGTCCAATTCTTCTCTCAGTTGTTTGAAATATTTATTCTGCCCCTGTACAATATTAGCATTATGATACTTGGCTAATTGCTTCAGCTCGGTTTCCAATCCTTTCCGATCCGAAAACTCGAGTAAACAAACCCCTTTATCCGTAGCACAAGCTACCATTGTTCCCAAATCTGTTTCTATACGAGTGAAGTCTATAACCTGCTTTTCTTTGCTATTTTTGGGAGATACACCAAACACCTTCTTAAACGAATCGTTGAAGCCACTGAGAGACTCATAGCCCGAATCGAAAGCAATATCGGTGACAGATGTGCCGGTCTGCAATTTTTTGAATGCTGTATTTATCCTGTACATACGTTGATAGGCATGAAAAGTGATACCATGATTCTTGAGAAACCAACGGCGGATCTTACTTGGCTCTATATCCAACTTCAACAGATCATAATCTTTGAGCTTCAAAGATGGGTCTTCGTCCAAAAGCCTTAATACACGGTCTACATATTCGGGGGTGCTCCCTACTTTCTCCATCGGATGACAAACCTTACAGGCTCTGTAACCTTTTAGTATGGCATCTTTTGCAGAAGCGAAGAACTCTACATTCTCCCTCTTGGGCTTGCGGGCTGTGCATGTAGGACGGCAAAAGATCCCTGTTGTCTTTATTCCCGCAAAGAATGTTCCTTCGAATGAAGGGTCTTTGGCAACCAATGCCTCATAAAATATATCGTCTTTTTTCATATCCTCTTTTTATAACAAAGCTAATAATAGACCTGCTCACCTACAACCGATAAATTTACATGTATTTTTAATTAAAACCTTACCGATCCAAATACTTTGAAATTGTTTCCGTATCGAAGTTAGTCTTCAAAAAAAATCGGTTGCAATGATACCATCACAACCGATTCTCTGATATTATTATTGATTATTGTCCAAAGCCAAAATGTCCGTGCATACCATGCATACGACATTCGAAAGCTTTTTTCTTTTCGTCAACAAATGCTTGTTTCTCTTCGCTCGACATACTCATCCACTTTTCACATCGGGAGTCTATTCCCTCTACAGAGAAATGGTCTTCGTGATTATCAAGGCCTTCCATACGTTTATTCATAAACTCCAATTTTTCACTATCTGTCATTTTAGACCATGATTCTTTAAATTCTTTTCTTGCATCTTTATCGAAAGGGTTTCCACCAAAGAATCCCATTCCAAAACCTCTTGTTCTCATAATTTATTCAGTTTTACATTTTACAATCTATTTTATTAAGAGCGCTCTATTCATGTAGACTCCTGAGCGCGAAAAATATTTTAAGGAATTACTCCTTTTAAATAAAATTCACATTACGCATTTACTTAATTCTTATAGGACACCTTTTTTAGGTATAAATCGGCGTACAACTCCAACAACTATTAATACAATAACCTCTACCGTTGCATACAAAATAAAACAGAAATAATATACTACGCCTTCATAAAAGGGATAAGACGAAGCTCTAAAAGACAGCACTTAGCCGCACTTTATTTAAACAAATGAATATAAACATTTTACACCTAAACCATTTGCTATAACATCTATTTTCAGGAATGACGATAATAAATTAGTTAACAACTTGTAAACTTCCTATCAAACTGATAAAAAGTCAAGCCTACAATATTAGTTCTGACTAAAAACTGGTAACTTTGCGAGAGCAATGACTGTACATTGTAGAATCTTTTTTAACAGATANNCATATGGAAGTAAAAATATTTGAATTTAACCCCATCAGTGAGAATACATATATTGCATACGATGAAACAAAAGAGTGTGTTATCATTGATCCGGGTTGTTTTTTTCAAGATGAGAAAGAGCTTTTGCTGAACTTCATCTTAGACAATGAGTTAGTTGTAAAACATCTACTAAATACACACCTACACTTCGATCACGTATTCGGAAATAATTTTATTTACGAGCAATTCAAACTGGAAACAATGGCCAACAAGGGTGATGAGTTCTTACTCGAACAACTCCCTACCCAATTACAAATGTTTGGCTTCACAAATGAAGACACGAGAATACCCAAGGTGGGAAAATATCTGAACGAAAATGATGTTGTAACCTTTGGCAATCAAAGGCTGATAGTAATGCAAATACCGGGACACTCGCCGGGCAGCATTGTTTTCTACAATCAGGAAGCCGGTTGTGTATTTGTAGGCGATGTATTGTTCAGAGGCAGTGTAGGACGCACCGATCTGGCGGGAGGCAACCACAAACAACTGATAGACGGCATAAAAGAAAAATTGATGAAACTGCCACCCGACACAGTGGTATATTCCGGTCACGGGCCGTTGACCACAATCAGAGAAGAAGCTAGAAACAATTTTTATTTACAATAAAACGATACTTAGAATCCATGGAGACCCAAAAATTTCAACACCGCCACATCGGCATCAATGCAGAAGATGAAAAAAAAATGTTGTCTAAAATCGGCGTCAATTCGCTGGATGAACTGATAGATCAAACCATCCCTGCAAATATAAGATTGCAGAACGGTCTTAATCTGCCTGAAGCATTAAGCGAACACGAATATGCTGAGGAAATGGCTCTGATGGCCTCGAAGAATCGTATTTGCGCATCGTACATCGGCATGGGATGGTATGATACCGTATGCCCTGCCCCTATCTTCCGCAACGTATTCGAAAACGCGGTATGGTACACATCATATACTCCATATCAGGCGGAGATCTCGCAGGGAAGGCTCGAAGCGTTGATGAACTTCCAGACCACCGTAAGCGATCTTACGGGATTGCCTCTTTCTAACTGTTCGCTACTCGACGAAGCAACAGCCGGAGCTGAGTCTGCCACAATGATGTTTAATCTCCGCACACGTGACCAGATAAAGAATAATGTAAATAAACTTTTTGTTGATAAAAATATATTCCCGCAAACCTTAGCGGTGATCAACACACGCATGGAGCCACAGGGTATTGAGGTTGTAGTTGGCGATTATAATACCGTCGATCTTTCAGACGGATTCTTTGGTGCAATTATCCAATACCCTAACTCGAACGGAAATGTTGTAGATTACAAAGCATTTGCCGAAAAGGCACACAGCCTCTACTGTAAGGTATCTGTAGCTACAGACCTGATGGCACTCACGCTGCTTGTTCCTCCCGGAGAATGGGGTGCAGACATCGCATTCGGCAGCAGCCAGCGTTTTGGAGTTCCTATGTTTTACGGAGGTCCTTCGGCAGGGTTCTTTGCAACGAAGGAGGAGTTTAAGCGCAACGTTCCGGGACGTATCATCGGCGTATCGAAAGATGCGTATGGCAAACCGGCCTATCGCATGGCACTGCAAACTCGTGAACAACATATCAAACGTGAAAAAGCGACATCCAATATTTGTACAGCACAAGCACTGTTGGCCACGATGGCAGGGTTCTATGCTGTATATCACGGACCAAAAGGCTTAAAAAACATAGCTACTCAGATACATTCGGCTACATCACTTATCGCCGACGAGCTGAAAGAATTGAGCTATACGATACTGAACGAGCAGTATTTCGACACCCTCAAAATAGGTTTACCGAGCGGAGTATCGCAATACACCGTTCGTGAGTTTGCCGAGATGCGTGACATCAACCTGCGCTATTACGAAGCAGGAGAAGTAGGTATCAGCATAGACGAAACAATAACAGAGTACAAGGCTCACGAATTGCTCGCCGTATTCTCTATGGCAGCAGGACGTATGGAAGTGTTTATGATAGACGATCTTCCCGAAAAAATAACGATAAAAGATGAGTTCCTTCGTAAGAGCGAATTCCTTCAACACGAGGTGTTCAATTCTTATCATACCGAAACAGAATTGATGCGTTACATTAAACGCCTCGATAGGAAAGATATTTCTTTGGCTCATTCGATGATCTCTTTGGGGTCGTGTACAATGAAGCTGAATGCAGCCTCTGAACTTCTTCCACTTTCGTTGGGAGGATTTCAAAACATTCACCCTCTAGCTCCTAAGTCGCAGACTCAAGGGTACAACGAACTGATAGAAGAATTGGGCGAATACTTGAAAGAAATCACAGGTTTTGCAGGCGTAAGCTTCCAGCCTAATTCGGGTGCAGCAGGGGAGTATGCAGGATTGATGACAATCCGTAAATATCTGGAAAGTATCGGACAAGGGCATCGTAATATTATCCTTATCCCCGCATCGGCACACGGTACAAATCCGGCATCGGCAATTCAGGCAGGATACGAAACAGTAACGATAGAGTGCGATAGCCACGGAAATATAGCAGTAGAAGACCTGCAAGCAAAGGCAGATCAGCATAAAGACAATCTGGCGGGATGTATGATCACCTATCCGTCTACTCATGGTATCTTCGAAAAAGAGATCAGAGAGATGTGCAAGATTGTACACGAAAAAGGCGGACAGGTATATATGGACGGAGCGAATATGAATGCACAGGTAGGACTTACCAATCCGGGCTTTATCGGAGCTGATGTTTGTCACCTGAACCTGCATAAAACATTTGCTATTCCTCACGGTGGAGGCGGTCCGGGCGAAGGCCCTATCTGCGTTGCAGAACACCTTATCCCATTCCTTCCTCATCACCCCGAAGTAGATGGCAGCACCGTGAATACGGTAGCATCTGCACCATACGGAAGTGCAGGAATATTGCCTATCACTTACGGTTATATCCGCATGATGGGTGGAGAGGGCTTGACTCATGCCACAAAAATTGCTATATTAAATGCCAATTATCTGGCAGAATGCCTCAAAGATACGTATGGAATAGTGTACAGAGGTACAACAGGCAGAGTAGGCCACGAGCTTATTCTTGAATGCCGCAAGTTGAAAGAAACATCAGGGATCACAGAATCGGATATTGCAAAACGATTGATGGATTATGGTTACCATGCCCCTACTCTTTCGTTCCCTGTGCATGGCACATTGATGATAGAGCCTACCGAAAGTGAAAGCTTATCGGAGCTAAACCGATTTGTGGATACAATGAACCAAATATGGGAAGAGATCAAGGAGGTAGAAAACGGAACATACTCGAAAGAAGACAATGTTCTTGTGAATGCACCTCACCCCGAATATGAAGTATGTGCCGACGAATGGAAACATGCTTATCCACGCTCTAAGGCTGCTTATCCGCTCGAATTTGTAAAACAAAACAAATTCTGGATCAATGTGGCACGCGTAGATAATGCGTATGGTGATAGAAATTTGGTGACATGTCTTTGCGACATGGGATAAAAGATATTTTTGAGATACTTTTTGTAGCCGCTGAATAGGCAAAGAAGATAATATATCCGATCAGCGACGAAGAGTCTGTATAAATTTTAACAGACTCTAAAAAGTATTATTATTTTAAACTTTATAAATAAACATCTGTTTTATAACAGAGTACTAAACTTAGAACTATGAATGCTAAAATTTTTGTAATCTCTTTTATATTGATGCTTAGTGCCGGTTTTACACTAAATGCACAAGATAAGAAAGGTTTGAAGAGTGACAAAGAAACAGTAGTTTTCACGGTGTCGATGACTTGCGAAAACTGCCAGAAGCGTATCGAAAAGAATATTGCTTTTGAAAAAGGGGTAACCGATATGAAGGTAAACCTTGATGACAAAACGGTGACTATCGAATTTAAGAATAGCCAAACCACTGTTGATAAACTGAAGGCAGCTATCGAGAAGCTGGGATATGAAGTAGCAGTAAAGACGGATAAGAAAATAGAAGCGAAAAAATGAAAAAACTATTAATAGCCATTGCAGTAGTGGGACTAATGTACAGTTGCGGAGGCAGCTCCCAAAAGCCACAGGAAGAACCTAAAGCTGACAGTACGCTGATAGCTGATACGCACAATGCAAAAACCTCGCTAGACTATATGGGCTCTTACACAGGTAAGCTCCCTACAGCCAGCGGAGAAGGTATGAATGTAACGATCGAGCTGGGTGACAGCACCTTCGTTAAGAAGACTCAATATGTTGGCAAGAAAGAAACTTTTGAGGAAAAAGGCAAGTATAGCTGGAACAATGAAGGCAATACGGTAATCTTGGAAGGAATAAAGGATGCTCCGAGCAAATATTTTGTTGGTGAAAATACCTTGACCCAATTGGATATGGAGGGTAACAAAATAACAGGAGACATGGCAGAGCTGTATGTACTGAAAAAACAGTAATGTAAATATAAAATCAAATTATAAAAAAGAGACGTCTCTCGTTAGAGACGTCTCTTTTTTTCAAGCGATTATCGCTATCTTATTATCAGATAGGGAATGGTATTATATTTCCATTTCCTTCTGGATAAACGTCATTTCTTTGATAATCAATCCCTTTTTGAGGTTGTACGCTAAAATATTTGGAAAAAGAATATACGATATTTGAATCATTCTTATCTACTAAGTCAAAAGAGACTCTTACAGTTACATTTTTACAAGTGTAAATTCCATACTCATAGCTAGCGGTTTCTGCTTTCATTACTTTAGACTTAAAACTATAAGAGTTATTCATAGTTTTATAATATTCGATATTGTTAATTAAAGCAGCAGGTTCAACAGATGTTACTCCCCAAGTAGAAACAACAGAGGATGTCATAGCTAAATCAAACTTTGTATTTTTTATATCAAATTTAGATGCTATTTCCGGATTTAAGACTATTTTAGGAGTATTCAATACGTATTTATATTGACAATAATAACTAATAGGCAGCCATGTAGTCGCAGTATACATATTAACAGTAACAACAGGTGTTTCTTGCAGATTCCAAACTCCTAAATTTTTATTATATAGCGGCATATCATTTACATTAGATGTACTACCAGGTATAGGAAGAGCAGATATAGCTCCCCAACCGACTAACGGAGTTTCTCCCTCTAAGGAGATCTTTGTTGTAGAATTTATCGATAAGTCTACTTTTGTTATGGACTCTTGGCTTTTTCCTCCGATCAAAGAATTAACAAATCCACCAATAGCGTCACCTATAGCTGAACCACCTCCAGATAAAATTGCAGCAATACCTTTTTCGGCACCAGCTTGTAAGCCTGTAGAGATCCACTTAGAAGCATTACTCTTAATATTATTCCATAGTCCTTTAGAAAAAGAGTCATTCTTCTTGATACCTTCATCTAATTTTTTACCTACTTGCTCCGGTAATGCTTTATCATCAATTATCATTGAGGATACAGAAGCTGATTTATTAAACATGTCACTCAAGCTCAAATTGAGTCCAGAAGAATTAGGAGCGGTTGTTTTCAATGTACCTGTTATTGAGCCTGTAGTTGTAGCATTACCAGTAAATGTTATTTTATTAACACCCCAGCCTTTAATATAAAAATTATGTCCGCTATTTTGCGTAATACTTGGATCATATGCACACTCTAGTTCTATTCCATACCAATTATTATCTTTATAACCTATCCCTGAATAATTAGTCCCAGTGAAAGTCCCTTTGGGTGTAATAATTTGAGATGGTTCCTGAACAAGTAAACTTTGACCTGTAGCAAAACCAGTTGTAAAATTAAATAAACTAGTCGGCTTATCTGTTGCAATACCCCAGAAGGAAGCAGTAGTCCCATATCCCGATCCATTTGATATTTCATATAGAAAAAATCTTAAAATGCCCGTATATTTATTATATATAGCAAAGTATTTAGAAGAAGTGTTTAAATGCAAATTACTATAAACCAACTCCCATCCTTTTTCTCTTGAATAATACCTTTTACTATATGTTACATCTTCGGCATTGGCATCCAGCCAGTTTGAAGGTATCCCAATATTTTGGGTGCTACCTTTTGTCCAAGGCAGAGTTAATGTTATCTGAGTTGAAGTGTAAGGATTTTTTGTTTGTATACTATTGACTCTATCCCACTCAAAATATCCATCAAAAGAAGATTTTAGTACAGGTGAAATCTTTAAACTCTCACTTGAATAATCATCAATTTGATCAGAGCAGCTACTGAAACCTGCAGCGATAAACAAAACGCCAAACAGTAAAAAACAAATCTTAATATACTTTTTCATGACACAAAATTTATAGGTTAAACACAATGTTAAATATAGTAAAAACATATATCAAAATCTAATTACTTCACATGTTATTTCTGAAAAAACACCCTCAAAAAAAATGACCCTAAGCTCAGAGCCTAGGGTCATTCTATTAAAATTAGTGTTTGAACAACTTACTTAGGGCCATCTCCAAAGTTTGGAGCGCCTTTATCTTGCCATACACGTTCGCTGTTTAGCAACGATGTAGAGATACTTGTTCCTGTAGTAAATCCTTGAGCTTCGTAAGCAGCTTTTGATTTGTTGTACATAAGGTCTGTAACAGACGGTGTAGCTATTTCGAAACGTCGTGGTATTTCTGTAGCTTTCGGTTCTGAGAAATCTACCCATTTGAACAATGAGCTATTTCTTGCAGGTATACCCGAACGACGCACGACACAAAACTGATCTGAAGGGAAGAATGTAAGGTGAAGAATTTCCTGTATATAAACTTTTTCAAGTTTTTCTGCAGTTGTTCCTTCCAGCTTAACTCCAGCATTAGCCATCATCGCATCAATTTCGCCACTTTGTAGATCAATTACCTTTTCATTAGGGTCATAACCATAAGTTGTACCATAATATGGAATCTTATTCAATGAGGCCAAACGGTTATATTCTTCTACCGAAGCTCTAACACCCTTATTGTAATATACTTCAGCCGATTGAGGCAAATCAGCGCCTAGTAAAGCAAACTCAGCCAAGTAGAGGTTTACCTCTGCAGTTGACATATACATTCCGTACCAAGGATTATCGTTTGTATCTGTTGGAGGTGTGTCTCCAGGAGCTACCGGAATAGTATAATCCACTCGTCCTCTTACCATTTCTTCATTATACTGAGCAACAGCATTATATGTATATTGAGTACCGCTCGCAGAAGTTAATGTATATGGAGTTGTTTTGAAATAACCATCATAAGCACTATTCTGATTTGCATCTAATACTACCGGCAATCCATAGTAACGTACCCATGGTTCACCCAGACCTTTCCATTTAGAGAATTTCTTCTTACCATCCACTGTAGTATATTCTACATTGGCTGCTATAAAATTAGGAAGGTCTTTGCCCTGATCGAAGAATGCCTGTACAACTTTAGA
This sequence comes from Dysgonomonas sp. UBA7630, assembly GCF_002483985.1. Classification (NCBI taxonomy): domain Bacteria; kingdom Pseudomonadati; phylum Bacteroidota; class Bacteroidia; order Bacteroidales; family Dysgonomonadaceae; genus Dysgonomonas; species Dysgonomonas sp. UBA7630. Next base: position 60,939 of record NZ_DLIY01000003.1, read on the forward strand.
ATTATAACCGTTTTTCTTATAGAAGAAACGAACACGAGGGTCTTGGTTAGAAAGCATAAAGTCTAAAACAGTTGCAGAAGGACATAAAGAACTTCCAAACACGCCATTACCAAAGTGGTATACAAAATCTTTATCATTGTCAGAAATAGCAGTTGTACCCTTGTTTAGAATAAAGTTATCACCTGATCCATCAAGTACACCTACCGGGCTTTTAGCTACAGAAGCAGCAATTTCGAGTGCTTTTGCTTTGTTTTGAGACAATAAGCGAACAGCTATTTTCAAACGTAGAGAGTTTGCCAATTTAGCCCATTTTGCAGCATCACCACTATAAATAAGGTCTTGTTGGCTAAACAATTTGTTTCTATTATTTGTAATATCCTGATCGGCAAATGTAGCCATATTTTCCTCCAGTTGAGTCAACCAAAGATTATATAGATCTTCTACCTTATCATAATCAGGAGTAAGGATAATAGGATCTGAATAACGAGCCTTCACAGCATCTTTATAAGGCATATCTCCGTACATATCGGTATCGAATATACCCATATAGATAGTAAGGACATTCAAAGCAGCCACATGTTGTTTATAAGTAGCAGCTTCTGTTTCTGATTTTTTAGAAAGAATATACTCTACATCGCGAAGATATTTCATCACTCTATATGCCATCTGACCTTGATCTCCAGTAGCTGTAGTTAGATGATAGTTAGAAGAAAACCCTCCGGAAGCAGCTCCCAATTGAGCCCATTTAACCATCATAGGAGCATTATAGAACCATAAAAGATACCCCGAAGGTTCAAATTTACGTATTCCTTCTGTCAACAAAAAGTTAACATCACCTTGAGCCACCGTTTGAGGGTCTGTATTGATTGTAGCAAAATCATCTCTACACCCTGATGTAACAAAGGATAAGGCGGCTATAGCTGAAATAAATATAATAGATTTAAATTTCATATCTGTACTTTCNNACTGATATATTCAACATATAACTTGCTGTAAATCCAGCGAAAGAACGATAACGGAATTCAGCAGCTGATGTACCACGAAGCCCTTCAGGATTCTCATGATTAGGCATACTGTTCAATAAGTAACCTAAGTTTCTTCCTGTAATTCCAACAGACAAAGCTCTTGCTCCTAATTTATTCGCAAAAGTTGTAGGACATGCATAATTGAATGATATCTCGCGAAGTGCTATATAATTAAGCTTCTTGAACCAATCGTCGTTAACCACACCTTGTCCCCAGCTGTTTCTGAAATAAGTCCACGCTGAAGCATGTACCGGCTCTACTAGTCCTCTATCATATAGGTCTTGGAATGTTTCTCCTCCTGCAGCTACAGTATATGTACCTCCATTCGGTTGATTGATTACAGTTCCTGCAGGGAAAATACCTTGAGGGATATATCCGTCAGTGTAAGTCATTCCATCAAATTTCGATTGCCAAGATACACCACCATGGCTAGCATCAGAATAAGCTAGAGATGATTCTGTAAATCCGTATGCAGTACCATAACGAGAGTTATAAGAAGCCACATAACCACCAAAACGCATATCTAAACCTACTCTCAAAGACATTTTCTTGTAACGCAATGTTGTAGAAACTGAACCTAAAAAGTCCGGATTAACAGAACCTATTATTTCTTCTTTTCCACTACGTTGTGCATAAGCCATACGTCTACCGTTAGACCAAGTTAAAACTTCTAAGCCTGTAGCCTCATCAATTTTAGGTTTAGAGTCTGTCATCAACAAACCATATTCAGCACCCACTTTTGCAACTGAACCAACACGGTAGTTACCATAGTTAGTATTTCCTTTAAGGCTAATATAGTCTGCTACATTCTCGTGAAGAGATACTATTTTATTACGGTTACGGGTATAAGTGAAGTCTACTTCCCATTGCCAGTCTTTGCTTTCGATAGGAACAGTGTGAAGAGCTAACTCGATACCTGAGTTTTGAATATTACCGGCATTTACTATTTGTCGAGAGATACCAGACACCTCAGGCACTGCAATTGTCATGATCTGGTTTTTAGTATTTTCTTTATAGTATGTCGCATCAACACCGATTCTATTGTTGAAGAAACGCCAATCGAGACCTACTTCCCATGCATTCTTACGTTCCGGCTTCAAGTTTTTAGAGATAAGAATATCAACACCGTCCTGATTTTCTATCTGTAAAGAGCTTATATATTTGTCGCCCATCACTGTAGTTCTCAAGAAATAAGCATTATTCAAACTATAAGGATCGGTATCATTACCTACTTGTGCCCATGATGCACGAACTTTTGCAAACGAAACCCATTCAGGCAAAGTCAACAATTCTGAAAGAATAGCTGAGCCGTTTACTGACGGATAGAAGTAAGAGAAGTTGCCTGTTCCATCAGAGTAAACCAATGAAGAAGACCAGTCGTTACGTCCTGTTACATCTAAGTATAGTTTATTTTTCCAGCTCACTCCAACTTGTCCGGCTACAGAGAACATTCTCTTTGTACCCAATGTATAAGCTTCAGTTTTAGCGGCTTTTACAGAGTTTTTGATAAAATAAAGATCCGGAACAACTAAACCTCCATCTGTACTGGTTGTCATATAGCTCTGCCAGTTGTCATAGTACTCACCACGCAAAAATCCGGTAAAATTGAAATCTGCATTTAGAGGCTTATCCCATAGTACGCTAGCATTCAGGTTTGTTTGTCTTTTCTTTGTGCTAGTCATAGCATAGTAACCGTTACCACCGTCATAAGTTCTAGCATATCCTGAGTTAGGATTTTTTGTTTCACGGTTTGTATAATAGTAATTATAATTACCTTCGGTTTTGAACTTCAACCAATCCAAGATGTCAACAGTTAATGCTAAGCTTGGACGGATCGATACCTCTTCCTGTGTTGTATTATTCTCATAAATACTCCACCATAAGTCGCGTCCCGGTACATTTCCATATTTATCATCGTAGGAAGAGTTAGCCAAACCGCCATGTGTTCCTTTATATTTGTTACGATAATAAGAAGGATCATATTCACGTGTAAATGTTCCGCTAGCAAAGTATTCACCCACGTTTGGCTGAACATTTTTAGGATTTGATTTTCCAAAGTTTACAGAAGCATCAAGCATTACTTTATCAGAAATCTTATGAGATGCTTTTGTCAATAAAGTTAACCTGTTAAACTCATTGTTAGGCAATGTTCCTGTTTGATGTCTGTAGGCTAAAGATGTATAAAATGTTGTCTTATCATTACCACCCTGCACTGTAAGGTTAGAGTTGGTAGTGAAACCTAAATTATACATATCTTTATAGTTATTCTTTATCGCTCTGTAAGTAGTTTCCTCATTGTCATATCCAAGAATAGCGCTTCCGTCAAATCGAGGTCCATATCCCATACCCCAGTCATTGAACATAGCCTTTCCATCTCCATTGTATTTAAACTGATGTTGGTTATCCCATCCGTAATAAGCACCACTTGAGTTGGTTTTACCATAGTCTACATAACCTGACAGAGCTCCCACACCATACACATTTTGAAGATCCGGTTGTTTATACACATGATCTATACCAAAAGATTGGTTGAATGTAACACCAAATCCTTTTGTAGCTTTTCCACTTTTTGTAGTGATAACGATAGCACCAAACAAACCCCTAGATCCATAAAGAGCAGTAGCAGCAGCTCCTTTCAGAACAGATACTGTCTCGAAATCACTTGGATTTAGATTCTTTAGTTCATTACCCCAGTCGTTAGCGCCTGAACTCCAGTCTGCGTCACCTGCGTCTGCATTTGAGTTACTCAAAATAACGTTATCCACAACATAAATAGGCCTGTTAACTCCATTCAATGTTGGAATACCACGAAGTTGGATTTTAGATGATCCAAACATACCGCCGTCGGATCCTGAAATCTCAAGTCCGGCAACTTTTCCTTGAAGAGCATCGATCGGATTATTTGAGTTATTTGCTAAATCATCCCCTTTCAACTCAGTCATCGCATACCCTAAAGCTTTTGTAGATCTTTTCATCCCAAGAGCTGTCACAACAACTTCATCCAGCTGCTGGCTGCTTTCTTCCAAAGTTACATTTATAACTTTTTGAGAACCTACCGGTACCTCTTTCGAAGTATAACCAATAAATGAAAATACCAAAACAGAGTTAGACCCTGCTGATATTTTATAGCTCCCTTCTGTGTCCGTCAAAGTACCTGTAGTAGTACCTTTCACGGCTACACTAGCACCAATAATAGGCTCATTGTTAGCATCTTTTACGACACCCGTAACTGTCTGAGCTTGAACAATGGTAAAAGAACAAAATAAAATACTGCACAAAAGCAATATTTTGAATATGCCCTTACCAACTTTCCTTTCCTTTAGGTAATCATTCATAATAAAAAAAATTAAAGTTCCTCACTAATAATAAAGAAGTAATAAAATTGATTGCTCAAAAGCTCTGAGTAAGCTTCTAAATAAGCAATACAAAAAAGGTTATCCGATTTTATTTAACGAAAACAATTTCACCCACATGCTGTTTTCATATTTAATAAAACTACTAGTCACAATGTCTTTTTATGAATAAAGTTATACTACATTTGGTATAACTCTCTAAATTCATTTTATAACTTTCCTAAACCACCTCCCCAATGCTTATTCCTGCATAAAAAAAACAATACAACAGCTAATTATCAAAAATAAAGCATCTTAACATTTTGAGACAATTATTTAAGATCAACTTACAATCACAAAAATAGAAGTTAAATTTCATTAAAACTGACAAGATTTCGACAAGTTGATAGCACTATATCGACTTCGTATATAGTATAAAAATTAAACAAATTTATCTAAATAAAGTTCAAACAACAAATATACACAAGATTATTAACGCATAATATATAAAGTAAGTGAACAAGCAAAAACAAAGACAATATCGACATAAGACAGGATTGTCTATTCGACGCAATATTAAGAATATATAGAAAATAGTGTAAGATAATTTAACGATAAACTCTTCACAAAGAAAATAATAACAGATCATCAAAACGATCAAAATGCATATTTTAAGCCCATAAAATTTTCACATTAACACAAAAAGCCTAACTTTGCAAATCATTTAACACGTAAATAGGCAAATTAATAAAAATGAGCTACTTAATTAAACCCAAACACTATCGTGCCCTCTTAGATTTACAGCAAACAGAGATGGGCATCAAGCAGATTAAAGATTTCTTCCAACAAAATCTATCTTCCGAATTACGCTTAAGAAGGGTTACAGCTCCTTTGTTCGTTCTCAAAGGGATGGGCATCAACGATGACCTCAACGGCGTAGAAAGAGCTGTAAATTTCCCAATAAAAGATATGGGTGACGAACGTGCCGAAATAGTTCATTCATTAGCCAAATGGAAACGGTTGACCCTAGCCGACTACAATATAAATGAAGGTTTTGGCATATATACAGACATGAATGCCATCCGAGCAGACGAAGAGCTGGGCAACTTGCATTCTTTGTATGTAGATCAGTGGGATTGGGAAATGGTTATGTCTCCCGAAAACCGAAACTTAGAATTCTTGAAACAAATTGTAAACAGAATATATGCTGCATTGGTAAGAACAGAGTATTTAGTATATGAGATATTCCCTACTATCACTCCTATTTTGCCTTGCAACATAAAATTCATACATGCAGAAGAGTTATTGCAAATGTATCCGGACCTCCCTGTAAAAGAGAGAGAAAACAAAATAGCAAAAGAATACGGAGCCGTATTCATCATTGGTATTGGCGGAGAGCTTAGCAATGGCAAACCACACGACGGACGAGCTCCCGACTATGACGACTGGACTACCAAGTCCGAAAACGGATACAAAGGACTCAACGGAGATCTTATCGTATGGAATCCTGTTTTGGAACAAGGCATGGAACTATCATCGATGGGAATACGTGTAAATAGAGAAGTACTATTGGAGCAGCTTCAGATATCAGGTCAGGAATCGAGAAAAGAGCTTTATTTCCACAAGCGTTTGCTAAACGAAGAGCTCCCACAATCGATAGGCGGCGGAATAGGACAATCGCGACTATGCATGTTCTACCTCAGAAAAGGGCATATCGGGGAGATACAAGCCGGACTATGGCCTAAAGAAATGTGCTCTGAAGCACTAAAGCTGGGCATGCCATTAATATAGTTCTGCACAGGCATGTTTTTTAAATAAATATTTTTACTTAACTTTATAATCTGGAGGATGTTTTTTATAACTAAGAACATCCTTCGATATGTTTATAACTTACATTCAGATTATGGAGAAAAAAGTAACGATTTTTTGTACAAACACAAATACATATCAGGACTTTCCTGCAGGAAGCAATCTTATAAAAATATTGGAAGGCTTTGACGTCAAGTCAGAATCTACCATCGTAAACGCAAAAGTCAATAATAAAACCGAACCTCTCGACTATTGCGTGTATCACAACAAAACGGTAACCTTTGTAGACCTAACAAGCCCATCGGGCATGCGGGCTTATGTACGCTCGCTTTGCTTTCTGCTGGCAAAAGCTGTTTCCGAAACTTTCCCCGAAGCTCAGCTTTATATCGAGCACCCCATATCGCTGGGTTACTTTTGTAAGATCAGCGACCGAGGTACGATCGACGAAAAAGCAATAGTGGCCATAAAGACAAAAATGCAACAATATATCGAGGCCGATATGCGCTTCGAAGCCGTTGAGGAAGAAACCGACAAAGTAGTGAAAATGTTCCGAAACAGAGGGTTTGAAGACAAAGCCTTGCTTCTCGAAAGTTCGGGAGAATTATACTCCAAATATTATAGGCTCAACGGATCGGTCGACTATTTTTACGGATGCCTCGTGCCTTCTACAAAATATATTCACCTCTTCGGGCTCGAACTCTACAATGATGGCTTGTTGCTACGTGTACCAAACCGAAGCAACCCGATTGAACTTGAACCTGTCATTTCGCAAGATAAAATGTACAATGTATACAAAGAGCATCTCAAGTTTCTGAATATCATTGGGCTCGATAATGTGGGAGATATGAACAAAGCGAATAAGATGGGTACAATGCCTAATATCATAAAGGTATCGGAAGCCTATCAGGAGAAGAAGATAGCAAATATTGCTACCGAAATAGCAGCACGGGCAAAAGAGGGTGTCAAGGTAGCACTTATATCCGGCCCTTCATCGTCGGGAAAAACAACATTCCGAATGCGGCTGGAAGTACAGCTGATGGTTAACCTCTTAAAACCGGTAGGACTATCGCTCGACAATTATTTTGTAGATAGGGAATTAACCCCTTTGGACGAAGATGGAGATTATGACTTCGAATCATTGTATGCATTGGATATAGCTAAGTTTAATGAAGACCTTCAGAAATTACTGAAAGGGGAGGAAATAGATTTACCGACATTCAACTTCACAACGGGAAAACGAGAGTATAAAGGAGACAAACTCCTGCTTGAAGAAAACTCAATCCTTGTGATCGAAGGCATCCACGGACTTAACCCCGAACTGACAAGAGATATACCTGACAACCAGAAATACAAGATATATGTATCTGCCCTCACTACCATTTCGTTAGACAACCACAACTGGATACCAACGGCAGACAACCGACTATTGCGCAGGCTGATACGCGACTATAAATACCGAAGCTATTCGGCAATCGACACTATTTCGCGTTGGCAGAGCGTACGCAGAGGTGAGGATAAATGGATTTTCCCATATCAGGAAAATGCTGATGTAATGTTCAATTCGGCTATGATGTACGAACTGGCAGCACTGCGCCGCCATGCCGAACCTGTATTGATGCAAGTACCCAACAGCGCACCCGAATATGCGGAAGCCCATCGGCTACTTAAGTTCCTGAGATACTTCAACTACATCAACGACAAAGAATTACCTCCTACATCTTTATTGAGGGAGTTTCTTGGAGGAAGCAGCTTCAAGTATTAGGATATAAAATAAAGAGTCGCAAAAGGAAGAATAGTATTACTTACTTTGTCATTTTAAATGAATACATCATTCTCTTTTGCGACTATTTTTATGATCAATGGAATCTAAATCCCAACACCTAGTCAGCTCTCAAAGCCTCAACAGGCTGTATAGAAGCTGCTCGATTGGCGGGCCACAATATCCCCGCTACAATAATCAATATCATCACCATCAGCGCAACTACCAACGCAATCAATATACGCTCGATAGAAACAGGAACTCGCCAAACGTCTAAAACATCACCGATAAGCATATTTATATAGACAATAAAAGCGGGAACGATAGACAAAGACATCAGGCACAACCCCTCCAATATCATATGGAGACGCACTTTTCCCTTATCTGCGCCTACCACCATACGGATACCAATCTCACTTCGACGCTGATATGTTCGCAACCAGAATGTACCGAAAACACCCAGAAACACAGTAATAAGTACAAAAACGACGACATAAACCATAGGCAGGATAGACTCCCTGATTTCTTTTCCTACAACATCCTCTCTAAACTTAGAAGAAGGTGTAACAGACGCTACATAAAGATTATTTTCTCGCAGACGGTCGCCCATATCATTCTGAAAATTATCCTGAAAATGCTTTGCACTCCCCGACTTAACACGAATAGAAATATCAACTCTGGTTACATCATTTTCTTTGCTCCAATCTTCAAGCCTTGAATTTGTTATAATCTCAAAGAAAGCTCCCTCGTATGGGAAAAACTCCTGACGCTTCATTATGCTACTAACAGCTATAACTCGGTTGGGATTCGTTCCTCGACCTCCCTCTTCGGGAAAAAAAACATCCCTTCCTATGGCAGCATTTGCGCTCCCATAGAGCTGCTCTGCAATATCCTGTGTCAGAATAATTTGATTCTGCCCGCTTTCTTGAACCCGAATAGGCTTATCATCAGCTGTACGGATACGAAATACATCAAAGTAAGAAGGAGTGACATACCTATCGCGAATAGCTTTTGTGATAACAGAATCCACTTTCAACGAGGCCCACACACCTCCCATCGAGTAAGGCGCCGAATGAAAAGATATTGCCACAGCTTCTACATCGGGATATAATTTTATCCGATCCAGCAAGCTGAGTAATGATTCCGTTGGGGTTTGTGTAATCTGCTCGGGCGCAACATAATTAGGGGCAATAGGGGATAGTGCTTTTAGTTTCAGCACGTAAGTATTATCTATATCAAAGCCTTTAGGTTCCAGATAGTTTTTAGCCCTGACATACAAAAAGTCGGACATAAGCAGTAGAAAGAGAAACACAACAATCAACTCCAATATCAGCCAACCATTATGCCGACGCTCTATCCATATTTGTTTAAAAAGATTCTTTATCATCGTTAATTGTTTTTTAATTCTCAGTATTTAATGACTCTACGATTTCTGCTTTGGCTATTCTCCATGCAGGCAAGATGGTAGACAGGATATTAATGAGCAGACAAACTAATATGGCGGCAACAAAAAGAGTAGGTTTCAGAATCATAGACCAATGCACGTTAACATCAGGATACCCCAACAAACTATCTTTTGCCATATATAAGAATAAGATAGACACTCCCACCCCGATAACACTTCCGATGAAGGTGATTGCAAAATTCTCTATAATAAGTTGCCCGATAATCTTTGTAGATGTTGCACCAAAAGCCTTTCTCAACCCAATCTCGGGGCTTCGCTTTTTAATTTGAGAAAACATAATACCCAAGAGGTTAAATATAGGCAAGAAAAGAAATAAAGCAGCAAGCGAGAGCATTCCCGAAAAATTACCATCCAGATGGTCGCCCTGCACATAGTAAAACATGCGTTGAGTACTCGTAATAGGCTGCTTCCATATATTGGCTTTGAATTCTTTCTGTCCCGAGTTAAAAGTAGCCACCCTACTTTGGGCTTNNAGTATGGCATCAAAATCACTCTTAGATTTAGCCAATATAAATACTTGAAATTCACCACCTATCCCTTCGGTAAAGTCAGCTTTCATCACCTCATCATTCAGCGAATAAGGAGTCCAGATTTCACCATAGGCTTCACTAACGGCATCACTTACAGAAGCTACAACTCCTAAGACTTTATAATCGACATAGTCTAATTGCATGGTTTTACCGGCAACATCCGTTGTTCCGAAAAATTCTCGTGCCACTTTATCGCTTATCACGGCTACCGGCATAGCCGAAGCAAACATCGACTCTGTATAAGAGGTTCCGTTTATAAAATGGAAATCGAATATTTTCCAAAAGTTTACATCCGTTCCTCTTACATCACATTCCCTGATCTTTTTATTGCCTTGAACCGAGGCTTGCTTTTGTGTCACATTAGAGGTAACAGCTGTCACTACCTCCGGAATTGTCATTTTATAAAAACACTGCTGCACGATATTATATCCCATTCCACCTCCACTATACCCTACATTATCTTTATTAAGACCTTCTATTACATCTATATAAAGCATTCTACCTCGTTCCGAAACCGGCGAAAAAGAAGCCGTTTTTATCTGATAAGTCAAGACCAAAATCATCATTGTGGCTACAGCTAAAACAGTACCTAAAATAGTAAAAAAGCCTACTAGAGGATTTTCCCTCAGCCCGGCGATTGCTTGTTTAAAATACTGCTTATACATACTCAATGCTTTTTATTTTATTACTGCTCTGTAAAACGAACAACAAAATAGAGTTGCTAATATTTATCCTCATACATTATTACTTAATCATCGGTCGATATATTTATTCCGAAGTATATAATCAAACGTCCTGCCAAAAACATAAATACCTAATAAACAAATAAATAACCAATAAATCAGTGTTCGATTTCGGACACTTTGTACGATTATGCTTTATCAAATTCGAAAATTACAATAAAAATAAACACGCAAATAGTTCGCTAAACAACCTTAAAGTTTTAAATTTGCATAACCATTGTTCATGTCAGATACACAAAAGTACCCGACAACCTAACCGCTAATTGAGAATTAAGCATATAGAGATTAGCAGAGCCTAATACTTCTAAAATTTAAATTTTCTAATCATGGGACTAAAAAAAATCTTATATCTGATATTATTGATTGCAACAGCTACAGCCTGCGATGACGATACACAAAGTAACATTAAAGAGATCCGAGCTTTTAGTGTAAACGCAATAGAAGCTACAATAGACCAAACAAATAAAACGGTAAGACTAACCCTGCCGAAGGGAAGTGACTTAAAAAAGATAAAACCGACGATTAAAGTATCGCCCAAATCATCCGTAAGCCCGAATTCAGAAATGGAGCTGGATTTCACCAATCCTGTAAAATATATAGTAACGGCAGAGGATGGCTCTCAGCAAGAGTATCTTGTGACTATAACCACGGCAAAATCATCAGATAAATACATCCTTGTTTTCAAGATCGGTCAGAACTCAGGCGACGTAGATTGGCAAAAAAACAGGGTAGACGCCGAAGTTCCCGTGGATACAGATTGGACTAAAATAACGCCTACAATAACCGTGTCGGAAGGTGCGACGATATATCCTGCTTCGGGAACAGAAGTTGACTTTACGAATCCCGTAAAATATACTGTTACAGCAGAAGACGGCAGCAAGGTTGAATATGTGGTTACAATATATGATGCCATCTCAAGAGCCACACCCGTTGCAGTATCTACAATGATAGAAACAGTAGATAAAGAGTCAACCCGCTATTATTTTTCATACAACTGGGCAAGAGAAATACAAGAGTATGCCACCGGGCATTCAGCACCACGGTTTATAACCAAATTTATCTACGACAAGGGAAAAGTAAGCGAGATACTCATTACTGAAGAAAACGAGCCGGAAGTAATAAGTGTTATATCCGATCTAAGTGTTACCTATCCCGACAACAAGACGGTTAACCTCACTGATAAAGCAACAAATGCGATATCTAAAATAAAATTGAATGATTGGGGAAAAGTAACCGAGTATACAAAAAACAATGGAGATATCGAAAAATTTGAATATGACAAACAGGGAAATATAATAAAGTATACGCATGCAAACGGAGACTTCGAAACAATGACTTTCGAAAACAGAAACGGTGCATTCAAAGACAGTTTCAAGCAACAATGGCTATCACTGTTCACAGTATCACCGGCCAAGGCAAATCCTCAGCAGATTACCTCTGTAACTACATACACCAAAGACGGACAACTCAAAGAAACAATTAATTATAAAAATCAATACAACATCACATACAACCTCTATCACTATTCTTATACAAGTGAAGGTGTAAAAACAAGCGTCAGTTTCTTCTACGAATAATAAATACAATAAAAGCGATTGCAAACCAAAAATGTAATCGCTTTTGATATGTCCTTAACACTTAGCTATTGAAGCTAAGATCGCATCGTATACAATTAATTATGCCCGGAATGAGGTACAGGCACAACAACAGGCACAGGAGTCCTATTGGGAGTACCGGCAAACCATTCTACTAATTTATCATTCAGAAAACGAATTGTATAGCTATTTCCATACAAGTTGTCGGAGTATGCAATTGTCTCCAAGTCACCCTCGGGAACCGCAACAGCCTCAAGGTGTGTATAGCTCGTACCCAACACATTCACAACCTCTTGCTTGGTCATGCCCAATCTGAGTTGTTTTACTTTCGAGTCTAAACTCCACACTCCACAAGAACATAGAGCAACCGTACAGAATAAAATAAACAGGAAAAATTTATTCAGTAGTATCCTTTTCATAGCATGTATTTTTATGATGTATCCTTGTTATTAAGACAAAAATACGAAGAAAAGGTTTAAATGTAAAAGTTTTAAAAATATAGTAAGAAAAATAACAAACAAGAATTTATCCTTTCAGTTTGTTTTGATTCTTATAAGATATAACAAACCCTCTTGGGATTATATTATTATGATTCTAACAATCCGGAAATTTCATTATTCGCCAATATCATGTTATCAAGAATTTTCTCCAAATTATTCTTCAATTCTCGCGAAAAACTATTCAATAATTGCAGATGAATTTCAACATGGCAATCGTCATCGATACCCAGAATTGTTTTAATACCTTTATATTTCAAATTAATATTTGCTGCAATATTAAGCATCTCCCCTCTCTTGTCTTCGGGTAGTTCGTAGCTGTGCAGGTTATAAAGGATCAGGCTGAACATTTCAGTCTCTAAAGGTATACAAACTACATTCTCGATATCGGCTCCAACAACATTATGAAGCGGACGAATACTAAATGTATTTCCGTTATAAATAAAAGTGATAAAGCGATCAACATGACACTCAGGAAATAAACCTCTCTCTTGTAAACAATTGTAGAATTCATTTTTAATGTCCATTTTTATTTTATTTACGCCTTTCTGTTCCCCTCGAAAGACAGGATAAATATATATGGAAGCGTGGGAATCAGCCGTACTATCACATTCAGAGGTATCGCCAAACACCCATCGCATAGATAGACAACTAACCCCACGCTCATATATAATTCATACTAAAAAACGTATAAACCAAATGAACGTGAGAGCCAATTGCTACTACCCCTATGCGATTAAAATTTGGCGATTTTCCGAATATGGGATAATACCTTAACACTTCTCGTTTAAAATCTATATAATCCCAATACAATCCGCTGACAGATTAGAATTAACACAAATTTAGACGAAATGCGCGACCCTTCAAAATATTTCAAATCAATAGTTTCGATAAAAAACGAATTTGTTAAATTATCATATCAATATTCACTAATGAACAAATAGCTGGCTATACGCTTCGTTATAATTCTTTATTTTGCTTGCAATTTCACACAAAAAGTCACATCTTCAAACAGAAGACATCCCCCCCTTATTTAAATACTGAATTTGATATATTGGAAGAATTTCTGTAGACAGAAAACATTGACAACTTTATTCACACTTCAGTAGTAAGCGATCTGCTTTTTGTAAAATTCATGTACAATCTCAATACCCATAATCGTGGTTGTGTTAACGTTCTTACAATACCCTACTAACTTTACACCTAAAAGCAGTATTTTTTAGGACAAAAAAAGCAACTACATTTCTGTAATTGCTTTTCTGTCATCAGAGCGGAAGACGGGGCTCAAACCCGCGACCCTCAGCTTGGAAGGCTAATGCTCTATCAACTGAGCTACTTCCGCAATGTATAATTTGCATCTCAAAAAGTGGGCAGTGAAGGATTCGAACCTCCGAAGACGTAAGTCAGCTGAGTTACAGTCAGCCCCAGTTGGCCGCTTTGGTAACTGCCCTTTTTGCTTTGCGGATACAAAGGTAATACTTTTATTTATTCCTCCAAATTTCTACGGTAAAAATCTATCATTTTTATCGCAGTTATTGCGCATTCATCCCCTTTGTTACCATGCTTGCCTCCGGCACGATCTATAGCCTGCTGCATGTCGTCGGTAGTTAAAAGTCCGAATATGAATGGAATATCATAGCGAATATTCATATCTGCGATACCCTGAGTTACGCCACTGCATACATAGTCAAAATGTGGAGTATCTCCTCTTACTACGCATCCGATAACGATAACGGCATCCACCGGCTTATTTTCTGCCAGATGTTTTGCACCAAAAACAAGCTCAAAACTTCCCGGAACAAAGTCGATCAGAATATTTTCTTCTTTCACCCCATGCTTTTTCAATGTGCTATACGCTCCATCAAGCAAAGGCTTCGTTATATTCTCGTTCCATTCCGATACCACGATACCGACTGTCATTTCTACTCCACTGGGCACTGTAGCCGGATCGTACGATGATAAATTATGGTATGCTGTTGCCATTTTTTATATATTTTGTTAGGCTGCAAAGATACCGATTGTAAACAAATATCCAAAACTCAAAAAAGCTTTATCGATCAAAAGCTTTATCTAAAAACTTTAAACAACTTCTTTAATTCTTAATTTTTATCAATTAGCGAAGTAGATTGCAAAGATTTAACTAATTTCGCACACTATATAATAAGGTATTACAAATCATTACAATGAAAGTAAAAATCATAAATAAATCGCAACATCCCCTTCCCGAGTATGCCACCCCTTATTCAGCAGGAGTAGACCTCAGGGCTAATATAGAAAATCCGATCACGCTAAAACCCCTCGAAAGAACGATGGTTCCTACAGGGCTCTATCTGGAACTACCACAGGGCTACGAAGCGCAAATACGCCCTCGCAGCGGATTGGCTGCCAAACACGGATTGACCGTACTGAACTCTCCGGGAACAATAGATGCCGACTATCGGGGCGAAATCCGTGTTATCTTAGTCAACTTATCCAACGACAACTTTGTTATAAACAATGGTGAACGAATTTGCCAGATGGTTATAGCCCAACATGCGCAAGTAGTATGGGAAGAAGTAGACTCGATCAGTGAGACTGAGCGTGGCGACGGAGGATTCGGACACACAGGAAAAAAATAAAAAAGAACTATATTCTTATATGAAAAGAACTATATACAGCGTCCTTCTCTTCTTATTTGTTGTCTCAGCATTCTCCGATCTATCGGCACAGAAGAAGACCGTCAAAAACAGTGTCGTATCTCAAGCCCAAGACCTGCCGATGGCTAAACTGTCGGAAGATGACAAGCGCAAGTTTGACTATTACTTTCACGAGGCTATGAATGCCAAAGCGACAAGTAAATTTGACTCGGCATTCGACCTTTTGGGATACTGCTTGGCTATCGATTCTACCAATGCCAATGTGTATTACGAATTGGGGAATTATTACAATTCGCTGGATAATAAAAATAAGGCATTGGATTTCTATCGTAAGGCTACAAGTTACGACGGAAGCAACTTCTATTACAACATGGCCTATGCAAGCCTTTGCCTAGAGTTTAAGCAATATAGCGACGCTATAGAACAGTTCGAAAAGCTTCTTGTATCCAACCCCGACAACTCGGACTTATATGTATATCTGTCGGAAGCCTATCGCATGGATGGAAACATACACAAGGCGATATCGACCCTCGACAAGATGGAGCAAATAGTAGGACTGAACGAAAAGATCAGCCTGCATAAGTACCAACTGTATACAGCGATAAAACAAGAGAGCAAGGCTTTTGCAGAAATACAAAAGTATATAGACAAATATCCGTACGAAATAAAATATCAGATATTGCTTGCCAACTTATACTTGCAAGCAGGGAAAAACAATGAGGCGTACATGGTCTACAGTAAAGCAAAATCCATCGACCCCGAAGATCCTTATCTGATATCGTCACTTGCTGAATATTACGAAAGAACAAACAACAAAGAGGCAGCCGAAGAAGAACTTCACACAGCCCTTATGAGCCGCAAGATGGAGATCGACACCAAGTTGGCTATTCTGGCTCAGTATGTAGGCACTTTGCAGCAAAACAGACAGGATACGAAGGTCGCCAATCAGCTGTTCGACTCCTTGATGGTACAACATCCGCAAGAGCCGAAGCTAAACCTCATGTATGGCAATCTGCTGATGATGCAAAACAAAAAAGAGGAAGCACGATTCCAATATCAGGTATTTGCAGAAGCCAATCCAACTAACCCGGTAGGATGGGAGCAACTGCTGAGCACAGCATTTCCTGATAGCTTAGACATGACAATCAGAGTTTGTAAGCAAGCCATATCATACAACCCCGAACAACCTCAGTTTTACTTCTACTTGGGTATTTCGGAGTATATGAAAGATGATTATAACACTGCACTGGAAACACTTCAAAAAGGAGTGGTATATGTAGACGAAGAAAACGTATCTCTTCTATCCGACTTCTACGGGCAAATAGGTGACCTGTATTACCACCTCAACAAGCTCGACAGCGCATTCCTTACCTACGACAAAGCGATAGAGTATAACCCAAACAACATGGGTGTGCTCAACAATTATAGCTATTTTCTTTCCGTAGCCAAGAAAAACTTGGACAAGGCAGAGAGAATGAGTAGCGTTACGGTAAAAGCAGAACCAACAAACCCTACCTATTTGGATACCTACGGATGGGTATTGTTTGAGCAAGGAGCTTACACGATGGCAAAAATATATATAGAAAACGCCATAAAGTATAGCGAAGAAAAAAAGACAGAAATCAGCAGTGAAGTACTCGAGCATTACGGCGATGTACTATACAAAACCGGAGAGACCGAAAAAGCACTGAAATACTGGATAAAGGCAAAAGAGAAAGGTGACAGCAAGTCGAAAACGCTGGACAAAAAAATTGAAACAAAAACTTACTTTGTCGAAAAATGAAACTATCCAACAGATATATACTTATAGTACTTGTCACTCTGGCAATACCTTTTGCTATCAGCAGTTGCGGATCGAAAAAGACGCTGACTACAGGAGGCACATTAGCCGAGAAAAACAACAATGAAGTGATTGCCGACGCCCTGAGATCGGAGCTCGATTATAAAACGCTGACCACAAAAGGCAGTATCGAGTTCAAGTCGGGCAAATCGTCACAAAAAGTTCCTGCGGTATTTAAAATAATAAAAGACAGTATACTTCAGGCTTCGGTACGAATACCGTTTATAGGGGGAGAGGCTATGCGCATCAACTTCACGCCCGACAGTATAGTTATTATAGACCGCCTAAAAAAACAATACATGGCCGAACGCTACAAAGACTCGAAAGTAGTTGCAGGCTTCGACTTCAATTATTACAACCTTCAGGCACTGTTTACCAACAGGTTGTTTATCCCCGGATATAAAGAGGTAGTAAATAAAGACTTCGGCAAATTTAAAGTTACTTCAACAAACGATACGTATCTGATGCAAACAAAAGGCAAAAGCGATTTGTTGTACAACTTCCAAGTTGATGCGTCCGACAGAATTATATCTACTCTTATCATTCAGGAGAAAAAGAATGTTTCCATCCAATGGGATTACAGCAACTTTATCAAAGACAACAATCGTGTATACCCCACAAATATGGAAGCGAAGGTTAGCTTTGCAAAAAAACAAGCCAACATCAATATTTCATACGACAATCTGGATATAGATAAAGACTTTAGTGTAGATACATCGATTCCTTCTAAATACAAAAAAGTTGGATTTTCGGATATTATAGGAGCTTACATAAAATTGAAATGAGAAAAACACTTCTCTTACTCACACTCGTCGTTAGTATTTCTTCTTTTGCTCAAACAGCCAAAATAAAAGAACTGGAGCAGCAAAGGAAAGATGCCTTGCGTGAGATTTCAAATACTGATAAGCTACTGCGTGAAACCAAGAAAACAACAACAAACCTCCTAGACAGAATAAAACTGATCTCGAACCAAATATTTTCGCGTCAAAAAGTATTAGGCCTTCTCGAACAGGAAGTGAGCGGTATATCTGCCGAAGAAATACAGATAGGGAAGGAAATTGTAATTCTCGAAGCCGAGCTTAAAGCGAAGCAAGCCAATTACGCCAAAGCAATCGATGCCATGCAACGCAACAGGCAAGGAGAAAACAAATTACTGTTTATCCTATCGGGCAAATCACTCACCGAATCGTACCGAAGAATGCGTTACCTGAGAGAATACTCGGAGTGGAGAAGTCAGCAGGCTGACGAGATAAAAGAAAAGAGCGAAACGCTCAAAGAAAGAAAAGAAGCGTTGAAGAAAGTAAAGACCGAAAAGGTGACGCTAATCAATCTTCGGTCTTCGGAACAAGATAAACTAAAGAAAGAAGAAACAAATTATCAGCAAGAGGTTAGCGAAGCACAAAGCAAACAGAAAGACCTCCAAAAAATACTGACTCAGAAGAGAAAGCAAGCCGAAGCCCTCGACAGACAAATAGCCAAGCTCATAGCCGAAGAGGTAGCCCGTCAGGAACGTGAAGCAAAACGAATAGCTGAGGAAAAAGCACGTGCAGAAGCAGCGAAAAATAATAATGCGACAACCAATAATAAGAATAAGACTCGGACTAGATCGAGTGAAAGCAGAACAACAACACGTACTCCTGTTGCCACTTCTACTCCCGAAAATATAACATTATCGAACAACTTTGCGGCAAATAAGGGTAGACTTCCTTACCCTATATCTGGAAACGCAACCATCACCACACGTTTTGGTACACACCAGCACAGCAAATGGAATGTAACCACCTCAAGCGGAGGTATAGACATTCGATCTCAGGCGGGAGCCGATGCCAAATCGGTATTTAATGGTGAAGTAACTTACGTAGCCGCAATTCCGGGATATAATACCTGTATCATTGTCCGTCATGGAAACTATTACACCTTCTATGGCAATATACAGAGCATATATGTGAAACAAGGTGATACCGTAAAAACCGGCCAGTCGTTGGGTAAAGTATATACCGATCCCGACACGGGCTACTCTCAAATGCATTTCCAACTCTGGCAAGGTACAAACAAGATGAATCCTGAACCTTGGCTAAGATAATGGATATGGAGAGAGACAGTTTTATCGAATTACCAATCATCACAGACCATCGGGGCAAGCTTACCTTTGCCGAAATAGGGCAGCATATACCGTTCGATATCTCTTGTGTTTCGCTGATTACGCAAAAGCAAGACTTAGAAAAGAACGAGCAGATATTGATTGCCTTGCAAGGCGTTGTAGAAATATCCGTTAACGATAGAAGATATACTCTCGACGAGCCTCACCAAGCACTTTATATTCAAGATAAAAGCGAGATAAAAAACATATCCGACAATGCTGTTGGCTTGATTATTTCATCAAAAAAGAATACTAAAGCTTCCGCTAAAAAAGCTTCTTCGTCAAATAGATATACAGTATCAGATTGTGCGCTGATCCCTCTGGAGGAGAATATAAATATAGCAAACGATATCCCCTTTTCAGTAAAGCGTGTTTTCTATATCTATGATATCCCCGAAGGAGAAAGAAGAGGGATGCATGCCCATAAACTTTGTCACGAAATACTGATTGCTATAAATGGCAGTTTCGTAGTAGAGTTGAATGACGGGATAAATAAAAAAACAGTTACCCTTGATAGCTGTTCTTACGGGCTTCATATTCCTCCCGGTATATGGGCGTTAGAGACAGAGTATTCGACCAACGCAAGATGTATGGCATTAGCATCGGACGAATACGATCCTATGAATTACATTCATTCTTATTCAGATTTCATCAAATACCGTCAGGATGGAAATTAAAATATACACGCCCGACTTCAAGCTCGAATGGGATAATTTTGTTCGCAATTCGAAAAATGGCACATTTCTTTTATATCGGGATTTTATAGAATATCACGGCAACCGCTTTAGAGACTATTCTCTACTCTTCTTCGAAAAAGGGAAATTGATTGCTCTTCTGCCCGGACATCTCGAAAACAAAGTGTTTTATTCTCACAAGGGATTGACATACGGCGGTATGATAATGAGCAAGGACACAAAAGCAAAAAATATATTATCTGCATTTGAGTACCTTACCATCACATTTCGCAGGCAAGGGATAAAGAAGATTGTTTACAAAGCTATTCCTCATATCTATCATCAGCAACCAGCAGAAGAAGACCTGTATGCCCTCTTTCGCAACAAAGCAGAGCTTACAGAACGAAATATATCATCGTCGATACTCATCTCCGAAAAAATAAAATATTCGGAACTACGAAAACGAGGGATAAAAAAAGCCGAAAAGAGCGATCTGAAAGTAAAAAAATCTGACAATTGGGAAGGTTTTTGGAAAATCTTGGAACACAATCTGCAAACACGATACAACAAGCAGCCGGTACATTCTCTGGAAGAAATTCTTTTATTGAAAAAGAAATTCCCTAAAAATATACATCTCTTTACGGTAAAAAATAAGGATAAAGATATAGTTGCAGGCTGCCTTATTTTCGAAACCAAAACAGTCGCACATATCCAATACATTGCAGCATCGGACGAAGGAAAGAAGAAGGGAGCTACAGATTTGCTGGTAGATCACATAATCAGTGAAGCATATCCCGACAAGAAGTATTTCGACTATGGGGTTTCCACCGAAGACAGTGGACTGTATCTCAACGAAGGACTGATAGAACAAAAAGAAGGGTTCGGAGCGAGAGCCACAGTATATGATATTTATACGATCAATCTCTAAAAATCAAAATTATAATTAGCGATATATTTACGCTTCCTGATATATCTACAAGTCCTTTATAATATAGAAAAAGAATATTTACATAGATGAATTTAAATTCTTTTATACGAAAAAAGAGCATCGATAGCATCTCTGGCGAGGGCGATTCTATGGGCTCGGGAATGAAAAGAGTACTCGGTGTGAGAGACCTGACGCTTTTCGGTATTGCTGCCATTGTGGGCGCAGGTATTTTCAGCACGATAGGACGTGCAGCTTTTCATGGAGGACCGGCAGTGTCGCTCCTTTTTGTTTTTGTTGCCATAGCCTGCATTTTCACAGCGCTGTGTTATGCTCAGTTTGCATCTATGATATCAGTGAGCGGTAGTGCATACACATACACCTATGTGTCGTTAGGCGAAATATTTGCATGGACAATAGGCTGGGCGCTGATACTCGAATATGCCGTATCGAATATGGTGATAGCAATTTCGTGGTCGGAATATTTCACCACCCTGCTGCAAGGGTTTGGCGTACAGTGGCCCGACTGGCTTGCCATAGGATACGCCACGGCATACAAAGCCCATAATGCAGTGTTGCATGGAGGTACAGACCTGCCTGCACACATACTAAAGGCTGCCCAAATATACCAGAATGCTCCCGAACTATTCGGCTCAAAAATATTGATCAACCTGCCTGCGGGACTTGTAGTTACCGCACTTACTTTTCTTGTCTTTTTGGGAATAAAGGAATCTAAAGCGCTCAACAATTTGCTGGTATATCTCAAGATAGGGATAATACTGGCCGTAATCCTTATCNNCAAGCCCGAAAACTGGTCTCCCTTTGCGCCAAATGGCATACAAGGCGTTCTCGGGGGTGTGGCTGCTGTATTCTTTGCCTTCATCGGCTTCGACTCTATATCTACCACAGCCGAAGAAAGCAAAAATCCACAACGGGACATGCCTCGTGCAATGCTTTACTGCTTGGGGATATGCACCATATTGTATGTTGCGATAGCACTTGTACTCACGGGAATGGTAAACTATAAAAACTTGGGTGTAGACGACCCTTTAGCATACGTATTCCAATTGGTAAATATGGATTTTGTGGCAGGGGTAATATCTTTTACAGCGATAATTGCTATCACGAGCGCAATACTTGTCTTCCAGATCGGACAGCCCCGTATATGGATGACAATGAGCCGCGACGGATTGCTATGGCCTAAGTTCTCGAAAATCCATCCCAAATACAAGACTCCGTCCTTCTCCACTATCATTACAGGAGTTGTAGTGTGTATACCATCTTTGTTTCTCGACATGCAATTTGTGGTCGATCTTACCAGTGTAGGCACATTCTTTGCATTTATCCTTGTGTGTTCGGGAGTGCTGTTTCTCGATCATAAAGGAGAAAGCAAAAAAGCTAAATTTAAGGTTCCCTACATAAATGGACAATATATCATTTTTATATTATTCATAGTTGGAGTATCTTTGTTTATTGGTAAAACCGATTATACAGAGGTTGTCGCCAGAAAACCCTTGCTGATAGTCTTTTGGGCTGTTTGGCTGGGATTGTCTGTTGCGGCATTCAGATATAAGTTTTCGTTGCTCCCCGTATTGGGAATCCTTACCAATTTATATCTGATGACAGAGCTGGGATGGTCAAACTGGGTAATGTTCCTTATATGGCTTGCAATCGGATTGATCATATATTTTGGATATGGATACAAAAAAAGTAAATTAACATTGCAAAGAGAACAGATAGGCAACCCGGGAGATTTAATGTAACATTATCAATCTCAACGAACAGTTGTTGCCATACATACAAAAATAACAAATAGGTCTGCGACCCTAAACATAACAGAATGAAAGAGAAAGAAATGATTTTCGGCATACGTGCTGTAATAGAAGCCATAGAAGCCGGAAAAGAAATAGATAAAGTAATTGTAAGACGTGAACTTCAAGGAGACCTTTCGAAGGAATTGTTTGCTTTGCTGAAATCACGAGACATTGCGGTGCAACGTGTACCCAACGAACGCCTCGACCGTTTTACACGCAAAAACCATCAGGGAGTAATTGCCTTCCTTTCGGCTATCACATACGAGCATATCGAAGACATCATTCCTTTCTTGTATGAGCAAGGGAAAGACCCTTTCATTTTGGTGCTGGATGGAATCACCGATGTGCGCAACTTCGGAGCTATTGCACGCACATGTGAAGTAGCGGGTGTAGATGCAATCGTTATACCGGCAAAGGGTAGCGTAACCGTAAATGCCGATGCCATAAAGACATCAGCAGGAGCATTGCTCAAAATTCCTGTATGTAAGGAGCAAAGCCTTACCAATGCGATTCAGTTCCTGAAAAATAGCGGAATAAAAGTAGTTGCAGCCACCGAGCGTGGTGCTGACGACTATACAGCTGTTGATTACTCTGGTCCAATAGCTTTTGTGATGGGTGCGGAAGACACGGGAGTATCGAACGACAACTTGAGAATAGCAGACAATCTTGTAAAAATACCTCAATTCGGCACAATAGGCTCTCTCAATGTATCTGTTGCCGCCGGAGTACTGATCTATGAAGTGATACGCCAGAAGGGCATAAAATAATTTTCATCATTCAAACTCAGCGTACAATGAAAAAAATAATTTCAACGAATAATGCACCTGCGGCAATAGGGCCATACAGTCAGGCTGTAGAAGTAAATGGTATGGTATTTCTTTCGGGACAACTTCCTATCGATCCGGCAACGGGTGATTTTCCCGAAGGTGGTGCTAAGGAACAAACCGAACAATGTTTCAAAAACATTAAAGCGATCCTTGCCGAAGCAGGTCTTACAACCGATAATATCATAAAAACTACCGTATTGCTAAACGACATAGCTCACTTTGGAGCAATGAATGAGGTGTATGCTACACAATTTTCGGGAACATTCCCCGCACGTTCGGCTTTTGCTGTCAAAGACCTGCCAAAAGGAGCATTGGTGGAAATAGAAGTAATCGCAGCCAAATAATATTTTATAAAAAAATCTTTACAGTAAAATAACCTCGTAATAATTGCGTTTCTCTGTTGTAGAAACTCAAAAGAATGACTGTTGACGAAAAATATATGTATCGTTGCCTGCAACTGGCACTCAATGGAAAAGGATTTGTAAGTCCCAATCCGATGGTGGGTGCTGTGGTAGTTCACAACGATAAGATAATAGGAGAAGGCTTTCACCGTGAGTATGGCAAAGCCCATGCCGAAGTGAACGCCATCGCCAGCGTGAAAGACAAATCATTGCTCAAAGAGTCTACCATCTATGTATCACTCGAACCATGTGCACACCAAGGAAAAACACCTCCATGTGCCCAACTGATCATCGACAACCAGATTCCGCATGTAGTTATCGCATGCCTCGACCCCTACCCTGCTGTTTCGGGACGAGGAATAAAGATGCTGCAAGATGCCGGCATAAAGGTTGATATAGGAATATTAGAGCGGGAAGCATGGGAGCTAAACAAAGAATTCTTTACCATACAAACAAAAGGCAGGCCATATATATACCTGAAGTGGGCACAGACTCAGGATGGTTTTATAGACAAAGCCAGAGACGAGAAAGACATTCCTCAGCCAACGCCGATATCGAATGAGTTTTCGAAAATGCTTGTACATAAGAAAAGAGCAGTTGTTCCTGCAATTATGATAGGTACAAATACAGCAATAAAAGACAATCCGTCGCTCACAACACGACATTGGTATGGAAAAAACCCCGTACGTGTTATACTCGACAGGCAAGGACGCATACCGCTCGATTATACGATTTTTGATGGAAAAGTAGAAACGATTGTATTCACCGAAAAGGAGTCTTTTCCGAAGCTGGAGAAGGTTACTTTCATCCAAATTCCATTCGACGAAAATGTATTGGAAAACATATTCACGACGCTTAAAAAGCGGAAAATCACTTCGGTACTCGTTGAGGGAGGACAAGAACTGCTTCAAAATATTATAGATAAACGATTGTGGGATGAAGCCTTCATAGAAATTTCGGGCATTACATTCAACAATGGAGTACGAGCTCCCATCATTGCGGGGCATGTCTTAAATGAGATAAATTGGGGGGCTTCTAAACACATTCATATACGTTTAGCCTAACCATAAAATTATATAAATATTAGATTTGTTGACGCATAAGCCGAAATTCTTTCTATTTTTGCACATTGATATTGAATAAAACTGATTAAAATAATGAAGTTGAAGAAATTTTCTTACCTACTACTTTTCGTAACTTTTTCACTCATTGCATTAAGTTCTTGTAATGATAATAATACGACTACTACAACTGAAGGCGGTTCTGCCGATGCTCAGATTTATTCGTTCAAGTTGTCAGCCATAGCGGTATCTTCTATCGACTCTGTCAACTATCCTATAATGGCAAAAACCAAATTTTCAATCGATCAGAGTCGAAACCTCATTTACAACATAGACTCATTGCCATATAAAACAAAAATAAAGAAATTTGCCACTACGCTCACATACTCGTCTTACGGCATCGGTAAGCTTCAGCTCGTATACCCCGATTCTATTGCAGAATGGAACGGTACAGATTCTATCAACTATGCATTAAATCCTAAAATCAAGGTATATGCGGCAAATGGTCTCGACAGCAGAGAGTATACGATAGATATACGAATACATAAAATAGACCCCGATACAATTATATGGCACAAGGTAGGTACACTACCCGATGCAGTTGGAATACAACAAAAAACAGTATTGAAAGACAATGACTTCTATACATTTACTGTTGCAGACGGCAACCTAGCTGTATATAAAGCATCAAAAAGTGCTCTTGCATGGTCTAAACATCCAATAACAACAGGACCTTCGGCTGCAAATATTGTAATAGAAAGTATAACACTATTCAACAATACGTTCTATGTTGTAGATAAGAACAATCAATCATACAGTTCTACCGATGGTATCAATTGGACAGCCAAGAACAACGAAGTAAAAGCTATTTATGGCGTATTACCGGGAGCCACTGCAGCAAAAGATTCACTCTTAGTAGCTACGGAGCAAGACGGTAAATACTACTTCGCTAAAACAGCAGATATGCAAACGTTGGTTCTTGTGAAGAACTTAAGTAGCAATCTATCCTCGAACGAAATAAGCCAAAGCTTTCCGGCTTCAGATTTCTCTCCGGTTACTTTTGTCAACAGGGCAAATCTGAGCAGCAATATGCTAACCATCACAGGAGGTAGAGGGTTCAACAATCAGCAATCGAACCTCACATGGTCTTTACGTGTCGGAGATGACAATCTTCTGGAGCTAGGTTCAAACCAAGTGAACTTACTATTCGGTGCGAATGACGGTGTCAGTTGTTTCTTATACGACACATACTTGTTTGCGCTAACAGGAAATATACTATATAAAAGTGACAGCATGGGGGTTAAATGGATTTTAGCTCCATCCAAAGAAAGTTTAAGTACAAGTATACCTAAAGCCTCGGGGCAATCGGTAATAGTAGATAGTGAGAACTATGTTTGGATATTCGGCGGAATACCAAAAACAGGATCTACGCCAGTCAAAGAGATTTGGAGAGGTCGCTTAAATCGTCTTATTCCGTAAGGTTCCCCCAGGTTAAAAACTGGCAGTCGATATACTTATTGTCTTACTTTTGCGTTAGATAAAGATAGATATTGAATAATAAATTTATAATGAGAAAAGAGATACTTTTAATTTTTATACTTATTTCAGCCTCTCTCTTCTCGTCTATCACACTCAACGCACAAGACGACTACAAATATGAGATTGGCGGAATGGCGGGCACATCTTTCTATATGGGAGATGCCAATAAGACAAAATTATATCAGAACCCGGGATTATCGGCCGGCGTTATTTTCAGATATAATAAAGACTTAAGATGGTCTGTAAAAAACAACTTTGTAATAGGCAAAGTATCGGGCGACACCAAAAACATGGGAAATAAATTTCCGCATGATCAGCAAGCATCCTTCAGCAGGATGTTTTACGAATTAGGAAGCCAGATTGAGTTCAATTTATTTAATTATAGTGATAAGTTCAGTTACCTTGGCACCAAACGGATAACACCATACGTGTTTACAGGTGTAGGAATAACTTTTGCTTCGGGAGAGAAGAAATTCTTAGATGCAAATATACCTATAGGCATCGGGCTGAAATACAAAATGAAAGATCGCTTGAATATAGGATTTGAATTCTCTTTCAGGAAATTATTCAGCGACTCATTTGACGTGACCGAGAAAAACAGTAAATTTGACCTCGATAGCCCTTATGGGATAAAAGGTAGCATATTCAAGAACAACGATTGGTATTCCCTTACAATGTTTACCATAACATGGGATTTCGGACGTAGAGTGTGTCCTTGCTTAAATTCTGATTAATTTAAAATAAAATATAAATGTCATATTTTGACCAAATAGATAAAACTAGAATACCCAAACATGTAGCCATAATCATGGATGGCAACGGGCGTTGGGCGAAAAGTCAAAATCTGGATCGCTCTTTTGGGCACAAAGAAGGCATTGTTGCTGTACGCAGAACAATAGAGGCAGCGGCCAAAGCCGAGATAGCCTATATAACCCTTTACACATTCTCTACCGAAAACTGGAAGAGACCCGAAGAAGAGGTTAAGGCACTGATGGCATTGATGATACAGGCTGTAGCCAACGAAACCCCTGATCTGATAAAAAACAATATACGGGTAAAGGTGATAGGTGATATAGACCGCCTGCCCGCCGACACACAGAAAGCGCTGGATTTCTGCTTGAATGAAACATCGGTATGTACAGGCACTACAGTTGTGCTGGCTCTGAGTTATTCTTCGAAGTGGGAATTGACAAAGGCCATGAAGACAATAGCAAGTGATGTGAAAGCCGGAAAAATAAAATTGGAAGACATCGAAGAATCTCTAATTCCACAGTATTTGTCTACGAAAGGAATTCCCGATCCTGATATATTAGTAAGAACCGGAGGCGAGCTGCGCATCAGCAATTTCCTTCTTTGGCAAATAGCATATTCCGAACTTTATTTCACAGATGAGCTTTGGCCCGACTTTAACGAAGAATCGTTATTCAAGGCCGTTGTAGATTTCCAAAACCGGGAACGCCGTTTTGGTAAAACCAGTGAACAGGTATCAACAAAACCATAGGTTCACAAATATAAGAGTAGCATTAATACTAATAAAAATATTATTCGATAATAATTCTTAGACCAAATATGTTAAATAAAGGTTTATTCTTTCTGACTGTTATTCTATGCCTTGTATCCACAGGAATACAAGCACAAGGGGTAGACAGCACCGAAATCAAAAATGTGAATAAGGCTCTTGAAGCAAATGTTCAGGATTTACCGCTAATTACATACAACTCCAGTAAGAAGTATGAAATTGCCGACCTTAAACTCACCGGTTTAGTGAATCCGATGTATGAAGATTACACATTGTTTGGTTTTGCACAGCTACAAGTCGGAGATATAATAGAGGTACCCGGCCCTGAAGTAACAAATGCAGTTCGCCGCTTTTGGAGACAAGGATTATTCTCGGATGTAAAAATTGCCGCTACAAAAATAGAAGGTAATAAAATATGGCTCGAAATCAACCTGAAAGAAAGGCCTCGTATTTCTGATATCGTGTATACAGGAATGAAGAAGTCGGAACGTCAGGATATCGCCGCTAAGGTTGGGATGGTGAAAAATCTGCAAATCACCCCATACCAAATGGACAGAGCCAAGACAATCATAAAAAAATACTTTGACGAAAAAGGATTCAACAAAGCAGAGATATCTCTGACTGAAACGCCTGATTTGTCGAAAGAAAATCATGTTATTCTTAACATTGATGTGGTTAAGAAAAACAAGACCAAGGTGAACAGAATCACCATAGAAGGGAATGAAGAGGTAGCCACCAGAACGCTGGAGAAAGCGATGAAAAAGACCAGACATAAAAGCAATTTTAAGTCTTGGCTTGCCAACTTCCTCCGTTCTACAAAGTATGTACCTGAAAGCTTTGAAGAAGATAAGAACAACTTGATCGCCAAATATAACGAATTGGGTTACCGTGATGCTACAATCCTTTGGGATACAGTATATACAGCTGATGCAGAAGGCAAACCTGATAAGGTAAACATCGACATAAAAGTGGATGAAGGTAAACAATACTTCATTAAAGACATCAAATGGGTAGGTAATACCGTGTATCAGACATGGCAATTGCAAACTCAGTTGAATATGAAACCGGGTGATGTTTACAATCAGAAGAAACTAACCGAGCGTCTTTCGGTAGACGAAGGTGCTGTGATGAATGTATTCTATCAAAATCACGGTTACTTATTCTCTAATGCCGACCCAGTAGAGGTAAATATAGAAAATGACTCTATCGACCTCGAGATACGTATTACAGAAGGCCCTGTAGCTAAAATCCGTAAAGTAACTATATCGGGTAACGATAGGGTATATGAAGATATCGTACGCCGCGAATTAAGAATAAAGCCGGGAGCTCTATACAGCCGTGATGACATTATCCGTTCGATACGTGAAATAGCTCAAATGGGACACTTTGACCCTGAGCAATTAAATAATCCGAAAATAGAACCGGATCAGGATTCAGGAACAGTAGATGTAGGCTTACCGTTGGTGTCTAAAGCAAACGACCAGGTAGAGTTCTCTGCGGGATGGGGACAAACAGGTATTATAGGTAAACTGAGCTTGAAATTTACAAACTTCTCTCTGAAAAACTTATTCAATCCGGGCACATATAAAGGAATTATTCCTCAAGGTGAAGGACAAACATTGACTCTTAGCGCACAAACAAATGCTAAGTATTATCAATCCTATTCCGTTTCATTCTTCGATCCTTGGTTTGGAGGAAAACGTCCTAACTCCTTATCTGTAGGTGCTTACTATTCTCGTCAAACAGACATAAACAGCCGTTACATAAACAACAGTTATGGTTATTCTGCTCTAAGCAACTATT
This sequence comes from Dysgonomonas sp. UBA7630, assembly GCF_002483985.1. Lineage (NCBI taxonomy): Bacteria > Pseudomonadati > Bacteroidota > Bacteroidia > Bacteroidales > Dysgonomonadaceae > Dysgonomonas > Dysgonomonas sp. UBA7630. Next base: position 90,873 of record NZ_DLIY01000003.1, read on the forward strand.
ATGGTGGCTATGGTAGTGGCTATGGCAGTGGCTACGGAGATTACAGTTTTGCAGCCGACCCGAACAAATCGATAACAATGATCGGACTATCGGTAGGTTACGGAAAACGTTTGACATGGCCTGATGACTATTTTACATTCCAAACAGAGTTGTCTTACCAAAGATATAGCATGAAAGATTGGGCATACTTCATCGTTAAAGATGGTATTGCAAACAACCTAAGCTTGAATCTTACACTGAGCAGAAGATCTACCGACAACCCGATATACACACGTCGCGGAACAGACCTATCTCTTAGCTTACAGGTAACACCTCCATTCTCGTTGTGGGATGGCAAAGACTATGCGTCGATGAAGAAAATCGATGGCTATTATGAGCCAAGCGAAAAATTCACATGGATAGAATATCACAAATGGAAATTTAAAGCAAGAACATATACATCATTATCTGATGTGGTGAAAACACCTGTATTGATGACTCGTGCCGAGTATGGATTTGTGGGTTATTTCAACAAGAATAAGAAATCTCCATTCGAAACATTCTATATGGGGGGTGATGGTATGTCAGGGTATTCGAGCACATACGCAACAGAAACAATCGGACTTCGTGGATATGAAAACGGATCGTTGGGCACACAGGCCAGTGCATATTCTCGTCTGGCTCTTGAGTTGAGATATCCGCTTATCCTAGAACCATCGTCTACGATCTACCTACTGGGTTTTGTTGAAGCAGGTAACGCTTGGAGTGATCTGAATAAATTCAATCCATTCGATCTTAAACGTTCGGCAGGATTTGGAGCACGTATCATGCTACCGATGATCGGACTAATGGGTATAGACTGGGCATACGGATTCGACCCGATCAATGGATCTCGTGATAACAGCGGAAGCCAATTCCACTTTATCATTGGACAAGAGTTCTAAAAAGCCTTTTAACATTATTTATAAGCAAGTTACTAAACTAAAAGATTAACTGTGCGTCTAATAGATATAACACATTAAATTTGACAGTTATGAAAAGATTATTATTACTATTTGCTCTATTTATCGGAATTGCAGCCGGAAGCTATGCTCAGAAGTTTGCATTGATAGATATGGAATATATATTAAAAAATATAAGCACGTACGAAACTGCTCAGGAGCAACTAAACGTAATGTCTAAAAAATGGCAGGGAGAAGTTGACAAAGTACAGCAGGAAGTAAAAAATATGTACAAGTCGTATCAGTCTGACCTTGTTTTTCTATCGGGAGAACAAAAGACTAAAAGAGAAAACGAAATTGTAGAAAAAGAAAAGAGTTTGCAAGAATTGAATCGTAAATATTTTGGGCCCGAAGGCGAGCTTTTCAAGAAAAGAGAAGCCCTTGTAAAACCCATACAGGACGACATTTACAACGCAATAAAAGAGATATCGGAAGCCAAAGGATATCAGCTAGTGATGGACAGATCATCAGCCGAAAGTGTTATTTTTGCTTCCCCCCGAATAGATATAAGTAATGAAGTTTTAGCAAAGCTCGGATATTCAAAATAATTATTTATATTTGTCACCTAAATAAAGAATAACTAATCAAATAGACTTATACACTATGTTAAAAAAACTATTTTTATTGCTGCTGATTGTTGCTCCGGTTTCAATATTTGCACAAGATAAATTGGCATTTATAAATGCAGAAGAGGTGTTCTCTAAAATGCCGGAACTAAAAGAAGTTGAATCTAAACTTGCAACAAAAAGCGAGACGATAAGAAAAAATCTGACAGCTTTAGAAAAAGAGTACAACGATAAAGTTGAGGCTTTCAAGGCAGATACAACCGGGCTTACCGAATCGATCGTACTTGACAGACAAAAACAGTTGGAAGATCTGCAAAACAGATATCAAACATTCTTGCAAACAAGCCAACAAGAATACGAAAAAGAACAACAAGCATTGATCACTCCATTGCAAGAAAAATTGAGAAAAGCGATCAAAGATGTTGGCGACGAAAATGGCTATACTTATATCTTTAATGCTGCTGCAACTCTTTATACAAGCCCTACGGCTGCTGTAGATGCTGCACCTAAAGTAAAAGCTAAATTAGGCATTACTAACTAATCTTCGTTAGTTATAAATCATACAAAAAAAGCTCTGATAGTTTTATCAGAGCTTTTTTATTGTGACTTTACTTTATATTTTCACACTACACATCATACATTTCCCTATCTCTATATTCCTTAGGTGTACACCCATACTTTTGAGCAAACTGCCTGAAGAAGGTGGCTCTGTTGGAGAATCCCGATTTATAAATTATCTCATCAATTGTCATTTTAGTATTTAGCAATAAGTTTCGGGCTATGTACAAACGGCTCTCCCGTATCATATCTGCGGGACTATCACTTTCTACTTCGCTCAACCTACGATACAAGTGACGTGGGCTCATATTCAGTTCTGCGGCAATAAACTGAGCCGAGAGTTTGCTATTCATTATATTCTTTTCGATGATATTGTAGATATCCTGAATAAACTTTGTATTCTCCTTGTGAGTCATCTTACCTTCGGATAGGTCAAATGCACTTAACGGTGAACTGAAATAGTCCTTCAGCGTCTCTTTGCGCGAAATAAGATGCTTTACAGATGTGCGCAAATAGTCTGCATTAAAAGGCTTGGCAAGGTACATCTCTGCGCCCGATGACAAACCTTCTATTTGTTCCTCTATTGTATGTTTTGCCGAAACCAATATCATCGGAATGTGTGCTGTCTTTTTATCCGATTTTATTTCCTTCGTAAGAGAGATTCCATCCCTGCCGGGCATCATAACGTCACAAATGATAATGTTAGGATGTATCTGTGTCAGCATCTCATCTACAAGCAATGGTTTATCTATAGGAATTACATTATACTCATCGGCAAATATCTCACTGATAAACCATAAGATTTCCACATCATCGTCGATAATAAAGATTGTTGGCTTCAACTTATCAAATGCATATTTCGGAAGCTCCATCATCGGTTCATAATCTTTTCTGATAGTGATTTCGGGTAAGGCCTGATTTTTATCAATCAGCACATCGGAAACTTCCTTTTGCGGTAGTTTCACAATAAAGTCGGTACGCTCATCGAGTATGCTGTTTACCTCAATCGTGCCATCCAGCAGCTTTACCATACTATAAGAGATGGCCAATCCCAAACCATTGCGGGAGAACTCTCTCTTGCCTTCACGATTCTCAAAGTCGTCGAGGATACTATATCTGTCAAAAATCCTTGTTATATTTTCGGCTTTAATTCCTTTCCCTGTATTGGATATAATCATCAACAGCTCATCGTTCTCCTGATATACTTCAACCTGTATAAACCCATTGATAGCCGTATATTTGAATGCATTCGATACCAAGTTAGACAAAATGGTATATACGAATCCCCGATCTGAATTCCAAATCAAAGAGCCTTCAATATCCTTGCTGAATTGTATGTTTTTCGATTCGGCCAAGTCGTTGAACGAGTCGCTTATATCATGCGCTATATCTGTGATCGAGAGCGGCTCTATCTGAGGAGATTTATTACCGGTTTCGATCCGCCTAAACTCGATAAGTTCTTGAATCAGGTCATTCAGGCGTTCGGCATTCCGTTGTATAAGCTGTGTATATTTCCTCACAAAACTATCGGACCCGGCATGCGACAAGATACGGTTGCAAGGGCCATATATCAGCGTCAGTGGAGTACAAAATTCATGGGCGATATTGGTAAAGAAACGCAGCTTAGACTCGTGTACTTCCTCCTGATGACGTTGTTTTATTTTCATCATCGCCTTATATTTTTTCTTCTTGTCTTTTATGATAGCTGCTCGTATAAGCAAATATATAACGGATATCACCATTGTTGCATACAACACATACGCCAACGGGGATAGATACCACGGAGGTGTTATTTTTATTGTAATCGAATATACGGGGCTTTCCTTGCCGGTAAGACGGTTCATGTACTTTATAAACAATGTGTATTCTCCCGGCGATAAACTTGTAAACGAAATATTATTAGACGTTCCATTATCAATCCACTGTTTACTCAGGTCATCCAGTTTGTAATAATATGTGTAATTATTCCCGTTTACGTAGTCGAGTGCAGTAAAAGATATAGAAAAGAAGTTTTGATTGTAATTAAGCTCAAGCGTCTCATTTTCTCCATTCGACTGTAAGAAGTCGAATATATTTTTCTCCTGACCAAAAATCATCAGATTGTCAAACTGAATGCGAGGAAAATACTCGGGCTGAGCCATACCCGTCTCCGAGATAGCCACAAAGCCATTGATGCCACCAAAGAATAAGATATCGAATTCTTCATCCTTAAAATAAGCCCCATCGCTATACTCTATAATTTGTAAGCCATTGAGATTTGAATATGTTTGAAAATTATCTTGTTCTATATTAAATTTGATAATTCCTCTATTAGTACTCAGCCAAAGATTATTTCTCTCGTCGGCCAATATACCATGAATGGTATTATTCGGAAAGCCGTTTCTTTCGTTAAATATCTTGTCGCTTCTACCCGAAACGTGCTTAACCAAACCAAAACTGGTACCAAACCAAAATGCATTGTTCGAATCTTTGATAATGGAGAATATATCATTTAGCGTTTGATTTATCCCCTTGTCGGGCACAAGCGTATCTAGTTTATGTTGATTTGTATTCAAGCTATATGCACCATATCCACGGTTTCCGAACCATAAAATAGAATCGTTTTCCTGATAGATTGTAAAAAAATAATTCTGAGAGTCTCTCCCGTCTCTTATCGTAACACGGCTTGCGTTTTTGAATACAGGAGCATTTTGAGTGCCTGCAACTGACACTTTTACAATCCCCGTACCCACTGTCGCCAGCCATAGCGTAGAGTCGTTAAGCTCACAGATGGAGTGTATGTATTTTACAGGTTCTCCGTTGGCTATCAGCGGCACTCGCTTTATCGACCTGTCGCTGTACGAATAGTAACTTAGTCCTTCTTCGCAACCAATCCACAGTATATTTTTCTTACTCTTCGCAAAGGCATATACAGAATTATCGGTGAGTGCAGTATTTCCTGTATTGCTATATTCGAGTGAGAATTTAGAAGGAGCTTGATTGAAATCATAATTCTTTATTTTCACAATCCCATCCCCCTTTGTACCTATCCACAGTGTTTTTTCTTTATCCAAAAACAAAGCTCTCACCGGCTTTTCGATATTCGCCGTAAACGTATTGAACACCGCAGACCTGATCGAGTACATATCATTCGAATACATATATACCCCTTGTCCATCGGTACCTATCCAAACCAAATCTTGATAGCGGTCATTTATTAAACAGAAAATACCCGATTTGATTCCTATATCTTCAGGCTGATAATTATCGAGCTTATCGGATACATATTTCAATCTCAACAGCCCATTGGTCTTGAATCCGATAAAGTAATCGTTGTGATGTTTTATTACCGAAGATATCTCGCCATTCTTCTGTATTATTTCTTTCAGATTCCTGACATAGTATTTTTTCTTATCGGCGAAATGGTATTCATACAAAGTGTAAGTATTATCTATAAAATAGACGATATCAGCAATACCTCTTTCGTAGAAACAATAAAGGAGATCTTCATTGTGAGAAAACAGCTTTTCTTTTTCCAGCTTTATATCGCCTTCCCTACTCTCTTTTATAAGGTATGCCGGATTAGACTGATCTCTTGTAAACACCTGAAGCTTGTTATCGGAAGTGATCACAAAATTGAGAATATCATCATATCTCAATCCTCTTAATATTATCTTCTCAAAGGTTTTGGTCTCCTTTTTATAATAATAAATACAATCATCCTCTTTGATAATACAGATATGGTTGTTCTTATCTTTTTGTATCAAATAGCGCCCTTTGAACTGATTGAAAGAATCAATCTTTTTAGTGCGTTTATCCAACCTGTTGAGCCCATAGTTTGTGTACACCCAAAGAATACCATCCTCTGTTTCCAATACATTTTCGATAAGATTACCCGACAAGTTGTTCTTCTCATCCGTTGGTTTGTATACTCGAATGCTAAGACCGTTAAACATATTGAGACCATCACAAGAGCCAAACCACAAGAAGCCGTCTTTATCCTGACAAATAGAAAGTATCGCACTGTTTGACAATCCATCATGGTTGGATATCTGGCGGAGATTATATGCATTTATATTCTGACACAATATAAGACCGATCAGAAAAAATGAAGCGTTTAACACGAATTTTTTCATGGATGTATTTTGTCCTAATTCTGATATAAGATTATGACAAAGATAAATATCTTACAGATAGTAAACGAGAAACAAATCCGCATTAACAGAAGCCACATATATAGATTTGAGACAATGTAGTATAGATTTATGACATGGCTCCAGAATTAATATTCTGCAATTGTTGCAGGTTTTAAGAAGAAGATATATTTGCTTTCGGAAAAGATGACTAATACCACTAACCTCTAAAACCTGTAAAAATGAAAAATATAACCTAAAGAGTGATCAACCTAATCCAAATCTAATTTAATCAAAATGCTCAGAATGTCTATTTCAAATTTAGACCTAAAGCGAATTAATCAAAAACAATCTTTTATTTAAATCTAACTATGGTATGATTAAGAGAAAGTACAAAAAAAACTTTGTCAGTTTAGTCTTGTCCCTGTTATTTATTGGGACACCATGCATCTTAAATGCCCAGACTGGCAATATTAATGAGCATCAACAATCACCTTCTGCAAAAAACACAGTAAAAGGAACTGTGAAAGATGAAACAGGAGAGCCTCTTGTTGGTGTTAGTGTAGTAATAAAAGGTACAACAAATGGAACAATGACCGACCTGGACGGTAATTTTTCTATTTCGTGTAACAAAAATGATGTATTACAAATATCCTATGTCGGATTTTTGACACAAGATATTACAGTAGGAAACAACTCCAACTTTCAGATAAAACTGAAGGAAGACCAAAAGGTTCTGGATGAAGTTATTGTGATCGGTTACGGTACTACTACCCGCAAAAGCGCAGTGGGTGCCGTTGATCAGGTAAAGGCAAAAACGATAGAAGAACGTCCGGTGGCTAATGTTACTCAAGCCTTACAAGGAGCTTCACCTAGTTTGACAATCCAACAACGCAGCATGGACCCGAATGACAACAACATGAATATCAACATTCGAGGGCTATCTACCATGAATAACAATTCTCCTCTGATCGTTATCGATGGATTAGTAACCGACAACTCCAGTTTGAACAAACTAAGCCCCGGCGATATTGATAATGTTTCGGTACTGAAAGATGCGGGAACGGCTGCCATCTATGGGTCACGTTCTGCAAATGGTGTTATATTGGTTACAACCAAGAGTGGGAAGAAAAATCAACGCCCTACCGTTCGTCTCGGAATGCAGCTTGGTACACAAGACCCTACCATTTTGTACAGACCGGTAGAAGGATATCAAAATGCGATATTGAAGAACCTGTCATTGACAAATGTAGGGCAAAGCGCAATGTATTCACCCGCAGAAGTACGTGACCTATACGATCACCGAAGCGAAGAGTACTGGAACTTTGACAAGATTATACAATCGGCAATGCAACAGTCGTACAATATGAGCGTTTCGGGTGGTAACGAAAATACAACTTACCTATTCTCCGGAGCGTATTTTGATCAGAAGAGTAACTTTGTTGGACCTAACTACGGTAAACAACGTTACAATCTGCGCTCAAATCTTTCGACAGAGGTAGGACGATTCAAGCTTTCTTCAATCTTATCATATACCCGCGACGACGGAAAGAAATCGGTTGATGGAAATGCGATTATCAACTCATCGCGTATACCTTCATACTACTGGACTAAAATGCAAGCCGACAATGGCAAGTATCTTGTAAATAGCTTGCTTACTGACCAAAACCCATTGGCAGGATTAAAAGAATCGGGATACGAGAAAGGAAATACCGACTACATTAATGCAAACATTAATCTTGAAGTAAAAATCATCGACGGATTGAAATTGCGTGGAGTTGTGGGAGCTGATATATACGCTTATCATCGTTTCATTAGAAGAAAAGAGGTGGATTTGTATAACAACGAGAACAATACAATCCCCGACATGAAAATGAATGCTAAGAGGAATACAGAAGATTACAATGAGAATAAACGCTTGATGAACTACCAGCTTTTGGCGGATTATCAAAAGACATTCAACAATTCTCACAATCTATCCCTGTTGTTCGGAGCAACGAACGAGTCGTATACATTCAAAAGCAATGAAGTAAAATTCATTAATACAGACCCTATCTTAGGCGTTCCGACAGAAACTCCTGAATCAGGAAAGTCTTCGCTTGAAGGCAGAAGAAAAGAAAGTATTACTTCTGTACTCGGACGTGCTTCCTACAATTATTTGGAGAGATATTACGCTGAATTCAGTTTCCGTGAAGACGGTTCTTCAAAGTTTGCGAAAGCAAATCGTTGGGGCTTCTTCCCTTCTTTATCTTTGGGATGGAGAATATCCGACGAATCATTCATGGGCTTCTATAAAGACAAACTGGGTGATCTTAAAATTCGTGGATCGTATGGTATCTTAGGAAACCAAAATATAGATCCGTATCAAACCCTTGTTACCTACAGTTTATACTCAAACACGTACGCATTTGACAATGACGTTGTAGGTGGAGCAGGATATAAATTTGGTAATGAGAACCTGAAATGGGAAAAATCAAAAACATTCAACATCGGAGCAGACTTCTCATTCCTTAGAGGAGCTCTATCGGGAACATTCGATTATTTCCACAAAACAACATCAGATATCCTTTTAGCACCACAAGTACCTACTGTATTTGGAACATCTCTTAGCTCCGAAAACATCGGAGAAATGAAAAATCACGGTTGGGAAATTACACTAAACTATCATCTGAAAACAGGAGAGTTTTCTCATGATTTTTCGGGAAATATAGGAGATTCTCAAAATAAAGTCACAAAACTTGTAGGAGGTAGGGAAATTTCGAAAGCTGACGAATACTTCATAATGAAAGAAGTAGGGCTACCATTCCGTTCTTATTACGGATATAAAATCGACAGCTACTTTAAAACAATGGAAGAAATCCAAACATCAGCCTTACCAGCAGGTATTTCATCTTCAGACCTTCGCCCGGGCGATGTAAAATATGTAGACCGTAACAACGACGGGGTGATCGACGAAAAAGACCGTTTCGTCTTAGGAAATGGATTCCCTCGTTACACATTCGGATTCACTTACAACCTAGAATGGAAAGGCTTTGACTTTAACTTCTTTATTCAAGGTGTTGGAAAACGTGATATGATGGTCCGTGGCGAGTTGGTAGAACCATTCCACTCCAATTATTCGTATGCTATTTACAAACATCAGCTAGACTTTTGGTCTCCAACAAATACCGATGCCACTTACCCTCGTTTGGCAGGAATAGGATCGGTTTCCAATTCTAACAACTATGGTATGGGGTCGGAAATCAACCGATTTGACGGAAAATATCTAAGACTGAAAAATATACAACTAGGATATACCATCCCTAAAAGCCTGACAAATAAACTGATGTTGCAAAGAGTCCGTGCATATGTAAATGCTCAGAATCTGTTTACATTAAGTAAAAACTCTTGGATCGATCCCGAATCTACCGAATTTGATTCAAACATGGGAGGAAATGCCAATAGTGCACGTAACTATCCTACCCTCAAGTATTTTGGTTTTGGATTAGACATTGAATTCTAACAAAAGAAACGATACAAAAATGAAAAAAAGACATATAATAAAATATCTGTTCTTATTGTCAATGGGAGCGTTTATATTCACAGGGTGTAACAACCTCGACCAAATGCCTTACGACAAGCATACAGATGAAACATACTGGCAATCAGTTGAAAATTCAGAACTATTGGTCAATATGGCATACAACCAAATGTATGGTGCAGGAAAAATGTGGACAGACGAAGCCTTGAGCGACAATGTTATTCAGGCCAGAGATGACAACGATCCTCGTAAAATCCGTAACGGCTTGGCAACACCTTCTCTCGGGCTATTTGCCAGCGAATGGAAATGGGCTTATGAAGGCATCAAAACATGTCATAAATACTTAGAGAATGTAGACCGTGTACCCGGTATGGACGAAAACCTTAAAGCAACAAGAAAAGCAGAGATTCGCTTCATCAGAGCCTTTCTATTCTTCCGCTTGGCTTATTTCTACGGTGACGTTCCTTTCTTCACAGAAGACATTACGCTGGCTCAGGCGAAGACCATATCACGCACACAGAAGTCTGTTGTTTTGCAGTTTGTACATGACGAACTCGACGAAATCATTGACATACTGCCTTCAAAAGGTGCGATAACCAACAAAGGACGTATAACCAATGCTGCAGCTGTTGCATTCCAAGCACGAGCTTATCTGTATGAAAACAATTGGCCAATGGTCGAAAAATATACCGATATGCTTATCAATCAGCAAGGCAAATATGGTGTTTACGAACTGTTTGGCGATTATGAAAGCTTGTTCCAATCTCAAAACAAGTATAACAACGAGGTTATTCTCGACTATGGCTATGCAACTACAAACCGCACATGGACTGAGATGTATGCACGCGTACCAATGACTTTGGGAGCTTTCTTAAACTCATGTGCACCGGTACAAGCACTTGTAGACGACTATTGGACAATCAATGGTTATACAATCAGTAAAGACCCTGCATATAATCCAAGCTCTCCATATACCAACAGAGACCCGCGCCTGACAGCAAGTGTTGTTTATGATGGATTCAATTGGGTAGATGAGAACGGAAAAGTATCAACTATACGTACTGCTTATGGAACAGGAACCAAAGACTCTTGGGAAAGTGTGAGCTCCAACAAGTCGGTAACAGGTTACTATACACGCAAGTATTTTGATCCGCAATCCAGAAAAACATTAAAAGACTATGCACAAGAGAACAATATTATCATGTTCCGTTATGCCGACGTTTTATTAATGTACGCAGAGGCAATGCTCGAACAAAACAAGATGAACCAATCGGTATGGGATGCTACCATTAAGAAAATCCGCACAAGAGCAGGATTTACAGCAGCCAGTGCCTTGAATTATCCTTCTACATTATCTACAGCCGAAATGCGTGAATTAATTCACCGCGAACGCCGCATAGAACTAGTATTCGAAGGACTGCGCTACTACGACATCGTAAGATGGAAAGAAGGAACAAAATATCTGAATGGAGTAGTGAACGGAGCTAAATTCGCAAACAACAATTCTTCGTATATAACATTGGATTCAAGAAAATTCAATGAAGGTAAAGACTATCTATGGTCGGTGCCTATCGAAGAAATAGTTAAGAACCCGAATCTAAAACCAAACAATCCCGGTTACTCCGAATAAATAACCTAAAGATTAATTAAATAGAAAAAACATACTATTATGAAAAAGATATTTTACAACATATTCGTATTGCTTTCATTTGTTATGCTAATGTCTGCATGCGGAACAGACGACATGGAATTTAAAAACGCAGATGTTACCGAAGTAAAAAAGCTATATGAGCCGGCTACCGAAAAAGCAATAAACCTTACATCAAGCGGTTCTCTTTACTTCTCTTGGGAACCTGCCATTGCCCAAGATGGCGGTGCACCTTTGTATGAAGTGTATTTTGATAAAGATGGAGGAGATTTTTCAAGCCCACTTTTCGTACTTTCATCAGATCTTAACGGATATTCCAGCGGAGCAGATATCTCTCACAAAATATTAAACAAAGTAGCAGCATTAGCAGGAGCCGAACCGGGTGAAACAATAACTTTGGCTTGGACTGTAGCTTCATCGAGAGGTATTAACCAGAAAATAAGCAAAGTAAGCAATAAGATTACAGTTACAAGAATCGAAGGATTGGAAGATCCGGGACAGGTTTTCATCACAGGAGAAGGCTCTGAGGTAGGAAGCGACTTGGGCAATGCTCTGCCAATGCACCGTTTGGGAGAAGGTGAGTACGAAGTCTATGTTAAACTTGTTGCAGGTGGCACATACAAATTTGTAGACTCCAAATCGGGAAGTCCTGCTGAATATTATATTGCAGACGGTAAGTTAAAAGAAGGTACTGAAGGTACAGCCAATACATTGAATGGTGTATATCGCATCAAAATTGATTTCGGATCAGCTTCAGCTTCTACCCCAGTGGAAATTACAGAAGTAGGATTCTGGTTCTGCCCAACAAATAGTGTTGAATGGAAACTGTCTTACCAAGGAAAAGGTGTTTGGAAAGGAGCAGGTCCTGTTACATTCAAACAAGAATCGTGGGGTAGAGACCAACGTTACAAATTCAGAGTATCACTCAAAGATTCGAAAGGTACAGAGTCTAAAGAAGATTGGGGTCCGGCTAATGCCAATGAAGATGGTACACCTTCGGGAACAGCCAGCTATTACAACTTAGCTATATACACTTCTATATCTCAATGGGATCACAAATGGAAATTTGCAAGCGACTTTGATGGAAAAACCGTTAATCTTACTGTAAAAATGGCCGGAGATACTTATACTCATGAGGTTTCTCTCTGATAAATAAAATCTGATATTAATCGGGAAGATTGACCCGAAAGAAAACCGTAGGGTCAATCTCCTTAGATATAAAGAATATGAAGCTTATGAAAAATATATATTTCGGGTTTATAGCATTAGTTTTGCTAGCCCTATCATCTTGCAACGATCCCAAGGATGAGTATTCGTACGGAACTTTGATAGAATACGATTGGAATGCCGCAGCCGATAGTGCATCTAATGCTTTGATAAATAAATTCTGGAACGAAACAGGCAACTATTTCAATTACGGAAACGACGACAAGGAACTTACATTCCACTATTGGCCCAATGCTCATGCAATGGATGTAGTGATAGATGCTTATCTGCGCACAAACGATAGTAAATACAGTGCTTACTTCGACAAATGGTTTGTGGGCGTGAAGATAAAAAACGGAAATACTTACGAGAATGCCTATGTCGATGATATGGAGTGGAACGCACTGACTATGATCCGCCTGTATAATATCACAAAAGATCAAAAATACTTAAATGCTGCTCAACAGTTGTGGGGCTGGATCAAAGATGCATGGTCTGAAGACGTAGGCGGTGGTATCAGATGGTGCACCGGATCGTGGGTAGCCTTTACAAAGAATGCTTGCTCAAATGCTCCCGCAGCCATCATCGGAGCACGTCTGTATCAAATAACTGAGAACGAAGAAGACCTCGAATGGGCGAAGAAAATATACGACTGGCAAAAACAAACGCTGGTAGTATCTTCGACAGGCGAGGTGAAAGACAATATCATTGTAGAATCGGGTGAAGTGAAAGGCTCTGCTCTTACATACAACGAAGGTACTTACGTGGGAGCAGGAGTAGAATTGTATAATATTACCAAAGATATCGTATATTTGAATGATGCAAAAAGAGCAGCCAATTATACCATCTCTACGCTTATAAACTCAAGCAGCAATGTATTGAGAGACGAAGGAACGGGAGACAATGGTCTGTTTAAAGGAATATTCATGCGCTACTTCCTCGAGCTTATCAAAGTTAACGACTTGGATGAAGCATACCGTCATAAATTTGTCACTTTCTTAAACAACAATGCCTATGTACTTTGGACTACCGGTGTATACAAAAAAGGAGAGTATGAAGACAACCTTCTGTTTGGTTCTTCGTGGGACTCTTCTCCGGTAAGCTTTACCCAACTTACATCACAAGCCAGTGGTTGTATGCTGATAGAGGCAAAAGCTGCATACGAGAATTTGAAAAAGTAAAAGATAATGAAACTTACGTACATTTTTTTATTTGCAATTAGTGTTGCCACAATAGGCTGTAGCCCAAAAGACAAAGGCAATACGAGTTCTAATCTACAGAGAGCCCAGCTAACGCTGGACTCTCTGTATCAAAATTATTCGGCACCCGATACCCGGTTGCTACGTGAAAACTATCCTTTCGATGACAAGTATACGGCTACGTATCTGGCATCGCAAGAGCAAGCGAATATTCCGAACCAATATTCGTACCTATGGCCTTACTCAGGAACATTCTCTGCTGTAAACGCCTTGTTTGAAACAACCAAGGATAAAAAATATCAGGAAATCCTTGATTCGAAAGTACTCCCCGGACTGGAAGAGTATTTCGATCAAAAGAGGAATCCACCTGCTTATGCGTCATATATAAACACTGCACCTCAGTCCGATCGGTTTTATGACGACAATGTATGGCTGGGTATCGACTTTACAGATACTTACACGCTAACCAAAGAAGACAAGTATCTGCAAAAGGCCAAAATGATATGGCAATTCGTAGCCAGCGGTATCGATTATAATCTGGGTGGCGGAATCTATTGGTGCGAACAAAAAAGAGAATCAAAAAACACATGTTCCAATGCACCCGGAGCAGTGTTTGCGCTCAAACTATTTGAGGCAACCAAAGACAGCACTTATTTTCAACAAGGGAAAACCCTGTATGAGTGGACAAAAAAACACCTGCAAGACCCTTCCGACTATTTGTACTTTGACAACATAAGGCTGGACGGAAAAATAGGTGAGGCTAAATTTCCATACAATAGCGGGCAGATGCTACAATCTGCATCTTTGTTGTATAAGCTCACAAAAGACAAGGCTTATCTTACCGATGCCCAGAACATTGCAAAATCTGCATATAATTATTTCTTTACAGATTTTACGACTTCTGACGGACAACAATTCAAACTGTTGAAGAAAAACGATGTATGGTTTATTGCGGTTATGCTTAGGGGATTTGTTGAATTATATCATTTGGATAATGACAAAACATATATAGATGCTTTCCAAAAAAATATGGATTATGCATGGAACAACATGCGTGAAGGCAACGGACTGTTCAATACAGACTGGAGCGGAAAGCAAAAAGATGAGAAAAAGTGGTTGCTTACACAAGCCGCAATGGTAGAAATGTATGGCAAGCTTGCATCTATCAATAAATGAAAAAATCAACATAAAGAAGACATGAAAAGAAAGAAAAACATTGGATTATGCGCCGTAGCGGCTGCAACATTACTAATGGGAGGAAAAGCGGCGGCTCATGACATAACTATCCGAAAGGATAATACGGTGGTAAGCTATAACGTTCCTACCGACTTTAAAAGCAACCGTCCACCCGTTGATCAAAGATTATTCAAATCGAAGGCTGTAGAAAGTGAGATAGTACGGATTAAGAAAATGATCAAAAATCCGAAACTGGCATGGATGTTCGAAAACTGTTTTCCAAACACACTGGACACCACTGTCCGCTATCGCAAAACCAACGGCAAAGACGACACTGTGGTGTACACAGGGGATATACACGCTATGTGGCTTCGCGATTCAGGCGCTCAGGTGTGGCCTTATGTGCAATTGGCAAACAGTGATCCCGAACTGAAGGCAATGCTTGCCGGAGTTATCCGCCGACAATTTAAATGTATCATTATCGACCCATATGCCAATGCTTTTCTTGATCCGCACGACCCGAATCCCGATCACCAATGGATGAGCGACATGACGGATATGAAGCTGGAGTTACACGAACGCAAATGGGAGATAGACTCGCTTTGCTACCCGATACGCTTGGCATACCATTACTGGAAAACAACAGGAGATGCAAGCATCTTTGATGAAGAGTGGTTGCAAGCGATCGAACTGGTATTACAAACATTCCACGAACAACAACGTAAGAATGGTAATGGCCCGTACAAGTTCCAACGCAAAACAGAGCGTCAACTCGATACCATGAATAACGACGGATGGGGCAACCCTGTCAATCCTGTAGGACTTATTGCATCGGCTTTCCGCCCGTCGGACGACGCCACAACATTTCAGTTTTTAGTTCCATCTAACTTTTTTGCTGTTACTTCGTTAAGAAAAGCAGCCGAGATATTGGCAACAGTAAACAAGAAGCCTGAGTTAGCAGAAAAATGTAAAAATTTGGCACAAGAAGTTGAGACAGCCTTAAAAAAATATGCTATCTTTAACCATCCTAAATACGGTCAGATCTATGCCTTCGAGGTAGACGGATTTGGAAACCAGTATTTTATGGACGATGCCAATGTGCCCAGTTTATTGGCAATGCCCTACTTAGGAGATATGGATGCTAATGACCCTATCTATCAGAACACACGAAAATATGTGTGGAGTAAAGATAATCCATATTTCTTCAAAGGAACAGCAGGGGAAGGTATTGGTGGTCCCCATATCGGATATGATATGATATGGCCTATGAGTATCATGATGAAAGCATTCACTAGCCGTGACGAAAAAGAAATTCAGAGATGTATAAAAATGCTTATGGATACCGATGCCGGAACAGGATTTATGCACGAATCGTTCAATAAAGACAACCCTGAAAAGTTTACCCGCGCATGGTTTGCATGGCAAAACACACTTTTTGGCGAATTGATCTTAAAGCAGGTAAACGAAGGTAGAATTGATATGTTAAACGCAATAAAATAAAACCTTTAATGAAAAAGAATCTAAAGCTCCTGATTGCAGTTTCCGTTATTTTAGCCTTTTTAGCAAGTGCTTGTGGCAGTGTTTCAAAAAACACTAAAATCGTAAAAACTCAATGCGAGTATTTAGATTCCCCTATAGGTATCGATGCCGAACATCCTCGTTTCACATGGGTGTTCGGTACTGATACCAAAGATTTCAGGCAAGAAGCTTACCAAATATATATAGCCAGCAGCGAAGAACTACTTGCTTCGGGCAAAGCGGATATATGGACTTCCAACAAAATAGAAAGCGCAACACCCCGTGCTATATACAACGGGGGCACAAAACTCACTTCACATACTCGTTATTACTGGACTGTAACAGTATGGGACAAGAAAGGAAAAACCCACACATCACCTATCAGCTATTTCGAAATGGCTAAAATGTCGAAAGCTGATTGGCAGGCAAAATGGATCACAGATTCGCACGACAAAGAGTTTGAACCTGCACCATTATTCAGAAAAGAATTTAAGACTACAAAGAAATTAATTTCAGCCCGTGTCTATGTCAGCGGCACAGGATATTACGAGATGTTTATAAACGGAAAAAGAGTAGGTGAAAACTTCCTTGATCCGGGTTACACACATTTCGACAAACGCATTTTATATGTTACACACGATGTAACACATCTTATCACCGAAGGAGACAACGCCATTGCGGCAGTTCTCGGAAACGGTTTTTACAACTGCCAGAGCAAAGCCGTATGGGACTTCGAAAGAGCCCGCTGGCGCGAACGCCCTAGTTTGCTGAGCGAACTAAGGCTTGTATACGATGACGGTTCTACCGACATCATATCCACAGACGAATCGTGGAAAACCAACATAGGACCTTATACATATAACAATATATACAGTGGCGACAGGTACGATGCCCGCCTCGAAGAAACAGGATGGAACACTGCCAACTTTGACGACTCTAAGTGGAGCAAAGTACAACCTTCAAAAGAACCTGCTCCGATATTAACTGCTCAGCAAATGCCGGGAATCCGTGCAGTAAAAGAGATCAAGCCAAAATCAGTAAAATCATTCGGAGATAAAATATATCTTTTCGATCTAGGAGAAAATATTGCAGGAGTTTGCCGTTTGTCGGTAAAAGGAGAAGTCGGCACGACATTCAAACTACGCCACGGAGAATTACTAAAAGCAGACGGACGACTCGAGCAAGGCAATATCAATGTTTATTATCGCCCTGAGAAAAAAGGAGAAGTATTTCAAGAAGATGTTTTTATCCTGAAAGGTACAGGAAAAGAAGAAGAATTTACACCTCAGTTCAGCTATCATGGCTTCCAGTATATAGAAGTGGAAAGTGATCGCCCTGTAACACTTACTGTGGATAACCTGACAGGATTATTCCTGCACACAGATATCCCTCAGGTGGGTAATTTTAGCAGTTCAAACAACCTGTTGAACAAGATATGGGCGGCAACAAACCAAAGTTATCAAGGCAACTTACACAGTATTCCTACCGATTGTCCTCAACGTGAGAAGAACGGATGGACGGCAGATGCACATGTTGCTATCGACTTGGCGTTGCTCAACTTTGATGGAATCACCTTGTACGAAAAATGGATGAACGACTTCATCGACAATCAACGTGAAGACGGTGTGATTGCGGGTATTATTCCATCTTCGGGATGGGGATTCGGCGACTGGCCGGGGCCTGTTTGGGATGCTGCGATGTTTATCATTCCCAATGCGCTGTACGACTACTATGGCGAGACCCGAAGCATAGAACACCTCTACCCTACTATGGTCAAATATCTGGATTATCTGAAAACAAAAGAAGTAGACGGAGGATACCTGAACTTTGGATTGGGAGACTGGGTATTTTACAAAGCTCAAACACCGAACGATTATACATCAACGCTCTACTATTATCACGACTATGTATTGATGGCACGCTTTGCCAAACTCTTAGGAAAAGATGCCACTCCATATCAACAAAAAGCAGAGCAGTTGAAAAAACTGATAAACAACAAGTTCTTCAATGCCGAAACAGGCGTTTATGCCAATGGTACTCAAACAGCTCAGGCGGTAGCCCTGTATATAGGAATAGTTCCCGAAGGAAAAGAACAGCTGGTTGCCGACAATTTGCACAAAACCGTTTCGGGGAATAATTACTTCCTCGACTTTGGGCTGTTGGGCAGCAAAACCGTTCCTGCTATGCTTACCAAATACGGATATGTAGAAGACGCTTACAAAATGGCAACCAAGACCGAAGCTCCATCGTGGGGCTACTGGGTAGAAACACAAGGATACAGCACCCTTGCCGAAACATGGACACTTAGTCCTGAGTTCCGCGATGCATCTATCAACCACATATTTATGGGAGATATCAGTGCATGGATGTACAACACATTGGCAGGGATCAATCTCGACAAAGACCAACCCGGATTTCAGAACGTAATCATCAGACCTCATTTTGTGAAAGACTTGGAATGGGTTAAGGGCGAATATAATTCTGTGAGAGGTTTGATAAAATCGGAGTGGAAGAGACAGGGAGATAAGATAAAACTTTCAGTAACCATTCCTGCCGGATCTACTGCAACGATATATGCAGACAAAGAATATACTGTAGGTTCAGGCGTTCACCAATATACAATAAAAGAGAATAAATAAGATATAAGCAGGAGATAAATGCCCGTTCGAATCCCTTGTTGGGACAAATAAAACAAACTAAACATTAATCTATAATAAACATGAAACACAACCTATTGTTATTACTATTTCTAAGCATTGCATTCAGTATAAGCGCTCAGAAAAAAGCAGAATTACAATCGCCTAATGGAGAGATAAAAGTATCTCTTAGTATTTCAGATAAGATATATTACACAATATCTTATAGCAATGATGTATTATTAGAAAATAATCATTTGAGTTTGAACCTCGGAAATGAAACGCTCGGACTCAATCCCAAACTATCGGGGCAAAAAACAAACAAAGTAAACGAGGTTCTTACCCCTGTTGTTCCTTTAAAATACTCATCTGTAAATAATCAGTATAATTCGCTCTTGCTCACTTTCAAAGGAGATTATTCTGTCGAATTCAGAGCCTTTGACGATGGTATTGCTTACCGTTTCATAACCAATAAGAAAGGAGATGTAGAAGTTCTAGGAGAAGATTTTGCTATCAATTTCCCTGCAAATTATTTACTTCATCTACAGCAGCCCGGTGGGTTTAAAACAGCCTATGAAGAATCGTATACACACGTTGAGAGCAATGAGTGGAAAGCTACAGACCGCATGTCTGTATTACCGGTATTGATAGATACAAAGAAAAAATACAAAATACTGATATCCGAATCAGATCTGTCGGATTATCCTTGCATGTTTCTTAAAGGGAATGGAGCAAACGGAGTACAATTTGTATTCCCGAAAGCTCCGCTCGAATTTGGAGAAGATGGCGACCGTAGCTTGAAGATAGTAAAGGAAGCGGATTATATAGCCAAAACAACAGGCAAAAGAAATTTTCCGTGGCGCTACTTCGTCATTACAAAAGACGACAAGCAGCTTATAGAAAATACAATGACATACAGACTGGCTACCAAGAGCCAATTGCAAGACGTATCGTGGATCAAGCCGGGACAAGTTAGTTGGGAATGGTGGAACGAAGCATCGCCTTATGGGCCGGATGTGAATTTCGTAGCCGGATTCAATCTTGAAACCTATAAATATTACATCGATTTTGCATCCAAATACGGTATCGAGTATATTATTATGGACGAAGGTTGGGCAAAAAGCACACGCGATCCTTATACTCCTAATCCGAAAGTAGATGTACATGAACTTATCCGCTACGGAAAAGAAAAGAATGTAGGCATCATACTATGGCTAACATGGTTAGTGGTAGAAAACAATCCTGATATATTCAAAACATTCAGCGAATGGGGTGTTAAAGGTGTTAAGATCGACTTTATGGATAGAAGCGACCAATGGATGGTGAACTACTACGAACGCATAGCCAAAGAAGCGGCAAAATACAATATTCTGGTTGATTATCATGGTTCATTCAAGCCTGCGGGAATCGAGTACAAGTATCCGAATATCCTTTCGTACGAAGGAGTAAGAGGCATGGAACAAATGGAAGGTTGTACCCCTGAAAATAGTGTCTATTTTCCATTCATGCGCAATGCTGTAGGCCCTATGGATTACACGCCGGGAGCAATGATAAGCATGCAACCCGAAAGATACTGCGGTCATCGCCCTAACTCGGCAAGCATAGGAACCAGAGCTTACCAGTTGGCACTGTTCGTTATTTTCGAAAGCGGACTTCAAATGTTGGCAGACAACCCTACCTTGTATTACAGAAATGAGGATTGTACCAAATTTATCACCGATGTGCCTGTAACATGGGACGAAACTCGTGCACTGGAAGCCAAAGCGGGAGAATATGCGGTTGTGGCAAAGCGCAAAGGCAATAAGTGGTATATAGGCGGTATGACAAATAACACAGAAAGACAACTTGAGATAAGCCTTGACTTCCTCAATGCCGGAACATCATATAAGATGACTTCGTTCGAAGACGGAATCAATGCCGGACGTCAGGCTATGGACTATCGCAGAAAAGAATCACACGTAAAATCGGGTGATAAGATACAGATAAAGATGGCTAGAAACGGAGGATTTGCCGCCGTAATAGAATAAGGTGAGTTATTTAGGTAACTCTTGTAAATAAAGAGCGATATTGGTTATTTAAGGAGCTGTCCCAAAAGGATGGCTCCATGCTTAAACGATCAAAAAGGCTGTCCCTGTTAGAAGAGACAGCCTTTTTAATATCATTGAATGAGGCCATTACTTTTGTATTTCCCTCAACTTGATCTTAGTTAATACTTGCTTGGTGTTTAATGGAAAATCGGCATCCATCATCCACGCATAGAAACTAGGCTCTCTTTTGAGCACCTCTGCTACCGGCTTGCCTTTATGTTTGCCAAAGTTGAACACCTCTATGCCATTCTCGTCTCTTATAATACGACCCGCAAGGTCTACATTGTTGTTGAAGAAAGAGAATTCCGCAGCCAGCTTTTCCATATCGTTTTCCAGATCAGGATATTTATCCAGCTGTGCTTTCAATACTTCGTAAGTAGCAAGTGTGTCTGCTTCAGCCGAGTGAGCATTATCCAAATTCTTGTCGCAATAGAACTTATATGCGGCTTCGAGCGTGCGTTGTTCTTTCTTATGGAAGATGATCTGCACATCTATCATTTTACGTTTTGAGAAGTCGATATCCACATCAGCACGAAGAAATTCTTCCGCAAGGAGAGGAATATCGAAACGGCTCGAATTGAACCCTGCCAAATCACAACCTTCCATCTGATCGGCCAAAGATCTGGCAATCTGCTTGAACGTCGGGCAGTCTTTCACATCTTCGTCAGATATACCATGTATAGCAGTTGCTCCTGCCGGAATTGGCATTTCCGGGTTGATACGTCTGGTCTTCATCTCTTCTTTCCCATTGGGATATACCTTCAGATAGGATAGTTCTACAATACGGTCTTTCACCGTATCTGTTCCGGTAGTTTCCAAGTCAAAGAATATGAGCGGATTCCTCAGATTTAGTTCCATAAGCTTTTTTATTAAAAAACTTTATCATCCCTCTCTTTTACAGAAGAATGATAAAGTTGTCATATATCTATTTTAGTTATCTATTACTTTCCTTAGTCGTTGAGCATCATTGGCATAAGCAGCATCAACAAGTCTTCATTCTCTTCATTTTCGGCAGGAATAATAAGCCCTGCACGTGAAGGGTCTGACAGTTCGAGTGAGATATCAGACGATGGGATATTGTTCAGAATATCGATAAGGAAACTTGACTTAAAACCTATGCTCATCGGTGTTCCTGTATAATCGCATGGAATAGTTTCTTCGGCGGCTGTAGAGAAATCTATATCCTGAGCCGAAACGATAATATTCTTGTCAGACAGCTGCAATCTGATGAGGTTACTTGCCTGATTAGAGAATACCGAAACACGTTTCAATGCATTGAGGAATGACAAACGATCGAGAATTACTTTGTTCGGGTTATTTTGTGGAATTACCGAATTATAATTTGGATAACGACCTTCTATAAAACGGCAAGTCATTGTATAGCTCGACATTTTTATATAGGCATTATTCTCATCGAATTTGATTTCTACTGTTTCAGATTCTTTTGGCAGAATAGCACGAAGTAAGTTTGCCGGTTTCTTTGGTAGAATAAACGAAGCACGTTCTGCTCCCTTTGCCGACAATGTTTTGCAACGTACCAACTTGTGTCCGTCAGATGCTACGAAAGTAAGATCTTCGGTGCTGATATCGAAGTAAACGCCATTCATCACCGGACGAAGCTCGTCGTCTGCACTGGCAAACAATGTGCGGTTGATACCCGAAAATAAAACCTGAGGCTCGATAGTCAGGCTAACGGCTGTTTCTTTCAACTGTTTAGGTTGAGGATAGTCTTCACCGTTTTGTCCGATAAAGTTATACTTACCGTTATGAAAGAAAATAAATGTCTCCAGATTGTCGCTATTGATCTCAAATGTAAGCGGTTGGTCAGGCAATTCCTTCAATGGATCCAACAGATTCTTTGCATTCACTGCGAACTTTCCATTACCGTCAGCCTCGTTCACTTCAAGAGAAGTAACCAAACGTGTTTCAGAGTCTGCTGCTGTAAGAGAGAGGGTAGAACCTTCGAGCTCGAGCAAGAAACAATCTAAAATAGGTAATGTATTCTTTGAATTGATCACCTTGCTTATTGCCTGCAAGTGACTTAATAATGCTGTACTGGAAACAACAAATCTCATATTTTCAGTATGTTTAAAGTTTTATTTTCAAATAATATTAATAGAGCAAATATAGTTATTTTTTATTACTTCTATCACCTTTATTTTGTTATAATCATCATAAAAATGAACTTGTAAAACTACCGGTCTATTTTCCTTCCTTTATCAAAAGGTGACAAAAGTGACAGATATTTTATATATTTTCTACTGTCACTTTTTCTTTTGTTGGGTACAACTAAGTCTTTAATAAAAATAGTTGTCGTATTTTTTCATCGTCTTAGGGGATTTGCAATCCCCATTATTTACTTATCATTGCCCTTAGGATTGCAAATCCTAAGGAACGAGTACTTAATCTATATTAAGATAATTTACTTCCTATTTATTAATAGGATTACACCCCCAACTTTTCTTTCAACCCTTCGGCTATCGCATCCAAGAAATCTTCTGTATTCAGATAATCGCCTCTGTGCATGGTGTCGCCATATACTAGCAAAGCAAGGTCTTTTGTCATCTTCCCTTTCTCTACCGTTTCTATACAGACCTCTTCCAGTTTTCTGGTAAAATCAACGAGCGCCCAATTTTCATCTAGTTTCCCTCTGTGAGACAATCCTCTTGTCCATGCAAAGATTGAAGCTATAGGGTTTGTTGATGTTTCTTTCCCTTGCTGATGTTGGCGATAGTGACGTGTCACCGTTCCGTGAGCAGCCTCAGCCTCCATTGTCTTGCCGTCAGGAGTAAGCAATACAGAAGTCATTAAGCCTAACGATCCAAAGCCTTGCGCTACTGTATCGGACTGAACATCTCCATCGTAATTCTTACATGCCCAAACAAAACCGCCATTCCATTTCAAGGCAGCAGCAACCATATCGTCTATCAAACGATGCTCGTAGGTAATGCCTGCTTTTTGGTATGCTTCCTTATAATCTTTTTCGTATACTTCCTGAAAAATATCTTTGAAGCGTCCGTCGTAAGCTTTCAATATAGTATTCTTTGTAGACAGGTACAATGGATATTTCTTTTGTAACGCCAGCTTGAAACACGAATGAGCAAACCCATAGATAGACTCATCGGTGTTGTACATTGCCAAGGCTACGCCATCCCCATTATAGTCGTACACGGTATGGGTTTGAGGTTCTCCCCCTTCAGGCGTATAAGTAATAGTAAGCTTCCCTTTTCCCTTTGTAACAAAGTCGGTCGCTTTATACTGATCGGCGTGCGCATGACGCCCTATAATGATTGGCTTGTCCCATGTATTCACCAAACGAGGGATATTGCTCATAATAATAGGTTCGCGGAATACTGTTCCGCCCAGTATATTACGGATTGTTCCGTTCGGAGACTTCCACATTTTTTTCAAACCGAACTCCTCTACACGAGCCTCATCCGGAGTGATTGTAGCACACTTGATAGCTACATTATATTTCTTAGTTGCCTCAGCACTGTCTATTGTCACCTGATCGTTTGTAGCATCACGGTTTTCTATACCCAGATCAAAATATTTGAGGTCTACATCCACATACGGGAGTATCAACTTATCTTTTATGTATTTCCATATAATGCGGGTCATTTCGTCCCCATCCATCTCCACAACGGGATTCGTCACTTTTATCTTTTGCATATTGATATTTATTTAAGTGATATTATTATTTATTTTGCTTGTATATCTTTCAGCCACATTTGCAGCAAGGTGAGCATCTGTGTATGATATTTAAAATTCTCTCTCATTCCCCAGCCATGTCCTCCTTCGGGGAATATGTACATTGTAGCCGCAATATTATTCATTTTCAGAGCATCGTAATAGCTGATACTATTGGCGGGTTGCACACTATCGTCATCGTCGCTAAGCAACAATATTGCAGGAGGCGTATTTACATTCACTTGTTTCTCATTCGAAAAAGTATAAGTATCCGCTTGTGAAGCATTCTCTCCCAACAGATTATATTTAGATCCGCCATGTGTAGCTACCTGCATGGTAATAACGGGATAAAAAAGAATGGAAAAGTCGGGGCGTGTACTTACTCCCGATGTGGCAAAATGGGTAGAAGCCGTTGCTGCAAGATGTCCTCCGGCCGAGAAACCCGCAATACCAATTTTATCCGATTTTATTCCCAATTCGGCAGCATGCGACCTTACATAGCGCATTGCTTGCCATGCATCATCTAACGGAATTTCTTTATGTTTGTTCGGCATCCGATACTTGAGGATAATACCTGCAATACCCTGTTTGTTGAGCCATTGTGCAAATTGTACCCCTTCGTGGTCGAAAGCCAGCCCTGCATATCCTCCTCCGGGGCAGATAACGACTGCAGCGCCTGTCTTATTCGCACCATCAGGCAAGTAGACATGAAGCTCGGGAACAGAAACATTGGTAAGCCACCCGCTACCTTTGTCATACTTCTCAGGTTCGGTGATACCGTTAACTGTTGGCGGATTCCCTTCCCATAATTTCACTACTTTTTGTGCACTCATAGACACGGATAAAAACAGAGACAGGATGCCCCCAAACACGAATATTCTTTTGCGCTTCAACATATATCTTTTGATTAATGACATGACATTGTTCAAAGATAAAGAAATTAGGTTTTAAATCAAATACACATCACTGCCTGTTTAGATTTTTTACGGAAGGAATTTTTGAGAATTCTTTCCAAAACTTCTCCTTTCAGCGCTCTTTTGCCATTCCGAGGTACGAAGAACGAAAATTTCACCGTGGAATATTTCATCCATTTGTATTACACAAGTTGTGAATATATACCAACCCGTTTATAGATTTTGACTATATTTGTGCCTTAAAAAAATATTTAAAACATGGAAACAGTACTAAGCGGTATCCGTTCTACCGGAAAACTGCATCTAGGAAACTACTTCGGTGCTTTGAGGAATTTCACAAGAATGCAACATGAAAACAAATGCTTCTTCTTCATAGCCGACTATCATTCGCTGACAACCCATCCCGATCCGAAAATACTACACGGAAACGTAAAGAACGTATTGACAGAATATCTTGCGGCAGGTATCGACCCCGAAGTATCGACAATATACGTACAAAGCGATGTGACCGAAGTATGCGAACTATATTTGCTACTGAACATGCACGCCTATATGGGCGAACTTTCGAAGACCGTTTCGTTTAAAGAAAAAGCCCGCAAACATCCCGATAATGTAAATGCTGGACTATTGACATACCCTACCCTGATGGCTGCCGATATCCTGATGCACAATGCAGACAAAGTACCTGTCGGAAAAGATCAGGAACAGCACTTGGAAATGACACGCAAATTTGCCCGTCGCTTCAACAATATGTATGGTGTAGAGTATTTCAAAGAGCCTGTAGCTTACAACTTTGGAGAAGAGCTGATAAAAATACCGGGACTGGACGGCAGCGGCAAGATGGGAAAATCGGAAGGGAACTGTATCTATTTGGACGAAGATGCTAAGAGCATTGAGAAAAAAGTAAAACGTGCACTTACCGACGAGGGACCAAAAGAACTGAACTCAGTAAAACCGGATTATATAGAAAACCTGTTCACCATACTAAAAGTGGTTTCTACCGACGAAGTAGTGCAACATTTCGAAGACAAATGGAATACATGCGAAATTCGTTACGGTGATCTTAAGAAGCAATTAGCCGAAGATATTATCAAGGTAACAACACCGATACGTGAGCGCATACAGGATATTCAAAACGATGATGCTTATCTGCACAAAGTAGTAACCGAAGGGGCGGAAAAAGCACGTGAAAGCGCACGCAAAACAGTTAGAGAAGTACGTGAANNGTGAAATAATGGGATTTAAAAAATTCTAAGATTTCTCCGAAATAATAAGATGAAAGTCTGAGGATAATTCTCTCAGACTTTTCTTTTTTAGCTGTCACATATTCTTTTTGAATAGTATATACCTACTATTTTTTTCATTAAGTTTGTATATTATATAAATAGAATACGAAAAGAATACTCAACAGAACTTACTAACATGGATAATAGTGAAAAATATAATCTGCTGGCTGAAGGCGAAACGGGGTTAGCCTCGGCAATGGGTATATACCCGAGAAGCAAAAACTTCAAGTTCGATGCTGCGCAGATAGAAAAATCCTTAGCACAAAACTCAGATTTCAATTTAAAATCGTTCAACAAGGTAGAAGTAGATATTGAATACTCAATAATGAGTTTTCATGCCGAAATAGAATACAAAGAAGCTATTTTTAATGTCGATCTATATATCAGCGACACAAAAAATATAAATCTAAACGATTACGGTTTTGCCAATGCTATAGACGAAGAATCACTACAGGCAGCAATGGAACAGGAATACTTCTTGGAGACTTCTCTATACTTCGAACTAAACCCACTGGATTCGTTTCATCTGCAATTAAAAATAATGAACGCCATTGTTCCTGATGCCAGTCTGGTTCTTGACTTCATGTCGTACAGATTATTATCGCCCAAATGGCTAAGCATGACAGCAAAATCGTCTATCCCCCCTTCTCCCGACTATCTATACACGCTGCACTGTGTGTATGACGAAGACGGCGAAAACGGAAACAGACGTTATTGGTTCC
The DNA here is from genome assembly GCF_002483985.1 of Dysgonomonas sp. UBA7630. Lineage (NCBI taxonomy): Bacteria > Pseudomonadati > Bacteroidota > Bacteroidia > Bacteroidales > Dysgonomonadaceae > Dysgonomonas > Dysgonomonas sp. UBA7630. Next base: position 118,691 of record NZ_DLIY01000003.1, read on the forward strand.
ATACGCATGGTCTGCACCGTTGCGGGTCGGTAGAACTGGAAATGCTCAACTTCAGTCAGGGTGCTGAGCAAATGAATACGCTGATAAATATGACGGTAAAGAAATTCCTGACCGACCCGGCAAAAGAAAAAGAGAGATTTACCATCGGCTACGACGGCATGGGCATAAACCTCTGCTGGCTAAGATGGGAAGAGGCATTGAAAGATCTTCCTCAAAATATACTTGGAGGTGCGGGCGACCGCGACGAGGTGGACAATGTGCATGCCGAACCTTCGGGCATACTGTTTGCAGTAGAAGACGGCAATATGATTTCACCCGAAATATATACCTCTACTCTTGCCGAGAATCCAATTTACTATATAACTACAGAAGAAACAAACAGGATGAGCGCTTTGGCTAAAGAGCGTTTCGAAGCATTTGCCAATGTGTTCGGCAAAGAACATAAGCAGCCTGAAAAGAAATCATTCTTAAAGAGTTTATTTAACTCGAAAAAAGAAGAGGACGAAGCGGGTTGGACATTCCTTGTTAAGCTGGGACTCACTGTAGATAACCCGGAGTCGGAAACGGACAAAGAACACCTATGGTACGAAGTCATTTCCATAGCAGGAAAGCAGATAGAAGGAAAGTTACTGAATCAGCCTTATTGGATTGCAGGACTCAACGAAGGCGACATAAAAACATACCCATTGGATCTTCTCACTGATTGGGTTATCTATTCTCCGGATAATACATATACCCCTGATTCAATATATTTATTAATAGATTAGATAAAAGATGCAAACACTATCCGTTATTGTCCCCTGTTATAATGAAGAGGCAGTTATACAGGAGTTTTACAGGAGAACAAAAGAGGTTCTAAACTCACTCGATGATGTAGTGGGATATATAATTTTTATAAATGACGGTAGCAAAGATAATACGAGATATATACTCGATCATATAGCATCGCAGGATGATAAAGCGAGAGTTATTCACTTCTCTCGCAACTTTGGGCATCAACCCGCTGTAACAGCCGGAATGAATCTCTGTAAGACCGACCTGGCAGTAATTATTGATGCCGATTTGCAAGACCCTCCCGAATTGATTCCNNCATTGAAACGCAACGTAAGGAAGAAGCCAGCGTTGTTTACTGTGTAAGGAAAAAACGAGAGGGTGAAACTGCTTTTAAGAAAGCGACAGCCAAACTCTTTTACAGAACAATGAATAATCTATCGGAAGTAGAATTCCCGGAAGACACAGGTGATTTCCGACTCGTAGACAGAAAAGCGATAGATGCTTTCAACGGACTAAAAGAGAAAGGAAAGTATATTCGTGGACTTATCAGCTGGATAGGGTTCAAGCAAGTTCCATTCTATTACAACAGGGATGCACGCTTTGCCGGGGAAACAAAATATCCACTAAAGAGAATGCTCTCTTTCGCAAAAAAAGCTCTTCTTTATTTTTCCAAAAAGCCTTTGATGTTATCGATTAGTCTAGGTTCCATCGCTTTCTTTATTGGAATTATTTATGGATTGTGGGTGTGGCTCGGGCATCTTTTGGGCTTCACGAATGTGATTACAGGATGGACTTCTACGATAATTATAATTATATTCTTTGGCGGTGTACAGCTAATAACAATCGGAGTGCTGGGGCAATATATCGGAGTACTCTTTGATGAAGTAAAAAGCAGGCCGGAATATATTATAGATGAAAAGATAAACTTTGAAGAATAACCGATTGGTTATTCTTCTTTTATTTCTTCGTAATTGACATATTCGCCCTCATTTTTCGAGAATTTCTTTTGAGTGGTATCCTCAGCAGTCGACCGTGAATTGTTATTAGTCTGACGACGATTACTCTTAGCCCTATCCGAAGATGGACCAAAGAAACGAATGACCCTGCCCAAAAATATTCCTAAAATAAGGAAACCGAAAAGCCCGATAAGTAATAAGAATCCAAGAAATTTAAACATATAGTTACCAATATTTATAGACTATGAGAACAAAGATACGGAAATTATTATTTATTCATATCGTCTTCGGTGACTGTATAATTAACAAAAACTGAATTGTAAGCCTTAAAACAACCCAATGCACCGCCAACAATATTCGTAAGAGGATTTGTCCCCCCTCCGGCGGCAACACTGCTCAATGATCTGTAGAAAGTATACATTCCCTTATCCAATGTTTGCATCTCAATTCTTAGCTTATCTCCTGCCTTGAGTGCTTCGTCATTATTATCTTCCTTATCAAACAGTAGAATATTTTCCACTTTCAGCCCGTTGCGGTATTTATCGCTATCTAAGTATAAGGATTTCATCGCCTTTTCGTTTACATAGAGTGTTGTATAGTAATAATTCTCTACATCTACAGGATCATAAAATACCACACATGGCGAATAAATAGCCTCGTTGGCTACCGTAACTTTATAAATATAAACACTATCGATGGGTACGACATTGGGAATTTTAGCCTCGGATGTATAAATATTATCTCCTATGGTAACCTTCAATTTATATGTACGTCCTACCCTGCCTACAATTGAAGAAACATAGAAGCCGGCTTCCTGCTGGCTTTCTATAAGTATATCTGCATTATCTTTATCGTCTGTCAATTCGACCTTAGCCCCCGACAAACGGTTATAAGATTCTTTATCATAAAAACCTTTCGTTTGAGTCAACAGCACAAAACACGGTGCCCCTTCTTTTATAGAAGCATCAATTACATCTCTGGGCGGAGCCTGAGCAAGGTCTAGCTGAACAACCTCTTCACATGCCGTGAGCAATGCGAGAAGAAAAATTATATAAAGACATCTATTTATAATAACCATAATTTTCAGAACTTAAAGTTCCACGAAATTGAGGGTACAACACTAAACAAATAAATCATATACGACTCTGACGCTGACCTGTCATCTTCGTTTTGCCTAAAGCCAAACATATAAGTATTTTTACGGGCGTATGCATTATACAAGCCTAAGGAAAGCTCGGATGTATATTTCTTTGTCTTCTTCAAGACACACATAGCCCCCAAATCGAGCCGATGATAAGAAGGGGCTCTATAATGATTCCTGCCTTCGTAATAATATATGGCATGCCCATCGATAACATACTTACCCGAAGGAAATGTCATGGGGCTGCCTGTGGCAAAAACCCACGTAGCCGACAACGTCCACTTTTTGCTCAGTTCATAAATACCGACAGCAGAAATATCGTGCGTACGATCCTGATTGGCTGCATACCATTTACCGTCATTTATCTTATCTATTTTGCGTTCGCTGCGAGACAGGGTATAACCTACCCAACCATTAAAACGACCGTATTTCTTTTTCAGGAAAAGCTCCAATCCGTAAGCTCTTCCTTTACCAAACAAGAGTTCTGTTTCTATAACTTCTTTAGCCCTTACATCTGCCCCATCTTTATAATCTATCTGATTTTTCAGGTCTTTGTAATACACCTCTGCACTAAACTCAAAAATATTATTCTGAAAGTTGCGAAAATAACCCAACGAAACTTGATTCCCCACTTCGGGTTTTATATAATCGGTGTTCGATATCCAGCGATCAATCGGACTAGACAGATTCGATGTAGTGAGTAGATGCAGGTTTTGCCTTGTAAGCGCATAAGCCGCCTTAATAGACGACGACTCGTTTAGCTGATATGCTACCGAAATTCGTGGTTCGATGCTCCAATATGTTTTCAGAAACTCTCCCCTTTTGGTGGCAATTGTATCCTTTATAGACTGATCTTCTTCGTTGAAAGTATAATAGTCGCTTCCGCCCAGCACGCTGAAAGAAGACAGCCGAACGCCATAACTAAATTCCAGTTTATCGCTAAGTTTCATATCGTTAGAGGTATACAGTGTATTCTCCCATGAATAACGATGGGCATACGGCGATACTTTTAGTTGAGAAGGATCTTTACTTACCAATTCTCCGGGTACAATCTGGTGATAGATAGAGTTGAATCCCAAGCGTATCAAATTCTTTTCGTTGGGATAGAATACAAAGTCTTGATTGAAATTAACATCTCTTATCCGCGACATAACATTAAGCCCTGTCGTGAGGTCTACACTTACATTATATTTGTAGTCGGTATACGAAAGAGTGGTGGTCGAAACTTTTTTCGAATCAAAGATATGGTTCCATTTCAAAGCGGCGATTGTATTCCCCCAATCCATTGTTGCTATCTGATCAAGACCTAGTTTGTCCTTTCCATGATAAGCTGTCAGTGTCAGTTTATCTTTATTCGACAAAGCGTAAGTAAGCTTTGCATTCAAGTCGTAAAAGTATAACGTCGATCCTTTTACCTGCTCTACGCCCACCGTACGAGCCAAGGCATCAGCATAAGTACGTCTGGCAGAAACAATAAAAGATGATTTTTCTTTCTGTATGGGGCCTTCTAATGTAAGTCGGGAGGAGATCAACCCAATGCCTCCATTTATGTGATAGTTTTTCAAATCACCATCACGCATGCTCACATCGAGTGTCGAAGACAGCCGCCCTCCATATTGGGCAGGCATAGAACCCTTATAGATAGTCATATTATCTACAGCATCGGAATTGAATGTTGAGAAAAAACCAAAAAGGTGAGAAGGATTATACACTGTTGCATTATCGAGCAGTATAAGATTTTGATCGCTGCTACCGCCCCGCACATAAAATCCGATATTGCCCTCTCCCGCAGTTTGTACGCCGGGCAACAACTGAATTGTTTTCAAAATATCCCTTTCACCAAATAACACAGGGATTTTATTCATCGATTCTATTTCCAATTTTTCGACACCCGACTGCACTCGCTTCACGTTATCGTCCGATTTTACAGCCAATACCTCTATTTCCTTGAGAGATACAATATCTTTTGTCAAAACAATATCCTGAGAGAGATCCTTATCTATTCTGATCTTAAGGTGTTTGGTATCATAACCCAATAGCTTGAATATAACACTATATTCGCCCGAAGGCAATTGCAGAGAGAAGCTACCGGCAGCATCACTAAAACCGGCAGATTGGGTATGCTCTTTTGCAGCGATGGCAACACCGGCGAGCGGAGTATTATCTCCTTCACTATATATTTTGCCACTAAACACATATTTTTTCTGAGAAAAAGCGGCAATGCTAGTAAACAATATAATGACAGTTAAGAGATGATTCATATTAGCTTACTTCATCCGTGGATTCTATATATCAAACGGAACAGAAACTGTCTTATTCTCCAATGACATATTTTGAGGCCGGAATAACACAAAGATAAAATTAAATTATTAAGAACCTGTTTATTTCATTTCGAACAAGCTTTTATTTTTTCTAAAATTATCAAAATTTTCTCTCACCCCTTGCCTCTTTTTAACATTTAAAAAATATGTACCAAAAATGAAATACTTTTCATCTTTACTTCATAAGCAATCAAAGATGGACAATAACATGTTCTAAATACAATTCTGATTTATTTCAAATAGTTAATTCGGCTCAATAAGCCTAAGAACTGGTTAAAAAAAAGCAATAAATCGATTATTCGAATATTTTTTAATTAAAATAAATAACTTTACAATCTCAAATAAATTGCCTAATGATTCTGTCTGTGTTTGCAGGCAAACAATATGTTAATAATTAAATAATTTAATATAGTAATCTAATAGAACAATGACATTTAATTTAATCAGAATGACGAAGGCCATCTCAATATGGCTTATTTTGTGTGGATTTTTAAGTTCTTGTGAGGGGACGAAACAATTGGATGCGACACCAAATCTAACACAGTTTGTCGATCCGTATATCGGAACCGGCGACCATGGACACGTATTTGTAGGAGCAAACGTACCTTTTGGATTGATTCAATTAGGACCAACAAACTATTCGCAAGGATGGGATTGGTGCTCGGGATATCATATTTCAGATTCTACTATTATCGGTTTTGGACATATGCACCTTAGTGGAACCGGCATCGGTGACTTGGGCGATATTTCATTTATGCCTGCAACAGGTAACGTAGTTCTAAAAAGAGGAGATCTTAAAGACCCTAAATCAGGAATATATTCTTTATTCAGACGTGAGACCGAAAAGGTAAAAGCTGGATATTATGCTGTTCACCTCGACAGATTTAATGTTGATGTGGAATTAACCGCAACCAAAAGAGTTGGATTCCACAAATATACATTCCCTCAATCAGACTCAGCAAAGGTAATCATCGACCTACAACATGGTATCGGTTGGGACACCCCAATGGAAGGATACCTTGTTCAAGAAAACGACTCTGTAATATCAGGATACCGCTATTCGAAAGGATGGGCTGTAGATCAACGCATATTCTTCACAGCAGTATTCTCTAAACCAATGAAGCAATTTGTAGTATCAGATTCTACTGAAGTGAAAGCAGGAAATAGCATCAATGCAAGAAAAGCATACGGACAGGTATTATTCGATACAAAGGATAAAGAAAATATATATGTTAAGGTAGCTATTTCTCCGGTAAGCATCGAAAATGCAAAATTAAACATGCAAGCCGAACTACCGGGATGGAACTTTGAGCAAACAATTGCAGATGCAGACAAAGCATGGAACGAAGAGTTGAGCAAAATACAGATAGAAACAAACGATGCTGCCGCTAAACGTGTGTTCTACACAGCTCTTTATCACACAATGATTGCTCCATCCGAATTTTGCGATGTAAATAACGATTACAGAGGTTCTGACGGGCAAATGCACCAGAAGGGAGCTTTCAAGAATTACACTACATTCTCTTTGTGGGACACTTACAGAGCTGCCCACCCATTGATGACTATTATCCATCCTGAAAAGATGAGCGATATCATCAATACAATGCTTACAATATATCAGCAACAAGGCAAGCTTCCTGTATGGCACCTGATGGGTTGCGAAACAGACTGTATGGTTGGTAACCCGGGTATATCTGTTGTGGCAGATGCTATCTTGAAAGGTTATGACGGGTTTGATAAAGACCTGGCGTATGAAGCTATGAAAAAGTCGGCTATGCTGGACGAAAGAGGCTTGAACTATCTAAAGCAGTACGGCTATATCCCTTACGATAAAGGAAACGAAAGTGTTGCTAAAACAATGGAATATGCTATCGCAGACTGGACTATTGCTCAGGTAGCTCAAAAAATGGGAAAAACTGAAGATTACGAATATTTCTTGAAACGCAGTAAAGCATACACTCACTTTTTTGACAAGTCAACAGGCTTTATGAGAGGTCTTTCTTCTGATGGCAAATTCAGAACTCCATTCAATCCGTTCGAATCTGTTCATCGCGAAAACGACTATACAGAAGGAAATGCTTGGCAATATACATGGTTAGTCCCTCATGATGTACAAGGACTTGTAGACCTGTTTGGAAGCAAGGAAAAATTTGTACAGAAACTGGATTCTTTATTCATCGTAGAAGGATCGTTAGGGAAAGATGCTTCTCCTGACATCAGTGGATTGATCGGTCAATACGCTCACGGAAACGAACCGAGCCACCACGTAATCTATATGTATCCATACGTAGGTCAACCATGGAAAACAGCAGAAAGAGCTCGTGAAGTGATGTCTGTGATGTATCATGATCAGCCTGCAGGTCTTTCAGGAAATGAAGACGTAGGACAAATGTCGGCATGGTATGTATTGTCAGCTCTTGGATTCTATCAGGTTGAACCTGCCGGAGGAAAATATATATTCGGTAGTCCGATTGTAGACAAAGCAACTGTGAAGGTTAAAGATGGTAAGGTATTGAACATTGTAGCAAAAAACAACAGTGCTGCAAATAAGTACATCCAGAGTGTAACGCTTAACGGACAGCCTTACGACAAATATTATATCAACTTCAATGACATTATCAATGGCGGTACACTAGAGTTTACAATGGGCGACAAACCTTCCGAAACTTGGGGTACAACTGTAGATGTTATACAAGCAAGTGCGAAATAAGTAAATACGATAATTATTTATATGAGAAAAGCGAGAGTATAAACTTTCGCTTTTCTTTTTTTATATCTTTGTCTTTTAGCAAAATAGAATCTTAATAATTTAACCTGACTACTCTATGACTTCTGTGCCCACGGAAAAACCCAAACGTATAGCATCGATAGATATATACAGAGCTTTGACAATGTTTTTTATGATTTTTGTGAACGACCTGTGGAGTGTGAGTAATGTACCCCATTGGCTCGAACATGCGGCAGCTAATGAAGACATGCTCGGCTTTTCGGACATTGTTTTTCCTTCGTTTCTCTTTATTCTAGGAATGTCTATTCCTTTAGCTATTGAGATAAGGAAGAAGAAAGGTGATTCGAACAGTGGAATTTTGAAGCACATCATTATTCGTTCTATCGCTCTTTTGGTGATGGGTTTGTTTACCGTAAACCTTGAGTCGGGCGTAGCGGCGAGCATGGGCATCAGCAAACCTATATTTACATTGATCATGCTTCTGGCTTTTTTCCTTATCTGGAATGTATACCCAAAAACAGAGAATAGAACAAGGCAAAATTTATATTCCGGATCCAAAATTATAGGTATAGTCATTCTGGCCATATTAGCTTTTATATTTAGAGATGCTGATGGAGGGGTTTTTCAACCTCGTTGGTGGGGCATACTGGGACTTATCGGATGGACATATCTGCTATGTGCCATTTTGTATCTATTCCTAAACAAAAATAAAGGCTACCTCATTGTTGCCCTCTTTGCTTTTATACTACTATGCATTGGCGGGTCGAATCATTGGCTAGGTATTTTTGATGGAATTATCCCAGGCAATGGATGCTTTCATGCTTTTACGATGAGTGGGATGCTCATATCTCTGCTTTTCAATGAATCTGAACTAGGTATCGGCATAAAGAAAAAAATGCTAACATCGACCTTTATTGGTATTATATTCATTCTAGGCGGATTTGCAGCACACAACTTTTGGATTATCTCCAAAATACAAGCGACACCTACATGGCTATTCTTGTGCACAGGAATTTCTATCCTTTTGTATGTATTGATGTACTGGTTGACCGACATCGAGAACAAAGCATCTTGGTTTGGCATTATAAAACCGGCAGGGACAGCCACGCTTACCTGCTATCTGATCCCTTATTTTTTATATGCTATTTTCGTATTAACGTCATTTTCTCTTCCCGAATCGCTGACAACCTCTCCTATCGGATTAGTAAAATGTATCATTTTTGCATTTTTGACTATCGGGATTACAGCTCTATTGGGGAAAATACATATAAAACTAAAAATATAGGGATTTGTCGTATTTTTAGTAAGCAACTGGAAAATAGACCAATAAAAAACAACCTCTGAATAGCGCATCAAAATTTAGATACTTTTTCTAAAAAATGTATGGAAATTGTTTTGTAGAATAAAAAAATTAAATACCTTTGCATCGCATTTGAGAGAAAATGCAACCCCAACAAGGGCGTTTAGCTCAGCTGGTTCAGAGCATCTGCCTTACAAGCAGAGGGTCGGCGGTTCGAATCCGTCAACGCCCACAACAGAAAAAAGACTTACAAGAAATTGTAGGTCTTTTTTGCTTTTATACCCCTCTATTTCTCGATGGTTTTTTTCTCAGTTGAAAAGAAAAATGATATTCAATAAACAAGGCTCCATTTTTATCCTATTTTACTTTTAAGTAGCGGCAAATAGCAACTTGGTATAAAAAATAGAAGCATATGTATAATAGTTAGAATATCAATTATCATATATACTACTTTAGCATTCTACCGACAATCTTAACAGTATATTGTATTACATGAATAAGTTTTATTACACTATGTTGAAAGAAGCGATAAGTATTGATGCAAAATATATACAAGAATTACTTTCCTCTAACAAAGGCTTGACAATTGAAGAATTAGAAGAAATAACTGAATACAGAAATGACTATATATGCCTCGTTCTCGGGTGGCTGTCAAAAGAGGATATCATCAGCTATTGGGAAACAGATGAAGGGTTAGTTATAAAGCTAAACGACAACATATAATTACTGATCTTGATCTCAACACTATATTTATTTATTCAAGATTAAGGGTTCCCCCTGAATATATTGAAAAGAACTCTTTCTTATAGACCTCACCCAATGAGATTTCGTAGCCTCCAATAAATATACTGTGATGATCAAATGATTCTACATAATTTGTATTTACGATATATGATTTGCTTACACGCAAGAAAATATTCTGTGGCATTTTCTGATGAATATTCTTCAAATTCATAGCCGTAATAAGTTTTTGACTGGTCGTATATATAACAACATAATCTTTCAGACCTTCGATATACCTGATATCAGAAAATTTGATTCGATGAAACCTACGTTCTGACTTGATAATTAAAAAATCGTCCGTTCCTCCTTCTATTATACTTTTCTCAGTATCATCCGACAGTAGTTTCTTATAGGTTTCAGCCTTGTTTATGGCCTTTTCCAACCGCTCTTTAGCAATTGGTTTAAGAAGATAATCGATTGCATCCAGCTCATAGCTATCCAATGCATATTGAGAATATGCCGTTGTGAAAATGATCAAAGCTTTCTTTAGTAACTGAGCCGCAAATTCTAACCCTGTCACCATTGGCATCTCTATATCAAGGAAAATAAGGTCTACATCATTATCTTTCAAGAAAGCTAAAGCACTTGGAGCATTAGAGAACTTGCCTAATATTTCTACTTTGGATATTTCTTTTATCTGTGCTTGCAGCTCATCTCTTGCTAGAGGTTCGTCATCTACAATAATACAATTCATAGCGGAATTATCAATTTAACGTTATACTCTTTCTCTGAGACATCAATCTCCAGAGAATGATTTTCTCCATATAAAAGATCCAAACGCCTTTTTATATTCGCAAGTCCCAATCCATTATTTTTTCCTTTTGACGGAATATATTCAGGGTCTATCGAATTAATACAGGTAAAATACAGCTTATCTTTTTCTACGCTTATATTAATCCTAATGTAAGAATCGGTTCCTGCAATATTTACACTGTGCTTTACTGCATTCTCTACAAATGTGGTAAAAAGGTTCGGGGGAATAAATATACTTTTGTAGATCAGAGAATCTTCTTTACTCGGACTAATATCTACTGATAAGTTATCTCTCCTGAGTTTTTCCAAGTCGAGAAAGTTAGTAAGAAAAACAATCTCAGACTTAAGTAATATCTTTTCTTCATTATTCTCATACAGTTGGTATCGAAGAAACTCCGACAGTTTCATTATAACAATGACAGCTTTCTCCGGATCGGTACGCACCAAAGCTTTAATACCATTAAGCATATTAAAGAGGAAATGAGGGTTGATTTGATTACGTAATTCACTTAATTCCATTGTCAATGTAATATTATTCAGTTCCGTTATTTTTTCATTATCATGCACCCATCTTTGAAAGAGTTTTATCATTGTGGTCACCAATATAACAGCTCCGATTGTAATCGTACTTTGATACATATTTCCGTTGCCTGAGGTTTTATCATAATATACATTCTGTACTGGTTCGAAAATATGGTTTAAGAAATATCTCATCGTAAAGAGATCAATGACTACAAGTAAAAGCAGTAGAAATATATAAACGACATATTGGTTTTTGAAGAAGAGTCGGGGAACCAGAATATTCATATTGACATAAAATGTTATTATCATAACAATATATACAAAGAACAATCGGATATATCGGAAAACACCCGAATACTCAGAAAACTGGCCGGAACAAAATATAAGAATAAAAACGCCCAATAGGAGTACTATGTGCCGCAGTAATCGATATCGGTCATTAACCATCAATTGAAGAATCTTTGTGTTCTTTATTACAATCGGTTCGTATCCCATATATCCCCTCGAAATAAAATTTTAAACAAAGATAAAAGAATTACATCCCGTTTATTAAAATATTATACGAAACAACCTGAAAGACATACAAAATCCGAATTAGAAAGCAGATTAAAAAGACTTTAGTATAAAATGAAGCGGGTTTGGTATAAAATAAAAAAAAGGTTTCAGCATTATCTATTTCTTTGCCTCGTGATAATATTTAGTAAGCATTATACTCATCTTATTCAATAGTATATTTATGGAAGTGTCTAAAAGAATGGTCTTAGTCCTCGGCATTCTGATTTTCTCTATTCAATCTTTCTCTCAAAACAATGACAGTATACCTCCAATAGCAAAAGAAGGCTTAAATCCATCTCAGAGAGCTGCGGCTATTGCTGCTGCAAAATTCACAATAGCTCGTCCTTTAAACATCGAATTCACCCGATTGATGCCATATAACTTCACCTTGAAGGATGGGAACAATTCATACCCCGATAGCAAGGTCAAAGGACTATCTCAAGCAAAGATTAATGCCAATATCAACATTATACAGAAAAAGAATTGGCTTTTCGGAACTACTCTCGGATACAATTATATCTCGGTAAAGGCTGATATGACAGAGCCTTTTTCGCAAACGAGAAAGAATATAGATAATGATTTTCATTATTTCCATGCAGCAGCTAATCTAGCTTACATCTCAACTTTGTTCAAAAAAAGGACAGTTTTTACCTCCAGTATAATTGTTGATGGTAGCGAAAAGCATTTTGAACGACTAAGAGGGTTACTTACAGGAACAATGATAGTTAAAGCTAATGAACGGACAAAAATGAGTATTGGTTTTGCAATTCCTATCGATCCACTGTCTGAGGTACCTTTCATTCCTACTTTCTCATATGAACATAAACTCAGAAACGGGCTTATAGTGGATATTATCCTTCCCAAAAACGTGTATCTGAGAAAACATGTCTTTAGTAATGGCAGACTTTCACTAGGTGCAGAAATGGACGGTGCAACCTTTTATCTTTATAATATAGACGGTACAGACCAAAAGTACCAGTACAGGCAATTGGATATCAATTCGGGATTAGTTTATGAACACCTTATTGCAAACTCATTTCTGGTCACAGGCAAAACAGGAGTACGATTCACTCCGTCAGGCAGACTATTCAGAAAGCAGGATTCATATAGTGACCCTGTCTTGAAAGTGAGTGCTGATGGAGCATTTTATGTTTATATTGGGATATCATTTAGTCCGTCTTCGCTTATTGGTAAGAAAAAATAATATTCAATTAGCTTAATTTAAATTAGCTGATCAGTCCTAATGCAGATGCATACTTAACAGCCTCCATAGAATTATTTACATCTAACTTCTCTAATATTCTTTGTCGATGCGTATTAACGGTGTGGACACTAATAAACAACTGTTCTGAAATTTCCTTGCTCAGTAAGCCTTCTTTTATTAACTGTAGAACAGCTATCTCTCTAGTGGTAAGATCCGATACTTTTGGGGATAATAGGTTTTCAATAGGGAAAAACGTATTTTCTTTTACATTTAAGATATGGCCTCTCACCGTTTTAAAAGAGCTCTGGTCTGGAGATAAATCCAAAACACTTAACGATAACCATGCATTTCCCGACTTATCTTTTTCCAATAAGGTGTATTGTTCCACCACTCTCACATACTGACCGATAGCATTGCAAATACGAAACTCCGTGATCATTTTATAATCCTGTAAGTTTTCTTTATTCGCATGTAAAAATTTGAGCGCTGCAATACCGTTTCTTGTTAAAGAACGTAAATCGTCAGGATGCACACGTTCATCTATACCTTCTTTACAATCGCCAAATATTCCTCCAAAATTGAACGATGTATATACATGCTTCCTCTTATACATATCAAAAACCGTTATCCCGCTATTCGACACTCTAGCCAAATGAGAGAGCATTTGCTTATGATATTCGAGTAGAGAGTAATCAAGATCAGCTTCATTAAAACTCTGCAATGATAAAAGTCGTGCATGTTCCTTCTGTAAATCTTCCATACGGGCAATATAATGATAAATCAGTATTGATCTCCTAAGGGACAGTTTCTTCCTTTGTACAAAACAAAAGTAGGTAAAATCATGAACAAAACGTTATTATTTCTTTTATTAAACGTCCTGTCGTTAGGTATATTATATGCACAATCATCTCAGAATATACGAGGTATGGTATATGACAAAGAATCGAATAACCCTATTGAATATGCAACTGTAGCTGTACTAAATAGCAAAATCCCCTTAGGTGTAAGTACAGATAGCTTAGGACAATTTAAAATACAAAATGTTCCGATAGGGCGTTATGATATTCAGGTAACATTAATCGGCTATAATCCTATTATAATAAAAGAGCAACTACTGTCTTCGTCTAAAGAATTGTATCTGGAAATTGCAATGGTTGAAAACTTGAAACAACTTGATGAGATTGTTGTCACTCCTCAGATAAATAAGTCACAACCCTTAAATAATATGGCATTAGGCAGTGCCCGTATGTTGAGCGTAGAAGAAGCAAGCCGGTATGCAAGAGGGTTCGATGATCCCGCAAGATTAGCAACATCTTTTGCCGGTGTAACGAGTAGTGTAGGGAATAATGGTATTGTTGTCAGAGGAAATGCACCTAAATTTCTACAATGGAGAATGGAAGATGTTGAAATCCCCAATCCGAACCACTTTGCAGAAGTAACTACTTTCGGAGGTGGAGGGCTATCGGCATTAAGCAGTTTTGTGCTAGGTAATTCTGATTTTATGACAGGAGCATTCCCTGCTGAATATTCAAATGCTTTATCAGGGGTATTGGATATGAATTTACGGACAGGAAACAATCAGAAACGGGAAAATACAGTACAACTCGGTTTAGTAGGAATAGATATTGCTTCCGAAGGTCCATTCAAAAAAGGGAGCAATTCTTCTTATATATTCAATTACCGGTATTCAACACTAGGACTGCTCTCTTCTATGCTACCCGAAGATGCAGAGAATACAAAGTATCAGGACTTGTCTTTTAAACTTAATTTTCCAACAAAAAAAGCTGGTATATTTTCTATCTGGGGAGTGGGCTTGATTGATCGCTCGGGGCAAAAGGCAGAAACCGACCCTAGTAAATGGGAATATATTCAGGATAAAGAAGATCAGGATGTGAAACAATATATGGGAGTTTTTGGTCTGAATCACAAACTAAGAGTGTGGAACAATGCAACCCTTAAAACAACTTTGGCTACTACTGTTAGCGGTCTTGATATGCATACTGAAAGGATGAATGCTAATGTAAAACCTATTCCACAAAACTTAATCAAATCTACTAATTGGAATTTTGTATTCGCTTCATCGCTAAATAAGAAATATAGTAGGATACATACCAATAAAACAGGCCTAAGGGTTACAGGGCTTAAATATAATCTGTTATTAGAAGAAGCCACACATCAACAGCCAATGAATACCATAACCAATGAATCAGGTTTCAGTTCTTTACTATCAGCATATACTAATTCATCTTTACAATTTTCGGATAAATGGACACTTAATCTTGGTATCAATACGCAATTATTCACACTCAATAATAATTATACAATAGAACCTAGAGCAGCATTATCATGGAAATTTAGACCAAATCAATCTTTAGCTCTTTCTTATGGACTACATAGCAGATTAGAAATGTTGAATTACTACTTTACTAAATCGAAAGAGGGAGAACTCATTAACAAGAATATGGATTTTACAAAAGCTCATCATATAGTCCTGTCTTATGATCTTAATATTGGAAATGATTATCATCTAAAAATCGAACCTTATTTTCAACAACTATACAGTGTTCCTATTATAAGCGATAGTACATTTTCGTTTATAAATCTTCAAAATGACTGGTTCATAACCGATAAGCTTTCGAATAAGGGAAAAGGAGTGAATTATGGTATTGATATAACCTTTGAACGGTATATGTCAGAAGGTTATTACTATATGCTCACCGGATCTCTCTTCGATTCTCGTTACAAAGTAGGAGATAATAAATGGAGAAACACAAGATACAACAGAAAATTTGTATTCAACGTATTAGCAGGAAAAGAGTGGATGGTAGGACGCAGTAAACAAAATATGTTCAATGCTAATATTCGATTATCTTATCAAGGAGGAGACAGATACTCACCTGTCAATCTGGATGCATCTCAGAAAGAGGAAGATGCTATTTATGATGAGAGTAAAGCCTTCTCGAAACAGTTATCCCCGGCATTTCTGTTACACTTTAATGTAAGCTACAAAATTAACAAAAAGAGTTTATCTCATGAGTTTGCCATTAAAGTGCTAAATGCAACTAGTTGCAAAGACTACCAAGGTCATCGCTACAACTTTAAGACACATTTGGTAGATCCCGAAAGAGAAGCTATTATTATCCCAAACATTAGTTATAAGATTGAATTTTAGGCTATTCCTTTCATTGAGCATAGTTTGTTTTATTGAGCGATGTAGAATTGTTAAATAAAACAAACTATGTAGATTATACCAGAAACTCCGAAATAGCTTCCTCACATATCAGCCTTAATGGGTGCATAATGTAAGAGCAACACAAATCGTTCTGCGATCTATTTCTGAAAGTGCTGCTAACTAAAAGCTATCAGTTAGACCATCAAGTACTTTTATTGACAGAATATAATTATTTCATTAATTAATGTATTTACATCTTCAAATATTTCTTCCGGAAGCATTTCTTCTGCAATTTGATATTTTTTTATATTGAAATGGTTACATATATTTTCAATAATAGGCTTTCCCTCTTCGAATAGAGGTGCAATTGATGGAATTTTTTCTGATTGCAAGTAGTCTCCGTGAACAATACAACTGTGATTATCTATTAAAAACTGTCTGACACTTTCTTCACTGCACTTTGCTTTTCTTGCTATAGCAGATGGAGATAGCAGATAATTTTCCATTTCCCAACGTCTCCATCTTCGATATCTAAATTCATTATCTCCTTCAACTAAATCAGATGAATAAGTTCTATCCATCAAGCTTTGATGAGTATTCTCATAGAGTTCATTATCTCTATCTTCAAGACTAATACACTTTAACCCATTAATTTCATCTTTTAAGTGAAGAAAAAGTTGTTTCCTTTCTCTATGATTATTGGCGAAAGCCCATATGACTAGGTTATTAGGCCATGGCCTCGTTTTTTCGCACATTTTTTTCAATATATTGGCATCACTCTCATTTTCAACAAATAAAATTCTTCTATATCGTTGAACTAGATCTATTTTAGGAAAATATTCTGTTCCTAAACCTGATAATACCTTTACCTTATCAGATTCTTGTTTTAAATACCTAATATTATTGTTATCCACTGATAAAACTATCTCTGGAGAAACAGATTTTATTACTTCACATGAATGTGTTGCTATTAATACTTGTTTATTTAATTTTTGAGATATCTCTTGAAGTTTTTTTATAAGTTCTGTTTGTAAAGAATTATGTAAGTGGGCATCTGGCTCATCTAAAAGCAATATATCGACGTTAGGATTTATAGCGAAAGTATAAACACTTAACCATTGGAGAAACCCACTGCCTTCTACCATTATATCTCTTTTTGAATATGCTGAAAAAGGAGAGAATCGATTGTTTATAAATTCGCCTTTAACAAAGTCAACTTTAATATTTGTGTGAAAATCAGGATTGAAGAATTTAGGATATAAAACTCCTTTAAAAATTGAGAAAAGAACTTTGTTAAGTATTTCAAAGGAATCATCTTCTCTTAGCTCAGCCAATCCTGCTTTAGGTATCCTTGCTCTATTTTCCTTTTTCTCAGCTCTTATTTTTATATTTTGGTGATAAAGATCCATTATAGTATTCCGTAAAACAGAACCGGCGAGACCTTGACCTATTAACTTATTGNNCCATTGCTCTTTATCTGTTATACCAGCAAATGGAGGTAAATACGCAATTTTAGGGACAAAATCTCCTTCTTGAATATTTGATTCTAAATTTTTAATATATAATCTTTCTTGTGTTAATGCTAAACCTATTTTTAGAAACCTTTCGGGTCCATCTGGGATATCCCAGTAACATTTTATTGATAAACTATATCCACCTGTTGGTTTTAAATTAGTCCATAAATATTTTAAAGAAGGGATATTTATAGGAGTAAAATCATCTATACTTATACCGTAACCATCCCCACGGAACCCGGCGAGTATAGCTCTTGAATTTTTTTCATAGATCAAAACCGTTTTGCAATATTCCCAAATTGCCAAGGCATGTAGTATTGTTGATTTACCAGAATTATTTCCTCCAACAAGTAACGAGAGTCTGGACGGTATTAAATCTATATTTTTCAGATTGTACCGCTTAAATTTTTGAAGTTCTATTTTTTTTATCATACTAAGTATCAGATTTAAATATCTAGTAACAAATATACTGAAATAGGCCACACACTTAACCAATTTTGTTAAAATATTCCTGGAATTAAACCACATATACTTATCTAAAAATGAAAATAAGCCTTTATATTTACGTGCTTCATTTTTCAAAGGTCTCGTCAAACTCATAACTTCCAAATATGAGCCATTCAAATAATTGAAATCATATTGAAAAATAAAACTGTTTTCACTTACTTAACATCAGCTGACGATGATATGCTTTTCGAAATTATATTTTTTAAGTGATAAGTCCTGATTAATTAGTCCTATAAAATTCACTTTCAAAATCAAGTGAAAGAAGGGAAATAAAACCGTAACTCTTTTTTGTTTTCACATATACCTATTTCGATGAGAAACATTGTCTAAAATTATACAAAAGCTTAACTTTACAACAAATTCACAACAACAGTTCTATAAATGTGCTTCACTCTGCATTCACATTATGAATTATCTATCGGAAAAAATCAGAAAAGCCTGTTGTGTATTTACACCCTTAAAAATATATCAGGAGTCGGTTTTATCAGTATCAATTATCGTATCGTTGATGTATAATTTAAATTCTAACCTTGTTTAGCCATATGAGAAACAGATTGAGTTTTCCCTCTCTATTTCTATTCTTTGTATTAACCTTTTTTCAAACTCTTTCTGCTCAAATGCAAAAGATGGATAGCCTTGAAAATGTATTGAAGCTACACTCTTCAAATAATCGGGAGAGGGTGGATATAATGAATGAAATAGGTTACATTATATATTCGAAAGATACCCAAAAAGCTATGAAATACGCCTCTCAATCAGCCCGGCTGTCCGATCAGTTAAATTACGCCAAAGGGAAAGCTGTCAGCCTGTGGGTAAAGGGATTGGCTTATATCAAAAACGATAAACAGTCCTCACTCAATTATTTTCGACAAAGCCTCGTGATGGCAGAAGTCATCAAAGAACAAACGGTAATATGCAATTGTCTGATTGCAATAGGAAACGTATACAAAGAACTTGGTGACATACCCAAAAGTGATAAATCATACGAACGTGCTCTTAAAATAGCGAATGAAATAAATGATAAGAGCCTTTTACTGAAATGTCTCGTAAATGTAGCACGAAGCCATAGTACAAAAGGAGAATATACAAAAGCTATCGAAATACTCGAAAGAGCCATTCTCTTGGGCGAAGAACTAAAGGATTATCCCGTTCTGTCAAAAGCACTAAACAATTTGGCGTGGATTTATGGTACTCAAGGTAATTATACAGTAGCACTCGAATGCCATTTGAAGGCTTTGAAGATTAACGAGCAACTCCATGATAAGTCGGCAATGGTAGCGAATTATGTTAACATTGCCGGAATACAATCCGACCAGAGAGAGTATAAAGACGCCCTCAATTATCTTCAAAAAGCATTAAAGATTTCCGAAGAAATAAAAGATAATTTTAAGATATCCTCGTGTTTGGCTAACATAGGTCATATATATATGAACATGAACGATCCTCGTGCATTGGAATACTACGAAAAATCTTTAAGAATTGGAAAGAATAGCCAACTAAGCCTGACTATTAACATTTTAGTCAACATGGGTACTATATATACCCGAGAGAAAGAATTTCCTAAAGCGCTTGATCATCTCAATGAAGCATTTCTTCTTGCCGAAAAAATAGATTTAAAGCGAGCAAAAGCAGAGATATGGGTAAAAATGGGATTGATCTATATTCAAGAAAAACGTTATGCCGAAGCATTAGATTATTCCCAAAAGGGATTGAAGATAGCCAATGAATTGAAATTACTGAGTCTTCAAAAAGAGATTTATGGACAACTATCGGAGATTTACGCCGCAACAAATAATTATCAGGCAGCATATCAGAATCATATGCTATACAAATTATATAACGATAGTATATTCAACGAAAATAATATAAAGAAACTTGCAGACTTAGAGAGCGCTTATAAATACGATAAAGCAAAACAAGTCTACGAAATAGAAGCCCAGAATAAAGGATTAAAAATAAAAAGCCAACGGGCTGTCATTCTCTTCCTGATTGTAGCCTTCGTTCTTTTATTGTTACTCGTTATAATGACTACCCGTTCGTATAGACTGAAAAAGCAGCTTCTTCGCTTGGAGCTGGAAGAAATCAATACCGAACTGGAGAAAAATCAAAAGGAGATGACCTCAGCAACGCTTAAACTGGTACAAACAGCCGAACGAGATGTTCGCAGCATAAAGATGCTGGAGAATATTGAGAAGAACACAACCCCGGAAGTAAGAGACGATATAAAATCTTTAATTTTCGATTATAGATCACAGACATATAACTCCAACTGGGAGGAGTTTGAAATTTTATTTCAAAAGGTGCATCCATCGTTTTATAAAAATCTTAATGATCATTTTCCTATGCTGACTCAGAATGAACGTAAGCTATGCGTATTTCTTAAACTGAATATGACCAACAAACAAATAGCCCAAATAACATTCCAATCGGAGGAAGCACTCAAAAAAGCACGGCAGCGTTTACGAAAGAAACTCGAGATTGAACGAGATACGAATCTAGTGTCATTTATTCAAAACATATAAATTAATTCGACAAAGAGTAGGATTAAAAAACGTAAGAACGGGGTTATCCAGACATTGGGTAACCCTGTTCTTTTATTAAAAACGTATTATTAGATAGAGCATTCTTATTCATCCACCCCTCTTCACCTTTTTTCACATACAGATGTTAATCAGATACATACAGCGATTATACAATAATATTTTTAATTGTCCCCTTTTTGTCCCACTCCCTTTTTTAGATCCACTACATGATTATACTCTAATTTAGTGCTAGCAATTATTTATCCCAGGAACATCCCTATTCTTTATATATACGAAGATAAATGAATAGTATATCATGATAAAAAAACAAACAGAAAGAAACGATCAACCCGATGATCTAGCCTCTTTAGTGCCGACAGTAATTTGTGAAAGCTTTACTCTTCGAGGTAATATCAAGCAAACTCGAGCGATTCGTATCGAAGGCACTATAATTGGAAACATTGAGCAAGCAGAAACGGTAGTGATAGGAATGACAGGGACAATAAGAGGACATGTGAATACAAAAAAACTCATTGTCTTTGGGCATATCGAAGGAGACATATCAGCTTCCGAATCTGTACTAATAAAGTGTTCGGGGCAAATAATGGGGAGCATCAACACAGAAAATCTGAGTATGGACGAGGGTGCTATATATGAAGGCGAAATAATAATGAAGCCATCCTCACTATAAGAGATATATAAAACATATAATGCTATTATTTTAATTGTTAAACACTTTTTTGAAAAAACCTATGTATGAAATTCAATCCTTTCCGAGTTTAATTGAGATCAACAACACAGTTCTATCCCAAACCTCTAAAGATTTGCTTCATGGACTGAAGATTCAGCACAATGACAAATGGTATATCTGTGGTGATCTAGCCTTGAACGAAGGACAGTTACCTCATAAGCTGATAAACTCCTCTCCTGATGATATCGATTATCAGCTTCTTGCCAAAGCATCAATCCTGCTAGCCCAGGACAAGATAGAACAACCGCTAACAATTACAACAGGCTTCCCCTACTCAACCTATTATATTTATAGAGATAAAGCCGTTGAATTCTTCAAAAAAACCCACCTACTCGACTATGATGCATCAACCCACAATGCAGGGAATAAAAAGAAAGTTGTGCTGGATGTGCAAAGAGTTGAAGTCATTCCCGAAATTGTAGGATGCACAATTGCAATACGCAAAGGAGAGCCTAATATTTCGGGAAGTTTTTTTGTATTTAGTTGCGGCTTTGGCACTTTCGAGTCTATATTAAGCACCGATTCGGGAATCGTAGAACAGGCAATGGTAAGTACACACGGAATCCGTTATGCTGTAAATCTGATGATCAACGAACTGAGGAGTAAATATTATCTCGAGTTGAGAAATGTAAACCAGCTGGACGATGCTTTTCAGCGAGGATATATCTTTTTAAATCGCCAGAATGTTGATTTAAGAGAAATTCGTAAAAATGTTATCCAAACATACTATCAAGAAGTCATATCGCCCAATCTACGCAACATTATCAATGACTCCAACCTTGTGAAAACGAATCGGATATACTTATGTGGGGGTGCGATGTATTATCAGGAGTTAGTAGACTGTTTTATTGCAGAATTTGGACATTTCACCGAGATAACGGTATTGGATAATCCGGAAACACTCGCAAGCAAAGGATATGCTCTCAACTCTTTACGCCTCAGTGGGAGAAAAAGTTCGGCTCTTGGGATTGATATAGGCAATGCAACTACTGTAGTAACAAATTTCACAGGTGAATAGTATAAATAGGGTATAAAAAATGTTTTTCATCAAACGAAAAAAAGCCAAACCTATAGAAAAAGAAACAGCAGAAGAAATAGCTGTATCAAATCAAGACAAAGTTGTTTTAGGTGGATTTTGCTTTACAGGAATGCAAAAAGGAAACTTTTTTATAAAAGATAGGGCTATAGTGGATTCTACTGCGACTATTGATGGAAGCATAACGGCTACCGATTGCACAATCGGTGGTTTAGTTAAAGGGAATGTGTTTTGCACGAACACCATACAAATTAGTAATTCGGCTGTTATAGAAGGCTCAATTATGGCAAAAAAGGCTATTATGGAAACAGGATGCAGAATTAATGGGTCAGTATCATTTGCTCCAAAAGTAGAAGTTTCAATGTTAGCTACAAAACTTGTAGAGGCTGAAAAAATTATAGCAAACAAAAAGATTTCTCAAACCCGAGAACTTCTTACTGAAGAGACGAACATACCCCCAAAAAGCCCTCCTATACCTGAAACAATGCCAGTGGGTAAAGAACAGAAAAAAATAAATACACAAAAGCCTGAATCAACAATAGCTCAATCCGTAGATAATGGTAATAATTGGTGGTAAGTGAATTTTTTAGTAAACATTAGGCGAAAAACTTTGTTCCGGAGTGATCTTATATTAAATCATCACTTCCGGAACAGTTTTTTTATTTATAATTAAATATTTATATATCTTTGCAAGATGACTAAGATTTTACAGAAATCGGATTTGGTATTGTAAACAATCTGTCCTTTCAAAACAGATTGTCCTTTCGTTTACTCTCAAATAAACCTTTTTGAGAGGAATATTCATATTATTATAATTTAATTTTAACCTGCGTACATTAGTGCTACAGCATTGTCATGCTTGTATATGTGCGCTAATACAAATAACGAAATGAATAACGAAAATAAAACAATTCACGATTTCGATTTTAATTTAATCTGCGAGTTTTTCTCTAGCATGGAACGACAGGGTCCCGGTAGTACCGATGCAACACTCACAGCCCTTCGCTTTATTGATAACCTAACAGAAAAATCCCTTATTGCCGACATTGGCTGTGGTACAGGAGGGCAAACAATGACACTTGCCAAGCATATTGAGGGAAAGATTTCTGCACTGGATTTATTTCCCGACTTTATCAATATTCTGAATCGTAATGCAAAGCAGCTAGGCATGGAAGACAGAGTGAAAGGGATTGTAGGCTCAATGGATAATCTTCCTTTTCAGAATGAGGAGTTAGACCTGATTTGGTCAGAAGGAGCAATTTATAATATTGGCTTTGAACGAGGGTTGAACGAATGGCGTAAATATTTGAAAACAGGAGGGTACTTGGCTATCTCCGAGAGTTCATGGTTTACAGACGAACGCCCGGCAGAAATAAATGACTTCTGGATGAATTCATATCCTGAAATAGATACGATACCCAATCAGGTAGCCAAAATACACCGGGCAGGATATCTCCCTGTGGCTACATTTATTTTACCCGAAACGTGTTGGATAAAGTATTATTTTGCTCCTAAAGCTACTGCTGAAGATGTTTTCCTGAATAAATATGCAGGAAATAAAGCTGCTGAAGACCTGGTTACGTCTCAACGCTACGAAGCGGAATTGTACAGCAAGTATAAAGAATTCTATGGCTATACATTTTTCATCGCGAAAAAGGTAAAGCTATGATCGATCTGAATACTTATGGCTGGAGCGATAAATTAAGCCAGCTAAAACAAGAATCAATCCATAAAGCGTTGCCTCACGGACGGGTATCTATAGTCCATCGGACATGCTATGAGATTATCTCCGAAAATGGAATGTTCCAATGTGAACTGACCGGGAATATGATGTTCGGTAGATCAACTTACGATTTACCGAGTGTGGGCGATTGGGTAATTTTTCAGCCATTCGATGACCGGAAAGGGATTATAGTTGATATGCTTCCACGTGAACGGATTTTGTTTCGAAAGAAAAGTGGAACAGTATCTGATAAACAGGCCATTGCGTTGTACGTTGACAAAGCTTTTATTGTACAAAGTTTGGATGATAATTTCAATGTCCGTCGGGCTGAACGTTTTATGGCTCAGATAGTGGAAGGAAACATCAGCCCCATACTGGTACTCAACAAATCTGATTTGGAGTTTGAGAAAGAGAATATAAGCAACGCTATCAAGCACATTGCCGATCGGATACCTGTATTGTTTACAAGTATCCACCAGCCTCAAACGATTCTTCAGTTACGAGAGTTTATCGCAGAAGGAGAAACGGTTGTATTTGTCGGCTCTTCGGGTGTTGGGAAAAGTTCTCTGGTGAATGCACTTTGCGAAGAATCAATATTGCTAACCTCTGATATAAGTTCATCTACAGGAAAAGGACGGCATACATCAACACGTCGGGAAATGGTATTGATGAAGGGATCGGGAGTATTAATCGATACTCCGGGCGTTCGAGAATTTGGATTGGCTATTGAAAATCCGGACTCCCTTTCGGGAATGCTTGAAGTTTCTGACTACGAAGGATTGTGTCGTTTTAAAGACTGTGAGCATACAAACGAACCAGGCTGTGCTGTCTTAGAAGCAATAAATAATGGGACATTAGATCGTAAAGTTTATGAGAGCTATCTGAAACTAAGGAGAGAAGCTTGGCATTTTTCTACTTCGGAATATGAAAGACGCAAAAGAGATAAATCTTTTTCGAAACTAGTAGACGAAGTTAAGAAGCATAAAGAAAATCTCTAATATTCAATTTAAATAATGCAGGTATTTTACAATGCCTGCATTATTTTATTAAATATAAAAATTTAGAGATTAATCTCAATAGGATACACCCTTTATAGTTTCCAAAAAATCAGACTGGTTCTCATTGGTGTAATTTGTAAAGGTGCGGCTCTCGGATACCCGGTATATATACCGGATGTTGTAGTGGCACCAATACGAAACGAAATCTTGTCTCCTTTATTTCCACTAGCAGTAAGGGTTAGCGTAGTAGTCAACTGACTGGCTGTGGGATAGGCTGTCATATTTATCTCTGCTCCGTCTTCAAGAGTAACGTTCGAAGGTAAGTTATCGGCTGGCGCGAAATTATTGTCACCTTTAAGTGCCCACAAATACAACAATCCCCTATACCTGTTAGAAGCAGCATTGGCCGATTGATCCATGTATAATCTGAAGGAGAATACATAAGATCCGGTTTCGGGTAAAGTAATAAATGGTTCGTTTGTTTTGCCGGTAGCGGGGTCAGCCCAAAGTAGAACTCTCGAACGAGCAGGTCTCTCATGGGCTTTTGAATTTGTTTCGGGCTGTACACGATTACCCGACGCAACCCATAAATCTCTTCGCTCGATAACAGACGCAACTTCTTTTGTCTGTATTTCATTCCATTTATTATTGAAGAAGGTATATAAACCCGGTTCAAGTCCTATTCCCGGATTGTTGGTCGTATTATAAACTATCATTCCTGACACAGGATCGGGAACAGTAATATTGTCTGTAACACTTTCCAAAGCTATTCTGTTTGGTAGAAAAGCACTCTTAACTCCACCCAGTTGCAACTGTAGATTCGAATTATCGTCAGGAACAGCACCTATACCGACAGTCATACTACCTAAAGACGAATTGACTGACAAGTCATCCTTTTTTTGTGCTTCCTGTATTGTACCGCTTTGAGGATTGTTCGCTGCTCCATCGATATGTAATGCACCTTTAGGGTTTTGTGTTTTTATTCCGACCTGCCCATGAACATATAAAACACTTAAGCTGGCAATCAATAATATTATTATTTTCATTTTTTTCTGATTATTAAAATTTACTGTATCTTCCAATATACAAAAGTGGTTCGGTTTGCCTCATTTTTGTTAGTACTACCACGAAGATCCCAATTCAGTGCGCCATTCCGACGTCCTATCTTTATAATAATTTCATCATTTACTCTTAGATAGGGCGTGTACATTATTGGAAAGTAGGTATTGTTAGAACTGTTGCTGGAAGCTTTGCCTACAACCATATCTACCCTACTCAATAGCACTTCGTTATCAGCCACTTTCTTAAACAAGTACAAATAGTAATCATCAGCTACCTGTCCCGTATTATTGGTATTACTGGCAGTTTTCATACTTCCGTATAGCCTAAAAGAAAATATATATATTCCTGCATCATTTATAATAATGCTTTGATCGAGAGGAAACAGATTTGCCCCTGCTCCTGTAGTTGTGTTTGTAAGGGGGCTGGCTGATACATTAGTGGTCAACGCTCCGATTTTTGAAACAGTACTTGTCCCACTGTCTTCATAGTCGATAAGCCTTAGCCATTCATTATTCATATTCAGATAAGTACCCGGGCTGACATCATCTTCCTCCGCCCCTCCGGTATTTGTATTAAAAACGATCATTCCGTCATGCGGAGAGGGTACAGTATTATTATCCGATGCTGACTCCAAAGCAACTCGGTTAAGGAGTAAAGCTTTGTCCTGAGCATTCAATTCGAGCGATGCTTCCTTATTCAAAGGTTCGCCGCCTATTACAAGATTTGCTTCGTTATTTGCATTCAACTTGAATATCAGATCGTCTTTTAATTGACTACCGGTAGGGGTGGTCGAATTGTTCTTTTGTACATCTACATTAAGAATCCCAATCGGATTTGCAGTACCAATTCCAACCTGAGCCGTACATGTTCCTGCTAATAAAATAGCAAGGAATATAAATTGTATATACTTATTCATTTGCTTCTTTTTTAGATTTTGAAAAAAACAATTGAAGTTTCTCCCGGCTTTAAAGTCCATGAAGGAGTACCTTCATATGAAGCAATGCGTACCGAGATCCTTTCTCCCCGATGAGCATCAAATCCTAAAGTCAGCGGATATGNNTTCCTTGCGAAAAGGCAGTGGGGTCTATTTCGGCTATATCTAAAACTTTATCTACACTCCCATCACTTTTTAGTGAGACGGCAGCAACATATATCGTCATTTTCTGAAAGGATGAAACAGAGGGTATATCTCCAGATAAGGTAAGCATCATAGCATAAGCTGCATCCGACATTACTTCTATATAATCGGTAGGGATAGATGCCCCTATAGCTACTAGATTTAAAGGGGCAAAACCGGCTGTCTCGTTGGCAGAGCTATATAGTTTTGTAGTTGGCAGAGTCAGCTCAGAATAAAGTGTATATACCTTCGTCTGCCTGTTGCTTGATTCTGTAAGACAATACATCCATTTATTTAGAGCACTATTGAAAACATATAAGCCCGGAATAACGTTATTGGGCACCTCTCCTCCTCTGGCGGTATTATAAACAACCATTCCGTCCACAGGGTTTTTAATAGGATTACCTGCTGCATTTCCCCGAGCATCAATAAGAGCTACTGAGTTAGGAATAAAAGCTTTATTATTGGCTCCTAAACTAACCGAAGCCGAAGGGTGTTCGACATCATTTATTGAAACCGAAAGTCCGTCACTACCATCACTACCTACCAAAACTCCTTTGTTGTCGGCAGGCAATGTAAGACTTTTTATATGCAGTGCGCCTTCGGGTGACACAGCATTGATACCAACCTGGGAATAAAGTGAATAAGCACTGAAAACGAAGACTAGTCCACAAAAAATTATTCTTTTCATTTCGAATCTATGTTAAGTTTTTATTCACTATTTAATAAAATATGATCCCGAGACTACAATTATGTCGTTGGTTGCAATTGTTCCCATATTCATAAAGGTTCCTACACTCTCCCTTACATTTTGGATATAAATATTTCCATCGAAATCAATTTCACACTCTGCTGTAGTTGATATATTTCTTGCAGGGAAGTTCACTAAACAATTTACATTCATGTCACTCTGACTCGTCACTGTTGTAGAAGCAAAGGGTTTATATGTATCTTTATCTGTTCCGCTTGGTATTTCAGCTATCTTCTGCGAATTATGAGTAGTATTCCAAACACTGATATTTGTTCCTACTCGTTTTAGTTTGACAATAAAGTTAACAGCTTTACCATAACTTCTAAATTCTTGGCTTATCACCGACCAGCCGCTAGTAGCCTGCCAAAGATTAGTGAGTACCACATCAGGTATTTCAATATCACCAGCTCCTGACCCTACTCGTATCCACTGAGTTCCATCATTATAATAACACCCTTCGAAAACATCATCGTCTATGTCTTTTGTGTTATATACGAGCATTCCTTTAACATGCTCATTAAGTGGGCTCTTATTATTCAATGCGATCAGCTCAACACGAGGGAGTAATAGACCTTTTGTTGCTGTCCCATTACTATTTTCTTTCAAGTCCAGCAAAGCATCTTGATGCGGAGAAGCACTAGTACCTATTGTTACTTGTGATTGTGCTTCTTGGGGCACAAAAATTAGAATACCGATTAGTAACAAGACTCCTGAGAGTGTCCATCCATGTTGTTTCTGATTAAAGTTTGTTTGTTTCATGTAGTTTAACTGTTTTTTTTATTTATATAATATTTTGAATCTTCTCTACAAAATCTGAATGCTCCGCCCACATCTCAAACGGTGAAGAAAATAAGAGTAATACAATTAGCACATCTCTTCCTGATAGACTATTGAAGATTTGTCTTAGTAAACTATTGTATAATCATTATTTCACAAATAGATGGCTGTTGAAACAACTAAATGCAAATAAAAATAGGATCCTTGTTTACAATAGTTAAACCATAAACATTTAGACATAAGCGTAAAGATCTTCTAAAAGAGATTATTGTGTTAGATATTACGAACTCTAAAAAAATAGATTTATAGTTTGCTAAATAAGTAGAAAAAGTAATGTTGTAGGCATAAGTTATTGTTGATAGTTTTGTCTTTATTAATAGTTTGTCATTTGGGCGTAAAAATAGTACTTTTTATATAACAACATAAGAAATGCGCGCTTCTTTAACAAATATTATCTTTATCTATTAAATAAGAGCTATAGGAAACGATGTAAAAGTAAAAAAACAACAAGATCCTCAATATATAAGGTTAGTAAAAGTACAACCAAACTAACCGTTTAATATTACACTATAACTTCCCATTCCTCAACACCTCCTTCTATTATTTTAAACAAAGGATGTGGATTTAAATTAGCCAATGTTGGTAATTTATCGAATAACTCAGGGCTTCGTTTTTGAAGTTTTCTTCTCAGATGTTCAAATTCATATTCCAACTGTCCTTTCGTTACAGAGATTGGTAGTATATTTTCAATGAGACGGATCTTTTCCTTACTGTAATTATAGTTTCGTCTTACGGCCTCTTTATATATTTCAGTAAGAAAGGCGTCGATATAAAGATTGGGATCGGGGCTATTCTTAAAACGAATTAGCTGAGGATGATTCGTATAGCCTTTCGTATTTCCTAAAAGCACATTCTTAGCTAATAACCCTTCACGCCAGGAGGCATTAAGCCCTGCCGAATCAAGATACATCGGATGTAAAGACCATAGTCGCATATATTATTTTTCTAATAGTTTTTCGATCGTACCTGAGATTTTTGACGGATTGGTTATTGGAGCATAACGATCAACGATACTCCCTTCCCTATCAATCAAGAATTTCGTAAAATTCCATTTTATAGAATCGCCTAAGAATCCTTTACTATTTTCTTTCAGGTATTTATACAGAGGATCGGCATTCTCTCCATTTACGTCAATCTTTGCAAAGGTGGTAAATGTCGTTTTATACTTCATCTCACAAAACGAGGTAATCTCTTCATTTGTTCCCGGAGCCTGTTTCCCGAACTGATTGCAGGGAAAGTCCAATATTTCGAACCCCTGATCTTTATACTTAAGATATAACTCCTGTAAATCTTTATACTGAGGGGTGAAACCACATGCTGTAGCAGTGTTAACTATTAGCAGAACCTTCCCTTTATAATTGGATAAAGGAACATCATTACCTTTACTATCCTTTACGGTAAAATTGTATATACTCATATTTATTGCTTTTACCATATACAACAATCTCGACCGCTTTTAGATTAAATTATAACAAGTTTTAAAATATAATTATTTTAATAATCTTTCTCTTTCTTCCCACATATACAACAAAGCCGATTTCAAAGCTTGCTTAGAAGACTTCGGACTAAAACCGAGCTCTCTTCGGGATTTAGATATATCAAAATCCTGTACCAACCCATAAAACATATTGACTTCTTTGGTCGTCATAGCAGGAGCTTTCCCCGATATTTTAGCTCCAAATCCTAACAGAGCACCGAATAAATACAGTACAAACCGAGGAACAGGTATCGGCTTTTTAAGCCTCAGTTGCGGAAACAATTCATCAGCCAATTTGATTGACTCAGTAATAGTCATACATTTTTCATTCGCCAAAATATATCGTTCTCCCGACTTACCCTTCGTTGCAGCCAAAGCACAACCTTCTGCCACGTCATTTACATCTATCCAATTGAGGGTTATCTTGGTTTCGATAGGCAACTTATTGTTCAATATAGCCTTTAATATTTCATTCGAATTACTCAAGCGGTCTGCTATCACGCCCCCTATCATGGCTGAAGGTAATACGGCAACCAATTCGATATCATGCTTCTTTGCTAATTCGAAAGCGAGTTTTTCTGCATCATTTTTTGAGTTATAATACATATCCCTACGGTCGGGATTGTAGCCTGATTCTTCATTGATTGGTATTCCTTTTGTATAATCCAATGCGGCAATGGAACTGACATACACAATTCGCTTTACTCCGGCTTGGGCTGCTGCCTCTATCATGACTTTGCAGCCATTCATATTCACATCGTAGATCTCTTTTTGCGGATCTTTTGCCCACAGCTTAAAGACGGCTCCTACAGCATAGAAAGTATCAACACCACGCAAAGCCTGAAGCATTGAGTTCTTATCGGTTATATCTGCCTGTACAACTTCGCAATCAAGCCCCTCGAATGGTTTTGTATTCTTGATATTGCGGACAGATGCTCTTACTTGATATCCTTTGGCGATTAAAAGTCTTACTAAGTTATTTCCTAAATGTCCGTTTGCTCCGGTAACTAAAACGATATTCTTCTGTGTCATTGTTTTATATTTAATAATTATGACACAAAATTCGGAATCGTAAAATCAATTACACTTGACTTTTGTTAGTTAATCAGATTTCGTCTTATACGGCTAAGGCTTTCCGGTTTTATACCAAGGAAAGAGGCGATATATTGCAATGGAACATTCTGAATAATGTTCGGATAAGACTTCATTAGTTTAAGATAGCGCTGTTCGGCAGATAATGTTGCTAAATCTTTAGACCGCTCTTCATTATAGATTACAGATTCTTGTAAAACCTGCATTCCATAATCTTTCCAAAACGTGCTTATATTTATCAATTTATCATAATCCTGCTTGGTTATACGAAGTAGTTGGCACTCGGTAACAGTTTCTACATTTACCGAAGCTTTTGTTTGGTTTATAAAATCTGAAAAGGCAGTAAAGAAACCGTGAGGACAATTGAGATGCGTAGTAACTTCATCTCCATTATCGTTATAATAAAACAGGCGCATAAATCCCGATATGATATAATATAAATGCTGTGGAATTTTTCCTATTTCTTCCAAAATTCTGTTCTTTGGCATCAATACAGGCTGAAAAAGCGTTTTACACAGTTCAATGTCTTGTGATTGTATTTTATACCTAATTGAAATATCCTTGATCAGTTGTTCATGCATAGTCCAGAATCATTTCAATAATAAAACAATAATTGCAATCAGAGCAGGTACTGCCTGCTTGATAAAGATCGATTTTTGAGCTGTGACAGCGCCATAAACTCCTGCAATAGCAACACAGCTAAGAAAGAACAATGCTATATTCTGACTCCAATCAGAATCTCCAATCAGCAGTGACCAGATAAGCCCTGCGGCAAGAAAACCATTGTATAAGCCTTGATTAGCTGCCAATCCTTTTGTTTTCTCGAACAATTCATCGGGAATACTTTTGAAAGTTGTACGGCCTTTTGTAGTCCATGCAAACATCTCGATCCAAAGGATGTAGATATGTTCAAGAGCGACAAGACCTATTAATATTTTAGATAATATTTCCATCTTTTCTTCTTTTAGAGTATTACCTTACGAAGTAAAGATTTATTTTTCAAGATCGTTATTACAATCTTTGCTTTTTATTGTCTAATGCTATTTTTTCGATTCTTTACACAAATAATAAAGTAAATTCCGCTACGTGTATATATACTGTTTAAAACATTACAGGTTCCTGCATAACTGCAGAAACCTGAATGTGAGAGTAAGCAGAAGAAAAATATCTACACTCAATTATTTTATATTAATCAGCATCTATTTTTTAGGCGTAACTTTTACAAACTTTACACCATGATATGGAATATCTGCTTGAAAGTTATTTGTAAAATTACCAAGATCTTTTTGTCTCCAAAGATCTCGAACCGTTACTTCACCCTGAATACCAAGCTTAGAGAAATCTAATTGCATCTTATAAGTCTCATTCTGTATTGCTTCTGCACTATCCTGATCCCACAGGATGAAATACGGATCTACATGAAAAAGGCCTACAGCATAAGATCCATCATATAACTTCTTATACCAGATTTGTCCATTTTCTGTCATAATTTTAACGGCAGGAGCGACAAGAGGATCTTGATTGACAGCAATAACTTCTCTGTTTGTCAGCAGATTTAAAGTAAAGTCATCTATATTCGCCATATCGCAACCTATGAGCAATGGAGCAGAAAGTATACTCCAAAGAGAGAGATGTGAATATTGTTCATCGGCTGTCAGATATGAATCATGAACCTTTTCTCCCCAACCTTTCCCAAGCTTACCTATTACCAACATGTCGGGGTCATTGTACTTGCCGGGTGCTGTTGCCGGAGCACAAACATCCTGAAAGAATCCGATCGCTGTAACAACATTCCACTCATCTGTAATATCACGGGTAGTGCGCCACTGATTGCCACCGGCTTGTTCTCCCCAGTTCCATACATTGGGTGCACCATAACCAACACAGTAAACAATATCTCTATTTACTTTGTCCAAAGCTTTTCTCATTACGATATATGGCTCCTGAATTGATTTTTCTTCAGAATTTTTCTGTATTTCCAAGTAGCCGCAATGGTCATATTTTAAATAATCAACGCCCCATTTTTCCCATGTTTTTGCATCAATCTCCTCATGCTGATAGCTTCCGACATGACCACCACAGGTTATATGTCCGGGCGAAGAATAAATACCGAACTTTAATCCTAAGGAATGGATATAATCGGTTAAGGCCTTGAAATTAGGGAATTTCTCATTTGATAGGATTTCTCCTTGCTTTGTCCGCTCTTTGGCTTCCCAGCCATCGTCAATATTAACGTAAGTCCATCCGTGTGCATGTAATTTATCATTCATCATTCGGGCGGCGTCACGTACTTTTTCGTCATCTACCGATAGTCCCCAACAGTTCCAGCTATTCCAACCCATAGGTGGGGTTAGAGCTATTTCATCTCCAATTTTAAAAAGAACCTCTTTTTCATCGCGCCCTTTATCATTGCTAGCTTTTAGCAATACTTTATATTCTCCTTTTGTTTTTGCTTTACCTGTAATAAATCCTGTTGTCTGGTCTAACTTCAAACCATCAGGTAGCCCTGACGCTTCAAACTTCATCGGACGCTGACCTGTAGCCATTATTGTCCATAAGAATGGATTACCGGGACGAGCTCCATAAACCAGCGGATTGTTTATGATTGGATGTTCGGGTGATTGAGGTGTTAAAATATATTTCTCTTTGGCAATAGCTTTAGGCCATGCAGGAATAGGTTTTACTTCGCCTCGTGTAGTCACTTTCACATTGATCCAATCCGCATGATCATACATGATGCCATCTCCACATTCTTCGACAAGTAGCAATACTTTATCTATTCCAGACAAGTCAACATTAAATTCTTGAATAGGATCACCTTTCTTCACAACACCGCTTTTCCAAAGCTCTTTACGATCTCCTATAATCTTGAACTGAAATTTTCCCGCATAAAGATTATTATCATCAGCTCCTGCCAATCCGGATATGGATAATGCTTTACCATCCAAATCGAAAAGCATACGTCCGATTGAATGTGCCCCGATACCCCGTTCGTAAACCACTCCGTTTACGGTTAGAGGAGTCCATACTACAGATTTATTAATTTGAGGGGTTCCCCAGTCTTGCACATAACACGAGCTAGAGCCTAGTTCATCTATCCATACTTCTTTTATGGGACCATTATTACAAGATTGTACACTCAGAAAAACTGCCATTATTGCAGCCAAAAGTGTGAAGTTCCTTTTTTTTCTCATTTTTATGTTTTTCTAATATTATAAGTTATTCATAGATGTAGGCAGTATCTTTTTTGCCTGAAAACATCAGAGGCGATGACGATCGCATCATCGCCTCTGAGCAAACTAAATTTATCTACCTGCAAACCTTAACCACAACTAAAAATCTTCAATAATTTGCAGTTAATCACCTTTTTTGCATACCCGTATGTTATCAAAAGCAAAGTTACGCGCTATACTTTGATCTATTTCAATTCTCATATTGAAGGAATGGTAGTACATATTTTCCGGATAAGTTCCTGAATAGTTTCGCTTGAAAGGTAACGTTATCGTTTCCCAGCGATTGAAATTCTGGAATACAAAATCAGAAGGTTTCCATTCCATTGGTGCCGCATCCCAGAAGAGGTAATTGAAGAACTTAATCTTACCATCAACAAACTGGTTGGCGGTATAAAACTCACATTTTATAACATACTGATCCGAATGATCTAACATGTCGTCTGTTAGCGGCGTATTCCCTATTTCTATTATATACCACCAGCTACTCCAAGCAGACTTTTCATTTATATGCAAGTAATTACCACTCAATCGGTTTTTATCTTTCGGATCGGTAACTACATTGGTCATACTGCTTGGTACACGATTATCAAAGTCTACAATCATACATTCGTTGTCATAGTATCGTCCCGGACAAGTAGACTCTATCTCATATTTTAAAGACTTCACCTTTACTTTGATATTTTTATCTACACCAAGGGGAACTCTTGCTGTCAGATAGTTATTCGCCGATTTGATCACATTCGATGATTTGCCATTGAAATCAACTACAGCACTTACTGAATCAATTTCATAAAGATTAAAGAAGTCTCCATAAATCATGATTGTATCACCCGGCTGTGTATATTCATTAAACATACGAACAAGCTTAAGGTCGGGAGCAATGGTCTTTAGAGGATAGTCTTGACGACCCAATTTATTATAAATATAAACTTTATCAGTAGGCTCAAGAGATAGTTTAACCGGAACCTGCATATACAATACATCCTTCTCTGTATATACTTCTACCATATCAACTTTAGATTCATTCACATAAATAGAATCTATATTATGAATATCCAATCCCGTTCCATGAATAGCAATAAAATCTCCTAGTTTGGCTTCGGTAATCGGGGTGTTCAGATCATTTATTGTTGTTATGCCTGATATTTGAATTGCAGTAGCATTATTTTCATCTTCCGAACATGCTGTAAAAAACAATCCGAGAAGCAAAGCTGCACTCAAGCATAAGCTTTTGATATTAAATATTTTTTTCATTGATCAACTTATTAATAATTAATAAATCAGAATTACCATCCAGGGTTATTCCTATCGATATAAGGATTGGTATTTACAACATCCAAAGGAAGTGGTAATAAAAGATGTTTCTCTTCACGACGTTTAATAACATCATTCTCGTCTGTTACACCAATAGCATTCATCACTTGCAAATAGATACCCCATCTCAATAAGTCGAATCGGCGAATACCTTCAGCAGCAAACTCTTTTGATCGTTCTTCCAAGATGTAGGAACGGAAAGATTCTTTTGTAAATGGAACTTTCGCATTACGAGCTGAAGCGGTTGTACTATTGTTTCTTGCATTGAGCCAACCTATCTTTTCAAAAGCATCGGCAGTCGGGCCATTCAGTTCATTATCAGCCTCGGCATAGATCAACAATGTTTCAGGATAACGCATGTAAGGCCAATTCCAATCGGAACGTGTACCATCCAAAGGAGTAGTAATTGCGGCAAACTTCAAGAGTTTAGATCCATAAGTTACAGCAGAATTAGCTACTACATCACTTGGATCATAGCCTTTTTCGCCTTTGCGTACATATACACTATCACGCTCAGGATAAAACTGATAGGTCATTTTACCGGTCTGTTTGTTATAAGTGGTAGGAATGCGGTGCATTACACCCCAAGTGATACGCTCATCGTCCCAATCATCAAACAATTGCAACCAGTGGTCTCGCTGAATATAGTAACCACTCGACCATTCACCATTATTTTCAGGTTTAGGATAACCCAAATAGTCAGATGTTACATAGTTATAGAACAATGTTCCGTCTGAAGAAACAGTCTGTAAACAGAACTGGAATTCTGGTCCATTCTTATATCCTGCACTCCATAGTGTTTCTTGATTTGGAGCCAGACTAAATTCTTTTTCAGCAATAACCTCTCCGGCTTTTTCCTTAGCCAAGCGATAATATTCCTGAGAATCGAACTCTTCGTAACCTGCTACCAAATTTTTTTGATGTGTAATAGGAACAGGCATTAAGCGAGATGTTGTTCCATCAGGATTGGTTTTCTTTCCGGGACCACCTTTCACTGTTATCTGACCACTCTTCATAGAAGCAGAAGCAATAGTAGCATATACCTTAGCCAACAAAGCCTTAGCAGTACCTCGGCAAACATGTCCCTGTTTGTATTCAGAATCTGTACGTGGCATCAAAAGCTGTTCGGCTTCCAATAATGTTTCTATAATATGCTCATATACTTCTTTTACCGATGAGCGAGGCAGCTCTATAGCATTACCTTCCGATATCGATATTTTATACAACGGAATTGGTCCATAAAACTGTACCAGATTGAATTGTGCCCATGCCTTCAGGAAACGGAGTTCGCCCATAGCATTTTTGCGCGTTTTCTCGGGTACGGAAGTCATTTTGCTAACCAAAGAATAATGATAGTTAGCTCTATGGATAGTCTGAGAATAATATTTATAGAAATTATTATTTGATCCCTCATCATAGAAGTTTCCGGCTCCGATAGAACCAAAAGCCCATGTAGGTCCTGATTGGTAATCAGTATCAAAATTCACAATGTTATGATAGTTTCCCCACTCGAAAGGAAAATGCAGAGTATTATATGCTCCAGCAACTAATTCTTCATATTTTCCCGCAGCAACCAGTTTATCGTTAGAAGAGAATGTATACACTTCTTCATCCAAATCGCAAGAGGTCATCAGAAACAAACTTGTCACACAGATGCCCAATATTTTAGTAAGTTTCATATTCATGATTTTTATAATTTAAAAAGCTAATTGAACACCCAAATTAAATGTACGGGCACTTGGATATGAAGACATATCTACACCCCTGCGTGTAGGATCACTACCAAATGCATTTACATCCGGATCATACCAGTCATATCCCGAAATAGTAAACAGATTAGATACACTAGCCACTACATTGAGAGATTCTATATATTTTACAGGAGATGGCCATCTGTAACCTAAACTGATATTCTTACAGCGGAGGTATGAACCATCTACAACATAACGATCCGACGCTTTCATAGAGCGAGTATATGTTCCGTCAGCACGAGGCCATAGCGCATTATCTCTATTATCTGGAGTCCAACGGTTGTCCCAAACAAATTTCGGCATGTTACCTGAACCTGCTACATCAAAGCTTCTTAGGTTAGTATTCAAAATATCATTTCCCTGTGTTCCTTGCAGCAAGAAACTGAACGTCCAGTTCTTATAAGTCAATGTACTTGTCAGACCATATTGGAAATCAGGATTCGTATTTCCGATAATCGTTTTATCACGTTCGTCAATCATCGGATCATCGTCCATATTCTTATACTTAATCTGCCCTACCATACTCTTTATCTTAGAGTCTGACTGTGTTTTATAATAAGGATCGGCACGAACTTCTGCTTCGTTATTATAAAATCCATCTTCAACATAACCGTAGATAATACCAATAGGCTGTCCGTTTCTTCTCAGGAACATGCTTTCCATGCCCCATACAACATCGGAGAACTGATCGGCATTTAATCCTCCAATTACATTCTTATTAAATGAGATATTAGCATCCAAAGTCCACATCCAATCGGATGTTTTCACAGGCATAAAGTTTCCACTAAGCTCGAGTCCTTTGTTTACTACGTTTCCATAGTTACATGCTAATTCACTAAATCCGGAACTAGCATCTATATATCTGTATTGAAGCAAATCGGTAGTTTTCTTATAGTAATAATCTGCTGTTAGATTAACCCGACTGTTAAAGAAAGATACATCTAGTCCCAAGTCATATTGGTTTGTAGTTTCCCATTTGAGATCTACAGCAGCAGGTCCTCCCCAACGGTCTTCTGCCATACCCGATGTTTGGCTACCATCAAAAGGATAGTTCTGGATAGTAAAGCGAGAACGTGTGGCGTATGCACTGATCCCCTGATTACCTGTTTGTCCTGCACTTAAACGAAGCTTTAGATTATCAAAGAAATTTAGATTCTTAATAAATGCTTCTTCTCCCAAACGCCAAGCAATAGCTCCGGAATAGAAGTTAGACCAACGGTTTTGTAGAGCAAAACGGCTCGATCCATCACGACGGTATGATGCTGTAAACAAATATTTATCTCTCAGGTTATAATTACCACGAACCAAATAAGACATCAATTGAGATTTCCATCTGCCACTGCTTATTTCACGGTCTTTAATACCTGCATTGATATTATTATCTTCGGTATCATCCGTTGGATAATTTTTACTACTCATCGATTTGCTTTTACCCATCGATTTTTCATAAGTCATACCCACCACAGCATTAACAGCATGTATGCCAAATGTCTTATTGAATGATAGCAAAGATTCGGTTGTAAGACCTTCGTAAGCACTATCATCTTTTCGTCCATAACCATTTGTTGGTGCTTGCCCAGATCCTGTCCATCTGTTATAATACTGATTACGTTCATAAGAGTTGTAACCATAGCCTACATTCTGGCGGAATTTCAACCAATCAGCAAAAGTTACTTCTGCAAAGCCTGATGTATATACAGATAAAGATGTCAGAATATTTTTTTCTGTATGAGCTGTTAGGTAAGGATTAGCCAAACCGCTTGAAAAATCTTCTGAGAAACCAGAGTCAGCCTCGGGGTCAAAAACGGGACGAGTAGGATTAAATCCAATAGCGGATTCAATTACGCCATAATTTTCACTGTTGGTACGAGCCAAACGGTTGTCTGATTTAGAAAAAGTTATATTATTACCAATCTCGATCCAATTATTTACTTTGCGTGTATTATTGGCACGTACATTGTAACGTTTGTAATAAGAGTTAACAATGATCCCTTGTTGATCCAGCATCCCCCCTGAATACATAAAAGAACCATTTTTATCACCACCTGAAACGCTTAAATTATACTCCTGACTAGTGGCTGTGTGAAATATTTGATCTTGCCAATTTGTGCCATAAAACAATTTTCCATCCTGATTTCGATCATATCCATTCCTAAAATCATCAGGACTTGGTAGATACTCTCTCTTTATTACAATTTCTTGACCTGTAATAGGGTCTTTGCCTTTAGTTTCTGACCAACGTCCCGGAATTGGATAAGGAAGATTGGCAGCATCAACATAGCTTTTGCCATCATACAGATAGCCATTGACAACCAACTCATTTCTGTACTCGGCATATTCGGCAGCACTTAATACCGGAATTTTTTTAACGGCAGACGCCACATTAAAATTAGAGCTGAATACTACTTTTGTTTTTCCACCCGAACCAGACTTAGTAGTAATGATAACAACACCATTTGCAGCACGAGATCCGTAAATAGCGGTCGCTGACGCATCTTTCAATACCTCGATAGATTCAATATCATGAGGACTGATCAT
Organism: Dysgonomonas sp. UBA7630; assembly: GCF_002483985.1. NCBI lineage: Bacteria > Pseudomonadati > Bacteroidota > Bacteroidia > Bacteroidales > Dysgonomonadaceae > Dysgonomonas > Dysgonomonas sp. UBA7630. The sequence continues at coordinate 159,123 of NZ_DLIY01000003.1, forward strand.
ACTTAGCGGGTTATTTTTTTGCTTTGTTCCATAATCGGTTTCAGGAGCTTCGCCTGTAGTAAAAGGTATACCATCTACAATATAGAGAGGTTCGGTACTTGTAGTAAATGAGTTAGCTCCACGAATCTGGATACTAATCCCTGAGCCGGGAGCTCCATCTGCTTGCGATACAGAAACTCCGGCCATTTTACCTTGCAAACCCTGATTGATACTCACCGGATTTGTTCTAAGTAGTTCATCGCTTTTCAAAGAAGAAACGGATCCGGTAAGGTCTCTTTTCTTTACTGCACCATAACCTATAACCACAGTTTCTTCCAACATTTGGCTATCTTCTGTCAATACAACATCAATGGTATTTTTACCTTTTATAGCTACTTCTTGCGTTTGATAGCCTATAAAGGAGAAGATAAGCGTTCCATTCTTGGGAGCATCAATCGAGTAATGTCCATCAATCTCTGTGATTGTCCCCACATTTGCATTTTTTACACGGACCGTAGCACCAATAACAGGACTCCCTGATTCATCAGTAACCACACCTGTAATTTTTACTGATTGAAGAGCTTCTAATGTAGTAGCCTCCAAACTGTCCGGAACAAATATCAGTGCTATAATAAGCACCCATATGATTCCAGATATAGAACCGAATAGTCTTTTCATAGATTTAATTTTATAAAATGAGGTTTTTCACTGTATTAAAAGAATTCTCATAAAGTCTCGAATTTACCTTATAGATTACTAGTAAATTTTACACTATTAGCCTGATTCTATTTAATAGTTTAATAGTTCAATGATTTTTCGTTTAGTGTTTGTACGGGTGGCTTCTTCCCCATACAGTGGTTTTTTCTGAGACATTCATACTTTATCTGATTTTCGGATTAATAAATAATTCATCAACATATACTTTCTGAGGGGCGTCGAAAGCGACTTTGATGTATCGTGCATTTTCATTCAATTCGTCGAATAGTACTCCATCAATCCATGCATCATGCTTGTTGTTTGGGAAGTATGGTGCATCTTTAATAGAGGCGAGTTCATATTTTACTCCATCATTGGATGTGAAGACGTAAATTTTATATGGTGTTCCTATTTCCTCCTGATTGTAGTTGAGGCTGCGCATCAAAACCTTTTCAACCTTAGTTTTATTCTGCAAATCAACGACTATTTCGTGATGTCCTTTTTCAAATTTTAACCAACGGCTATCTAAACTATTCTCTTCTGCAACTTGTCCGTCAAGGAGATTTTTCAATCTTGTATCATTTATCATTTGAGGAGCGGCTGAATTTTCCAACTTCTCTTGCAAAGTGGCTTCAAATAGTTTCCAATATGCATTACCGTTTTTCCATGCCATATAATTATTATATAGCTCATTAGACCAAACAGGCTGACCTAACTGAAAGGGTGATTTTGGATCTTCGATAATACCCCCAAACATGAATGAAATAATCTTATCGACATGGGCGGAAGATGCTGCAACTTGCTGCGACAGTAAACGGGAATAAGCAGCCGGAATCAAGGCTGAATTACGGTCATTGGTTTTTTCCTCCCATGTAAAAGTTTCACAATTAGCCCAAAGTTCTATATTCAATCTATTGTGAATATCACGCATTCTTTGCCAGTTCTTTTTCAATCGTGGAAGTGTAAACTTGTCTCGTACGCAACCCACTTCGTCCTGATAGGCAATGATATCCACTTTGAGTTTTGCCAATTGCTTCTCATAATCGGGGTTATCGAATTCGGATAGTCCTATTCCATAGGGAGAAATCAATGTTTTCTTTCCGGGTGTCAATGTGTTTGCTTTTTCTGTCAATGTATTCACAGACTGTACCGCATGTTCGGCAAATATCGGACACAAGCAATCTTCTACAGGCAAATACCAACCGTAAAAAGCTTTATGATTTTTGTATAGAGTTGCCAGTTCCTCCATTATCTGAAGCTGACGTTTTTTAATCTCTGGGTCAAGCAAATTGTCATCCTGATCTTTTGCCCATCCTGTGCTCATAAAAACCTTCATGTTATGCTTTGCAGCTTCATCAAGAATGGCCTCTACGGGACTCTTTACGTTCTTATCGTATAACCAGGGCATCAGTTTCGATGGATAATAAGCTTTACCTTCATTGGCTACCTCCATAAAGACTAAATACTCGATACCCATAGCTGATAATTCTCGTACTTTAGCCTCCCATAGCTTAGGGCTGGCATTATCAAAATTTTGAGGATTTGTATATTTGTTCCTAACATCCTTATATGCTAAATTTATCCACGTACCGGTAATAGGTTGTACACCTAGAACCGCTTTATTCTTTTTCTCACTTTTTTGTTTATTGGGCACACCATTATCTGCATGTAATGTGTTACCCGGCAGTATCGCAAGTATTGCCAGTAATGCAATTACAACTTTACAAAAATTTTGCCTCATAATAGTTTATATTATATTAATAAAAAGTTTAATTACCACCAGATAAAATTATCAGCACCAAACCTGAAATAAAGAGAATCAACATCACTGTGAGTAATAGGTTGATAGACTTTGGTGCTCCTTTAAATTCCTTCCACACAAATAATCCCCACAAGGCAGCGACCATTGTTGCTCCTTGTCCCAGTGCGTAAGATATGGCTGGTCCTGCTTTTCCTGCAGCAATATAACTGCACGCAGTACCCAAAGCCCAGATACCTCCGCCAAGAAGACCTATCAGATGGGTTTTCATATTGCCTTTGAAGTATTGACTATATGATATAGGCTCGCCAACAAATGGCTTTTTCATCACAAGGGTGTTGAATAGGAAGTTGCTGATAAATATACCTATTGCAAACACAAACAAAGCTGAGTAAGGAGTGAGCATACCACTGGTTGGAGCTTCCAGATTTTCAAGATCCATAGACGCAGCAACAAAACGATAGAAGAACGACATCAATATACCGGCGCAAATAGCGATTGCAATTCCTTTTTTTCGAACGCCCTGATCTGATGAAGCCTTGGCAACTTTACTCGATGCAAATCCATTAAAAATGATAGCCAAAACGATCAGAAATACTCCTAAAAACAAAACAACAGGATCTCCCTTTGGTGTACTGAAATAATTGACAAATACCCCTAATACCAAAGCCAAGCCTACACCTACCGGAAATGCAACAGACATACCGGCGAGCGATACAGACGATGACAACAGTATATTAGATGCATTGAATATAACACCCCCAAGCAATGCACTCCAGAGATAGTTGGGGCTGACCTGAAGCAGATCTTCTACAAATCCTCTTCCATTTTCACCGAAACTACCTAATGTCAGTCCCCATACCAAAGAGAATAGAAGTATACCGACAACATAATCCCAATAAAACAGCTCGTAACGCCATGTTTTAGCCGCAAGTTTTTGTGTATTACCCCAAGAACCCCAACAAAACATTGTCACCCAACATAAGGCTACAGCTAATCCATAATTTTCAACAATATACATAACTGCTTATTTATAGGTTAATTGATTCGATTGATCCGAATAGATAACAGCCTCTCCGAAATAGACCTGTGCATCATTACGTGGATTAAGCCACTTGTAGCTTACATTATGTGCACTCTTTGGTAATTGATATCTGTGAAATAGATCTACTCTGCGGTTATCGATAGAAGTCGCTTTTGCCACCGGAAGATTTGCTGTTTCGATCAGATTTCCATCTATATACATTTCCACTTTGGCCACATACGATTCATCTGTGCATTTCACATAACCTTTTTGGACAAAACCGATCCCGTTAAAAGTAAAATCAAGCTTATCTTTTAATGTTGCGTTAATTTCCATTTTTTCAACAGGGTAATGACCTTCGAAGGATTTTTCATATTTTACAGCAACGGGTTTCTGAGTTTTAATCGTAATTTGATTATTTTCTACTTTACCACCTTCTTTTTCGATTACCTGCAAAGCGTGTTTTAAACCTAAGTCATACAATTTGTTCAATGAGACATCGGTATATGCAAACGGTCTGTCTTCAACCTCATATAGGCTTTCTTTCCAAGATTCAGGAATATTGGAATATCCCAAGATTGTACCTAAAATTCCTGCTGCCGTCGCTGCATTACAGTCAGAGTCTTGCCCACACCGAGCTGCGATATCCATAGTAGAAAAGAAATCTTTCTTACCATACAACAAACCAATTAAGACATAAGCACTGTTGATTTTTGCATCAATATTGAAGGGCAAGAATACTCCATCGGGACAACCCACTTCCGAAGACCATTTTTTTTGGCATTCAAACCATGTTTGTTTCCAATCGTTCGGATATTGTTTGTGCCAGTTTATAATGTCTTTCATGCAGAGGTAAAAGTCGCTCTTTTCGGGAATCGTTTTTAAAGCCTCAGTCACAATAAATTCCACATCGTCTGAAACAAAAGACATAGAATACAAAGCCCCGGTATATACTCCTCCATACCATCCATCTCCGTAGGTAAAAATATGTCCTACCTTATCAGATATCTCTGATGCCGCATTGGGCATTCCGGGAGTCATCAAACCGGAAAAATCTGCTTCAATCTGATAATCAATATCATCTGCATGCGGATTGTTCAACCAATGTCCCGACAGTGGAGGCATAATACCTTGTTTGATATTATATCGGGCCACCTGATTGGCATGCCAAAGAGGGAACTCTGTATTGGCAAAACTGACAGCAAATGAATCGGCAGGAGCTTGTAAACCTAAACGTTCAAATACATTAACGAAAATAATATCTACATATAAGTCATCATAGAGTCCGGGGAAAGTATCAAAATAATGCTTTACCCTGTCCTTTGACCATTTTATCGGAGTATAATCCTGAATTATAGTGCCGTTGTGGATAAATTCCACAGGCCCTCCGTACGTGCAGCCAATCGTTTTAGCTGCCCAACCTCCTTTTATTTTGTCTGCCAATACCTCTTTGGTCATAGACACCTCCGATGGCACTGATGTCTGAGTAACAGCAGAGCTACACGCTGTTGCCAACCCAATAACAAAATAAATGCAGATGAAAAGAAGTGTGTTTTTCATAATTTCAATCTTCTTCATTTAAGAAATTAATATTTAATTATTTTGCTTTATTTTTTCAGATTCGTCTTCCATTATATTGTAAGTTGAAACTTCGTATACATTGTTTATATTTCCATCCTTATCTATGAAAGACAAAGGAGTTCGGGTTTGATATATCTGAAGTTTCTTTATCAACACGCCATCTCTATAAATATTAAACCCGTTTACAGACTTAAATTCTGTTGGAATCCATTTGATTTCAATCCCGTTCGACACTTTCTGAACGCTCACATTAGGTACACTTTGAGGTTTATTTGTTTTAGGCAATTTACCGTCTTTGCAGTATTGCAAATATGCCTGATGGTATTCCGGATTTACTACATAAGGGCTGTTATAGTGACTGTATGCAAAGCAGATAATATTGCTTACATATCCATTTACAATATCTAGTTGCTTCTTTACACGTGTTAATGGCGCACTTGTCCAATAACGCTGATCGAACGTTTCTATATTTCCCCAAAACTTCAGACCCGGTTTACTATTGACTGCTTCCCTCAAGTTTTGGAACCATTCTGACAGATTATCAAGATTCAGGCCACCTGCTCCAACACAGTCTTGAGGGGAGAAAATATCTCCGATTCGAAAATGTGTTTGTTCGAATACATTTTTCCACATTTTCGAATATTCCTTAGCATCTCCGCCTACCTTATGATTCATAAAAGGAGATAGCATAAAAGGCATATCAGGAGTAATTTTAGTAAGGTAATCTAAGTTTGTATTTAATGCTTGTGCCAAAATAGCTTGACGCTCTGATGTCATACAATTTAAATTATCAACCTCCCAAACCCAATACCAACCATACATGGCATCGTTATATTTTTCTTTATATAAGGCAACCAATTCTTCAGCAACCTTATTTCCTATCTCCATCTGCCCAATCAGCCAACTCGCATCATAATCTACTTTCCACCATCTGTCGTTAAAATTCAATCCGACAAATACTCGTATTCCATTTTTTTGAGCACTACGAAGGCAATTCTCTAATGTTTTATTTTGGTTCTTCTTCGCTGTTAGAGTAGAAGGATAAGTGGAAGAAACCTTACCTTGTTCATTTGTTAGCAATGCCGGCGCATAAATAAGGTATTTCATCCCCCCTTCTTTAAGCATCTGCATCTCCTTGTCCCAACGGCTATCATCCCAATTGAGAACAAGCGATTCTTGTATAAAAGAACCATTAAAATGAGGAATACCAGAACCTTCATTCTTTTGCTCGAATGTATAGTGGGTGTAAGTTCCTTTAAGGTCTCTTATGTAAGAGTCGTATCTGGCTTCGTTTTCAAACAGATTAATAACACGCACTCCTCTACTAAGGGTTTCGGTGTAAGCCGCAGGGTAACCTGTTTTGCGTCCAAAAGCGAGTGCTATATTACCGTTTAAGTCAACCATATAATCATTGTTATGGTCGTGTCCTACAAAGACTCCAATCACATCTTTCTTTTCGATAAAAGAGGAAAACAACCCGGAGTTTACATTTGATGCGGCTACACCTTCTTGCTTTTCACCAAATTCGCGATATGACCATCTTGCAGTTTCATGCTCTGTCAATGGTATATGAAAAAAAGCCAGCGAAGGAAGCTTGTGATTATTACGTTTCGTAAACTCATCACTTGTTTTTCGATACCAATCTATCTGATCGTGCTTAATCCAATCATAGTATCCGAACGACCTATCACTTGATAAGTTATGAGAGTCTAACAGATAGAGTACCCATTTTTCAGACCGTCCGTCAGAAGACAGAATAGGAAGCGCACAGTTACCCGAACCTGAAAGCTTTCCTCCTTCTGCATCATAAGTCAGGTTGTAAGGAACAGTGCGTAAGTAATTGAGAATTTCAGATTTAGTCATATCTGTTTCATCATCATGATTTCCGAAGGTTACGGCAAAAAAGGTTTTCTCTCCGGTAAATAGGTTCGCTAACTTAGTCCAAGCCTGTAATGCATTCGAAGACACAACAATGTCTCCGGTGAGAATAACAAGATCAGGATGCTCTAAGCGGATAACTTCACGAATCAAATTACAAGTACTGTCATTTTTCTGCTTATAAGATTCACTTTCTACCCAGTGTAGATCTGTTAGTTGTACAATTTTAAACTTACCGTTGTTAAATTTTAAATTTGTAACCTGTCCGAAACAGGAAAAGCATATTAGCCAGCTAAATATAAAAAGTATATATTTTTTCATTTTTTTCTGTCTGTTCTAAAAGGAGCCAAAGGCAACCCGTTAATATCAAATAAATTAGGGATAGCATCATTCGTAAAGCAGTAGCGCACAGCTATGGGTTCTTTTGTTTTGGAAGAGGATACACTTATCTCGCCATTCTTATCTATCTTCGCATCAGCAGGATATATATTTCCTTCTTTATCCACAACTTCGAAATTCTGTATAACTTTATCTTTACAAGTAAGTTTTCCGATGGCAGTTGTGGTCACAATAATCTTATTTTTTTCTATACGTATCGAGTCTAGTTGAGGTGAATAAGGTTGTATATCTTTTTTATGATAAGTTTGATGCAACACCATATTAGCCAAACGCACACCCACCTGTTTTTTCAAACTAGGATGTATATCTGATATATCGTTTACCAGATCACTAACAACAACCATTCCCGTATTTTTTAATGTAGCTGCAACATCGGATTGTTGCTCCCGCAGATAAGCCGCATTTTTGTCTGCATAACCATTCCATGGGGCTATTTGCACAAAGTAGAATGGAAGATAACGATGAAATTCGTTTCGCCAGCCTCTTATCATACCATCAAGCAAGGTGCCGTAGCTTGCAGCACGTTCGTTATTTCCCTCCCCTTGATACCAGATGACTCCGGCAATAGTATAATTTTTAACCGGATTAATCATTGCATTATAAATAGAAGAATTTGCCGTAGGAGTCCAACTCTCAGGATGTTGCTTTGGTGATAGAGCGTATAACTCTTTCTCATGCTTGAAACTGAATTGATCGATCCATGGCTCTATTGAAGTGCCCCCCCAGTATGAGCCGATAAGTCCTATCGGAATATTTAGATGTTCGTTAAGGTGTTGTCCAAAAAAGAAAGCAACTGCACTAAAGTCTTTATAGGTATCTGGGGTGCAAACGACCCATTTTCCTTCAATCCGTTCAACCGGATATTTGGATGTTGCTTTAGATACTTTAAAAAAACGCAGATTTTTATTTTCTATCGCTTTTGTAATATCTCCCGCATCTAATACAGGATAACTCATCAAGTACTCCATATTAGACTGCCCGGAGCATAGCCAAGTTTCACCCATTAAGACATCATTAACCTCCCTCTCCAATTTGTTTTCCCAACCATAGAAACGAATACTATGCGGGCCTGTGAGGTCCGGAGTCTGGATATAAGCTTCCCATGCACAATATTCGTTCGACTTTGCATGTATAGTGTCTTGTGGTGTCCAGCTACATACAATTTTCAAATCCCATGCACCGGGACACCATCCCCAGAGTTTTACCTCCGAGTTGCGTTGCATTACAGCATGATCACTAATAATAGAGGGCAATATAAATTCGGGGGTTTGTCCCCAAAGAATAGTGAAAAACTGAATTGAGATTATAATTGCAAATATTCGTTTCATATATTTCACCGTTTGAAGTTTTGTTTTTTATACCAGCTCATATACTGGTTATACAATCTTACTGTTTCGTCGCGCAAACCGGCATGAGCCAGAGAGCCCGGTTTGTTCATTATACCTAGATACTGATAAACCAGAATTTTCTCTACAAAAGGAGAAATAGCCTCCATTTGGTGAATAATCCGAGTATCGAAATCGGCAGCAATTAAACTTCCATGCGTTGTTTGCTCAAAGTAAAAGAGTTCCATGTCTGCCCATATTTTTGAGCGTCCTGCTTTTTGATGAGCTTTACTTAAATTTTCGAAGAAACGTGCAGAATCGCTTAATTTTGTACCGCCCACACCTACGCCATCCTGATAGGCTACAATTTCTATATCAAGGTCTTCAAGTTGCTTAACAAAGGTGTCGTCACATCTCTGAGCTTTAATGTTATAAGGAGCAATTAGATTAACACAATTGGCATTCATCGACTTTGCAATCAGGGCACATTCGTTCACATAAGGAATAACATATTCTCCAAAATATGGCTCCAACCAAGACTCGTTAGGGAAATACCAGCCATAGAAACTCTTATGGTGACCATATTTAGCAAATATTTCTTCCATACATTTAGCTCGCTTTTTACCTAGCTCTTTATCTGTCATCATCTTGACAGCATCAAGATCGATAGACCAGAAATCGTTGCTGACAAAAAACTTAACGCCAAACTCATCGGCGGCAGCCAAAACCGTTTCGATAGGATCATCACAGCCCATTTTAAACTTCGGTGCTAACTCGCTATCATAAAAAGCCAGCCCATGCGCAGCAACATTCATCATAACGAGATATTCCATGCCGGTTTCACTAATCTCTCGGATTTTTTCGCGCCACTGAGAAGTGGTAAAGTTTCTTAAATCGTTATCCCAGTATACACCTTCCTTTCCTCCGGGATGCTGAAATTCGAACCAAGAACCGGCTATCGGTTTGATCTGTGATATACCGGCAGATTCTATAGAAGTTCTTCCTAAGCTTATATTAGGAAGCAACATTCCGGCGGCTCCTACACCTAAAGTTGTTAAGAAATTGCGTCGATCCATCATGTTGATATCTATAGTTATACTAATTCGCTTCGGTGAGGAATAGACGACTGTGCGCCCATTCTCGTTACAGCTATTGAAGAGGCTTGCGAAGCCATCTTTACAGCATGTTTAAGTGGCATATTTTCTGCTATGCCTACGCACAATGCTCCATTGAAGGTATCTCCGGCAGCCGTGGTATCTACAGCTTTCACTTCGAAAGAGTCTACACTGTAAGAGTTATTACCTTCTCTTACAAAACATCCTTTTGAACCTAAGGTGATAATTACATTTTTCGCCCCCATCTTGCTTAGTTTTTCGGCAGCCAGCGCAATATCCGAATCATTATTGATTTTTATACCTGTAAGCATTTCTGCTTCGATTCGATTGGGTGTAATCATATACAAGTAATTAAATAATGACTCGGGTAAGTGCCGAGCCGGAGCAGGATTAAGTATGACTTTCATCCCTTTTTCAAAAGCTTTTTTTGCTGCATACTCTACTGTGGCGATAGGACTTTCTAATTGCATAAGAAGGATATCCCCTTCACTCATTTCACTTTCGATCTTGTCGATATCTGATTCGTCTAATAGTAAGTTGGCTCCGGAAGCAACAACAATCGTGTTTTCGGCTTTTTCGTCCACATTTATTAAGGCTACACCCGAAGGATGCATCTTATCGCGAGTAATATATTCTGTACAGATTCCCTCCTTTGCCAACACCTCTATCGTTTGGTCTCCAAAAAGATCATCACCCAATCGGGCTACGAATATAAGATTACCTCCCATCCTTTTTACCGCAACAGCTTGATTAGCCCCTTTACCCCCTTGAGTCATAAGGAAATTTCCACCTAGTACAGTCTCCCCTGGGCCGGGAAGATGGGAGGATTTTACTACCATGTCTGTGTTAGAACTACCAACGACTATTATCTTTTTCATTATGCTACTAATGTTTATTTTTGATTCAGAATACTTTCTAAAACGGTCCAACATTGGTACAAGCCGCGCGGAACATGAAAACATCCTTTCCATTTTCCGCCCTTCAGAGGAAGCAATACTTCTCCTTGTCTGTTCAGGTATCCGAACCATTCGGGATGTTCCTGATCTTTAAAGTGCTCCCATGTATAACTATGTACTTTTTCAAACCATTCGAGACATTTAATGTCACCTGTCAGTTGATATCCTTTAAGTAAAGAGATAAGAGATTCGATATGTACCCACCAGAGTTTCTGATCCCATTCTAACTGTTGAGGCGGATAACCCAAACGATCCATATAATAAAAAACACCTCCATATTTTTTATCCCAACCATATTCGAGCATTGTCAGTGTTGTATTTTTCGCTTTGTCTATTAGTTCGGGTCTATTCAAACGCTTACCCAAATCCATTATAAACCACATAGCTTCTATAGCATGTCCCGGATTCATCAATCTTCCTTCGAAGGAATCGGACAATTCTCCGTTATCGAATACGTTCTCTACAATGATTCCACCGAGTTCAGGACGATAGAACACATCCATCACTTCGTGGATACAACTATCTATTACTTTATTGAGATATTCTTCGGTGAGTAGATGTTCGATCTCCAAAGCCAGATTACACAGAATCATTGGTAATGCAAAGTTTTTGAGGTTGCGAGTTCCGGGATAGAGCTTGTTCCATTTGCCTTTCGGATTATCTACTTTGGAAAGAATTACCTCAAATGTTTTGCGGGCTATATCTGCATATTCTTCATTGCCTGTAGCAAGGTTGAGCTGGCCAAAAGCCATTGTGGCAAAGGTATACGAGAATATATTATAAGGTTCAACCAAAGGGTTGCCTTCACGATCGAGAGAGAAATACCAGTTAAAATTTCCGTCATGACCATATTTTTTAAGAAATTCGCCCCCTTGGATAGCACATTCCAACCACTCTTCGCGTTTTTCCACTTTGTTGTAAAGCATTGAGAACATCCAAACTTCACGGCCTTGCAACCAGATAAATTTGTCTGTATCAAAAACATTTCCTTCGCGGTCAAGACATGTAAAATATCCACCAAACTCTTTGTCTTGAGAGTGTTTTATCCAAAAGGGAAGAACATTTTCTAACAACTCTTCTTTATAAAGATCTGCTAATTTCTTAAAATTCATAATTTTATACATATTTATATCTTCAACATCAATGTTATAGGCAACTAGTTTATTTGAGCTTTTCATATTTTAGCTGTTATAATTAGATTTATTTGTTAGTACTTGTCAGTAGAAACTTTTTGTTTATATATATTTCCAAAACGGTCTGTTACTTTTATCTCAATTATTGCATTCTTATCTATAGGTGTTGCCCTAAACAAATGGTCCGTTTTGATTGGCGTTATCCAATCATATTCTACACGTTCTCTATCCGAGCAAATAATTTTAGCTTCAGGATCATATCCTTCGAAGTGATTCATTACTCCCATATATTTGCCATTCTCGTACCACTCTACTTTCCACAGCTCATCCCAATTCCAAACATTTGCAATAATATCTTCAGGATAATCTTCAGAAGAAGCAATTGGATATCCTTTAAACTGATATGTATCAGGGTATCCCATACTTTTATATTTCCAAGTAACACTATTTCCTTCTACTTCATAAACGCCACAACCGCTAGGGGTGCCGTCTGTACATATATCTGCTTTCCAGAAAGTCCCGCATACAGCAGCTGTGTTATGTTCGATTAACCTGCTATTGAATACAACATTGCCATTATAGTGAGTATGCCCTGAAAATATATGAGCATCATAACCTTCTAAGAGATCATAAAGGCTGGAAGCATTACTGGTTTCATCGGGCAATAAGGCATTGAATTTTATATCTTTTGTTGAGCTGGAAGGAATATGCATAGCCACAAATATGAGATGATCTTTAGGCACATAGGATAAGTCTCTCTCTATCCATTGCAAGGTGCGTTCGTCTATATATCCTATATAACGGTAATGCCTATTAATGTAAAAACAATTGTTGAGAACGATGTAATGTGCCTTTCCTCTATTGAAAGAATAATATATCGGGCCAAAGAAATTTTCAAATGTTTTGTATGAATGCTCATGAGAGCGTACACCATATTCCATATCATGGTTACCAATACTCCTATAAAATGGAAGCCCTAAAGCATCCGAAGCCTGAATATATGAAGGGTATAATGATGGAGTATTACCTACTATATCCCCACAGTCTAAAACAAAAACGTCACTGTCTTTCTTTTTCTGATCAATATATTGATGAAGATCTTTTAAATATCTTACATATCCTTCTATATCCTTTTCTTTAGATACCTGAACATCTGCCTGAACGATGAAAGTATGCTTATTATCGTCCAGAGAATTCTTTATCAAATCAAAATCATACGCTTTATCTGAACTTTCTATATTTTGAAAAAAGCAAGGGATGCTTCCTTTCGTTTGTGGCAGATAGCCGGATGGAGTTGATATATATACAAACTTAGAATTGGCGTTTTGTGGTAAGGAATAATTACCTTCCATATCAGTCAGTGCAAAATCATAGCCATTAGAGACAACTACATTCGCAAGTTTTTCTCCCTGACATTTTATTTGCCCCTTTATTATATCTTGCGATTGCAAGGACATATTAAACCCCAGCAAATATAAAATACCGATAAATGATTGTTTGAATAGAAATTTCATCATGTTCCTTTTTAAATACTTTCTTCAATACCTATTTATAAAATATTAATTTCAATATCTATAGAAGCTTATCTTTTTACTATATCCGAGTGTATGTTTTTACTATTATATCTATATTGTAATAAAAGAAGGGATTTGTTTACAATATAGGCTCTTCGATTAACCATATTTTATTAATATAACGAGACAAATATACATATATTTATTAAATGCACAATATATAATTAAATATTTTATTATTAAGTTTATTTTAAGATTTATAATTTAGGAAGCAAATTACCCTTTCAGAGCTATTTTTATAGCTCCAATATTGAATTTATATATGATTAGAATTCACAAAAAATCAACCAAAGAATGAAAGACAGGACAGAAATGCAAGCCCAAACGGCTTATTTTGTTTAAAGAAAATAAATACAAAAACCGAAAAGCTTTTCGGTTTTTTGTTACTTCACAGAGCATCTCTGCTCCGCTAAGATATATAGGGCATTTCAGCTATAATATCAATTAATATATCTCAAACAATCTTGTACGCGCCAACAGACACGCCCCTACAACGCCGGCTTTATCTTTTAGCTTCGAGATACTAATTGTTGAATCTTTATTTACAAGATTTAAAGAGTATTTTCGTATTGCAGTTTTGATAGGTTGCATTATATAATCCTCCGTCATAGATACAAAACCGCCTATTATAACCATCTCAGGATTAAACACATTAATTAATCCGGCGATTTGTTCTCCCAATTTTCGCCCTATCTCCTCTACAAGATCTATGCAGAGAACATCCTCTTTGTTTACAGCAGCTATGATTTCATCCAGCGTAACATTATCTCCTTTCAATATCTTCTCCGACAGCAAAGATGATCCCCCCTCTTGAGCCAGTTCGAATAAACGACGATGCATGGCATGCCCCGAAGCTTCTGTCTCAAGACACCCTTTTTTACCACAATGACAGATAATTTCATTGTCATATATTTTCATATGACCAAACTCTCCGGCAAACCCGGATTTCCCGGTATAAACCTTACCATCAATGATAATACCGATAGCAAGCCCCCAACTAACATTTACAAAAATGATATTTTTCTCGCTATTCACACAACCCGCAAGATATTCTCCATAGGTCATGGCTCGTGTGTCGTTATCTATAGTCACTTTATATCCGTTCAATTTTTCGGATATAATATCGGCCAAAGGTCTTTCCTCAAAATAAAATATACTATAACTATAACCGGATTCAGGATTAACACGACCAGATATATTTACATTGATATTCAATATCTTATTCTTATCAACAGTCTGTTTATCTATAAAATCAAGAATTATATTACAAAGCTTATTTAATGCTTCCGGAGTATTTTGCATCTGATACGACACACCCATCGTCAGGTCTATCATATCCCCCTTGAAGTTTATAATACCTATATTTACAGCAGATTGCTTTATATCAACTCCGATAAAATATCCCGACTCAGGATTAAGGCCATACAGATTAGGATACCTGCCACCTGCTGTTTCCAGCTTTCCATAGTCATTTATATATCCGTCATCGTACATCTCGCCTATAAGCTTAGTTACAGTAGGAATACTTAAATCGAGTTCTTTTGACAGCTCAGTTATTGTAGAACTCCCATTCTGAATATAGTAGTTTATTATATTCTTCTTAATCAGTGCACTTTTTGTCCCTCTTTCAATCTCCTGAAGCAGCTGTATATTCATATCTTTTTGATAATTATGTATTTTTCTTGCAAAGAAATATCTAAACACAAAGCAAATATACTAAAAAAAATTATTAACCATTTATTTCCCTCTCTTCCCCTTATATATTAAATGATTTTTACCTAACTATTATTAATCTTGTTTTTTCGATAAGGCAAACTCCTTTTCCAGACTTGTAAGCGAGAGATATCAATCAAACAAATATAATAAACATAAAAACAAAACGACATGCATATAATTAATATTTTTATTAAATAAGATTGATATAAAAAAATATTTACTACATTTGTTTTTGAAAAGCTAAGAACACATTTCTTTCTCTATTTTAAATACCAGAAAAGGATTATTAGACGTGATGATCCTTAAAATCATCTCGAAGTACTTATATTTATTTTATAAACATCAAGTCTTCCCGAATAATAAAATACAATATATTTAACCAAATGCAATATAATGGAAGCAGATAATCGCAGAGATTTTTTAAAAAAGGTTGCACTGGGCGGGGTATCGGCCATGGCAATTCCGGCAATTACCTCGTGTAGAGGTTCAACTTCTACAGATAGTAAAATATTAGAAGCTGATACTTCTATTCAAAGTGACCTGATCGTACCCAAAGAAAACGGGATTCGAATAACAGGAACTTTTCTGGATGAAATATCCCACGATATACCTCATCAAAATTGGGGAGAAAAAGAATGGGATCTCGATTTTCGACACATGAAAAACATTGGAATCGAAACCGTCATACTGATTCGTTCGGGATACCGCAAATTTATCACATATCCTTCGAAATATTTATTAAAAAAAGGATGCTACATGCCATCAGTAGATTTGATAGACATGTATTTGCGATTAGCTGACAAATACGGTATGAAATTTTATTTTGGTCTTTACGACTCGGGAGAGTATTGGGATACAGGCGACCTCTCATCCGAAATAGAACATAATAAATATGTAATAGATGAAGTTTGGGAAAGCTATGGAGAAAAATATAAAAGTTTCGGTGGTTGGTATATCAGTGGTGAAATAAGCAGGAAAACGAAGGGAGCTATTGATGCCTTCTCCGCAATGGGGAAGCAGTGCAAAGATGTATCGAATGGTTTACCCACGTTTATTTCCCCATGGATAGATGGCAAAAAAGCAGTTATGTCTGCATCAGGACAGTTAACGAAAGCGGAATCGGTTTCGGTACAAGAACATGAAAAAGAATGGGGAGAAATCTTTGACGGGATAAAAGGCTCTGTTGATGCATGCGCCTTTCAAGATGGGCATATTGACTATGACGAGTTAGACGCATTCTTTGAGGTGAATAAGAAATTGGCAGATAAATACGGATTGAAGTGTTGGACAAATGCAGAAACCTTTGACAGGGATATGCCGATCAAATTTTTACCGATCAAGTTTGATAAACTTAGAATGAAACTTGAAGCTGCCAAACGAGCCAATTATGATAAAGCCATCACTTTCGAGTTTTCTCACTTTATGAGTCCACAGTCTGCATATCTTCAGGCTGGACATTTATATAACAGGTATAAAGAATATTTTAATATAAAATAATAACAAAAATTAGTTTTATGAATTCTAGTATAAATATAAGGTACATCAGCTTCTTATCTGTTGTTGCAGCATTAGGAGGTTTCCTTTTTGGGTACGACACTGCTGTAATATCAGGAACAATAGCGCAGGTGTCTGCACAATTTTCGTTAGATTCTCTTTCTCAAGGATGGTATGTTGGCTGTGCCCTTGTGGGCTCTATACTCGGAGTAATGAGCGCAGGGGTTCTCAGTGATAATTTTGGTCGTAAAAGAACATTATTGGTAGCAGCTATTCTCTTCACTATATCAGCTTTTGGATGTGCCATCTCATCCGATTTCGATCATTTGGTAATAGCTCGCATTATTGGAGGTATAGGTATCGGTGTGGTATCGATTATTTCTCCGCTTTATATCTCAGAAATCTCAGTTGCCGAATACAGAGGGCGATTAGTTTCATTGTACCAGTTAGCAGTAACAGTAGGTTTTTTAGGAGCATATCTGGTAAACTACGGGCTACTTAATTATTCGGTAAACGGAGCAGAACAACTCACCAACCCAACATTATATCATATATTTCATAGCGAAGTATGGCGTGGTATGCTGGGTATGGCAGCTATACCTGCAATATTATTCTTTATTGTGATTTTCTTCATTCCGGAAAGTCCAAGATGGCTGATATTAAAAAATCAAGAAACAAAAGCTAAGTCTATTTTGGCACACATCTATGGTTCTACAGAGTCGGCAATACATGAAATGAACGAAACAAAAAGAGTAGTAGGTAGCGAAACGAAAGCAAACTGGCGATTACTTCTCAAACCCGGCATAATGAAGGCTGTGCTTATAGGTGTGGCGATAGCCATGTTAGGACAGTTTATGGGAGTGAATGCCGTTCTTTATTATGGCCCTTCCATTTTTGAGAGTAGTGGTTTATCAGGAGATGACTCATTGTTTTATCAGGTGATTGTAGGATTAGTAAACATGCTAACAACAGTTCTGGCAATATTCATTATCGACAAAGTAGGACGAAAGAAACTGGTTTATTATGGAGTATCGGGCATGATCGTTTCCCTTCTTCTTATTGCGTTTTATTTCATCAAAGGAAATGATTTGGGTATATCAAACATATTCTTGTTAATATTCTTCCTTGCATACATCTTTTTCTGTGCGGTATCTATTTGTGCTGTTATTTGGGTATTATTATCAGAAATGTATCCTATCAAAGTGCGTGGTTTGGCTATGTCAATCGCCGGATTCTCATTATGGATAGGCACATATCTGATTGGGCAATTAACGCCTTGGTTCTTGGACAATCTGCACCCCGAAGGCACATTTATACTTTTTGCAGTGATGTGTGTTCCTTACATTCTGATTGTATGGAAGCTAGTACCTGAAACAACAGGGAAAACATTGGAAGAAATAGAAAAATATTGGGAAAACTGATATCTTAAAAAACTATTCAGAATAGAAATACAATATTCTCTTTGTTTCTAAAAACAAAACACTCGTAGCGCATAAATCACTACGAGTGTTTTTTAGTTACAACTAAAACTACCAAAAAATCCTTTATAAAGCCTGAGCCCTAGTCCACTCAGATGTGCCGTTCTCATTAATAGCCTCTATCGCAAAATAGTAAGGCTTCGTTTTATCCATACCCGCATAATAGTATTCATTTACATTATATACCATCACACAGTTATACAGTTTATCAGGCTGTTGCCCGATGTATATATTATAAGCATAAGCTCCGTCTACAGGCTTCCACTTCAGCCACCCGTTACGTTTGTCTGTCATATCTGAGCGTAAGACAATGAAGTCTTCCACTGCGCTGGGCTTATCTCCTTTTCCTAATCCAAAGGCTCTGAATCCTGATATTGCAAATTTGCCGGTTGGCATATGTATATTCTCAAGCTTCAGATAACGAGCTTCAACAGGTTTTGCCAACTCCACATAATCGTGAGGCACATCTTTCTGATTTTTACTCTTATCAATCAGCACGCTCCACTTCTTCCCATCCAAAGAATAATAAACCATATACTGATGATATGTTCCTGTTTGCTTGCCCATAAACTCTACATCCTGATCGGCATAATTAATCTGTATGGCATGTACAGAAGATATTTGCCCCAGATCGGAGATCAGCCACTCTCCTTTGTTCGCTGTCTGAGCACTCCAATATGTTTTTATATTTTCGTCCACTATATTATTTGCATAAAAAGCCCCAAGAGTAGATGATACTTGCACCGGCTTATTATAGTTCAACAGCATCCAACCTGTAAATCTGCTCTGCAAATGATCTGCTTCACCATTTGGCAAATAGTGAGGATAATCTCCAAATGTAGTATTACAATACATAACACCATCTTTATCGAATCCGGCTGGCCAGATACCGATGCGACGCTCAAAATTATTTTTTACATTGATTACCATTGTCGAGGTATGCCAATAGTTTTTCCAATTGTCCTGAAATGTAGCTCCATGTCCCGCACCTCTTATAAAACCTCCGGCCTTCATACTTAGCGGGAGAGATACATGCTCAAAGTAGCCTAGAGGACTATCACTGACTGCTACACCATCTCCATAGTGACTAAATTCAGTACCCGGACCACCCCATTGCAGGTAGTATTTTCCATTATGCTTTGTCATCCATGCACCTTCCATAAACGGCTTTAGGAAAGTATTATCCATATGTTCTCCAAACCGATGCCAACCGATGCGCTCATCATCAAGCAGCAAGAGTTCTTTGCGTGTTCCTATGGGTTGAAAGTTGCTGCGATTGAGTTCTATGCCATACAACGGATATACATTACTACTCCCGTTATACATATAAAGACGCTCGTCATCGTCAACAAAGAAAGCCGGATCCCAGCCTCCGATGTCGAATCGTTCTACGGCTTTACTCCACTCATTACCCTTGGGGTTGGTACTCACCCAAATAGGAAAAAGGCGAGAATAAGTAGAACCGAACACACAGAGTGAATCGCCTTGTACCCATGCTGCAGGAGCACAAAGATCGTCCCATTTGTTTGGCGTATTGTCAATAGCCTCTTGCGTAAGGAAATGACGTGACACAAAATGCCAGTCAGACATATCGCTACTCCACCAATACCCTGTTTGGTTAGTAGAAAACAGATAGTAATCTCCTTTATAATTCACAATTGCAGGATCTGCCGTAGCACGATGCTTACCCCATGTCAAAAAGTTGGGAATAGGGCCATATCCATAATCAATATTGATAGGATTACAATATGTTTTTTGCTGCGCCGACAGCCAGAAAGTCGCTGTAATAAATAACAATAATATACTTAATCTTTTCATATCTTAAAATAACACATTACTTCAAATGAGGGGATTCATATCCCAATTTCTTCAATCCGCTTTGCACATCAGGCTGACTCATAAACAGATTCCACAATAATCCTGTTCGGTAATTTTCGAGCATCACCACAGTTGTACCCTGATCTATTGCCAAATACTTCTGGGGATACCAG
Source organism: Dysgonomonas sp. UBA7630 (assembly GCF_002483985.1). Taxonomy (NCBI): domain Bacteria; kingdom Pseudomonadati; phylum Bacteroidota; class Bacteroidia; order Bacteroidales; family Dysgonomonadaceae; genus Dysgonomonas; species Dysgonomonas sp. UBA7630. Next base: position 179,221 of record NZ_DLIY01000003.1, read on the forward strand.
TTGTCTGTTTCACTAAAAGCATCATAAAAACCGTAAAGCCCCATCAATTTATCTCCCATGCTATAGAGCTTCCTCATCACTTTCATTGATTCTTCGGGAGTGTAAACGATAGAAGATAGTGCAGCAGTAGGCGCTATCACCCCAAGATCTCCTTTTTGAGTTGGCTCGTGAGCCGCATATCCTTTTACCGAATAGCTGGCAGTCAGTCCCCAACAGTCATCACCATAACCTTTATATCCTTTCGGGTTTCGAATGCAGTACGCTCTGTTTATGAGCGTATAATTTTTCATTTCTTCAAAATAATCTGCATACTTATCCTTTAGTCCCCTTGGGTCTAAGCCTAAGAAAGAATAATGTGCCCAAAACAAAGGCCCTACCTCTGTCCCCTGATAACGCATATTCAACTTGTAACCTTCTACCTCATGCGGACCAATAATCTTTCCATTCTCCCCCCATCCTTGCTCATACACACTTGCAGGAACACCATGAGTAGGAGATGACGCGGCAAGAATAAATGTTATAAGACATTCATTATAACCATGTATAGAGAAATTCATTTCCCAAGAATGTTCAGGACTCCAATGCCAGTACAATTGGTTTGTACCATTGCGATGCCAATTCCAGTCTACAGCCTTCCAAAGCTTATCAATACGTGTAGCAAGAGCTTTTTCTTCATCTGTTCCGTTTATATAATATTGATGTACAGCAAGAAGCCCTTGAAAAAGGAATGATGTTTCCACCAAATCTCCTCCATTGTCTTTATCACTGAACCCTACTACTTTACCTGTTTCTCCATTCCACCAGTGAGGAAATACCCCATGAAAAGAGTCTGCTTTTTCGAGAAAACCAACTATTTTGTTGAATCTCTCTAAGCCTTGTTCTCTGGTGATATATCCTCGCTCTATGCCGGAGATAATAGCCATTATCCCAAAACCACTACCACCTGATGTCACGGTATTTTTGTCATATTTGCCATAGTCTCCATCTACATGGAAACGTTCACGAGCCATGCCGCTAGTAGGCTCTGCCCCATCCCAGAAATATTGGAATGTCTTCCGCTGTACCGTATCTATTAATGCTTCATCAGATATTGCAGGAACTACTGCTGCTGCATTTTTATCTTTATTATTAGCACAGTTTAATAGACAGAGAGCAAGTCCGGAAACAAAAATAGCCTGTATTATTTTCATAAGATTCATTATTTCAACGTAAATCTTGCATTTTTCACATCACGGCTATTGCCTCCGATCATCACATCAAAGTCTCCGGGCTCGAAAACAAAGTTAAGATCATAGTCATAGAACTTCAACATTTCGGGTGTTATCTTAAAATTGACTGCCTTAGATTCTCCCGCTTTGATGAAAACTTTCTCAAAACCTTTCAGTTCTTTTACCGGACGGGTTACACTTCCCACAACATCGCGAATATATAGTTGCACTACTTCCGCTCCGTCTACTTTACTGTTATTCGTTACAGTCACACTTGCTGTTAATTCTCCATTTGCATCTATCTGTGTCGAACTAAGTTTCACATCACTATAGTCAAAATTACTGTAGCTAAGTCCAAAGCCGAACGGATATAAAGGATCGTTTGATACGTCGAGATAATTGCTGCGGAATTTTTCGAACCATTTACCTTCAGCTAATGGGCGACCTGTATTTTTATGATTGTAATACAATGGTATTTGCCCTACATTCTGAGGGAATGTGGTAGTAAGCTTTCCACTCGGATTTACATCGCCAAACAGAATATCGCCAATTGCATAAGCTGCTTCAGTTCCGCCAAACCACACATTGAGTATTGCAGGAACATTTTCATTCTCCCATGTAAGAGTCAACGGACGGCCTGTAAACAAGACTAAAATGACAGGTTTTCCTGTTTTCAATAATTCCTTTAACAAGCGTTGTTGAATATCAGGAATCCCAATTTCGGAACGACTGCTCGACTCGCCGCTATATTCTGACGATTCGCCCAATGCTGCTATAATTACATCTGCATTCTTGGCAATTTGCAATGCTTCATTTCTTAATTCTTCTTCTGTACGTCCATCACGTTGCAAGTCTCTTCCAAAAAGAGTTGCTCTTTGTTCCAACACCGGGTCGGTAGTTAAGTTACTACCCTTTGCATAAACTACATTCGCTTTGTTGCCAACCACCGCTTTTAGTCCGTCAACTACTGTTGTCGCTTTATTGAAATCTGCCGCTACACTCCATGTTCCGGGCATATTTTCACGGGTATTTCCTAATGGACCAACAACGGCAATCGTTCCCTTTTTACTCAATGGCAACACATTGTCATTTTTGAGCAAAACAAAACTTTCTGCTGCTATCTTACGCGCAAGAGCACGATGTTCGGGTGTATATACTTCTTTCTTTACCCTGCTTACATCGCAATATTTATAAGGGTCGGTAAATAATCCTAACTTATATTTTGCTTCAAGGATAAGACGACATGCCCTATTTATATCTGCTTCGGTTATCTTACCTTCATCTAACGACTTCTTCAAAGTTGTAAGAAAACCTTCACCAACCATATCCATGTCGATACCAGCACGAAGTGCACGAGCCGATACGGTTTGCAAATCACCGATACCATGATCTACCATTTCGTTGATCCCTGTAAAGTCTGTTACCACAAACCCATTGAATCCCCATTGTTTGCGCAAAACGTCTGTCATCAACCACTTGTTGCCCGTAGCCGGAACTCCGTCTACTTCGTTGAATGATGCCATTACGCTACCTACTCCCGCATCTACTGCTGCCTGATATGGATAGAAATATTCATTATACATGCGTTGGCGACTCATGTCTACCGTATTGTAATCACGCCCTGCTTCTCCTGCTCCATACAGTGCATAATGCTTTACACACGACATAATCTGATTGTTGGCCGTAAACGTTTTGTCTCCTACCCCCTGATACCCTCTTACCATGGCTTTGGCTATTTGTCCTCCCAAATATGGGTCTTCGCCATTGCCTTCAGACACACGTCCCCAGCGAGGATCTCTCGATATATCCACCATCGGGCTGAATGTCCAGCAAATACCATCGGCACTAGCCTCGATCGCTGCTATACGTGCTGATTTTTCAATAGCATCCATGTCCCACGAGCAAGACAGTCCCAATGGAATTGGAAATACCGTTTCGTATCCGTGAATAACATCCATCCCAAAAATAAGAGGAATCCCTAAACGGCTTTGTTCGACGGCAACTCGTTGCACATCTTTTATTTTTTCAACACCTTTTATATTGAAAAGGCCTCCGACAAGCCCTTTTTTAATCTTGCCTGCAATATCGCTGTTCTTTGCCTGTCCTGTAACAATATCTCCCGAACCCGGCAAATTGAGCTGACCTATTTTCTCCTCAATAGTCATTTTGCTCATCAGATCATCTATAAAGTGATCCATCTTTGTGTTTTGGTTCTGCTGTGCATTAGCGATCAGGGTACACCCAAGCAAAACAGTTGTAATAAGTTTCTTCATGTTTCTATTTTAATGTAAATTCTGTTTTTAATTTCGTATCCGAACTTCCGCCCACAAAAAGATGGAAGTCTCCCGGCTCGTAGACATAGTCAAGCTGTGAGTTATAGAATCTCAAATCATTCACAGATAAGGTAAAGTCTATTACTTTCGACTCGCCGGCTTTCAAGAATACTTTTTTGAATCCTTTCAGTTCTTTCACAGGGCGCGTAACACTTCCTACCAGATCACGAGTATACAGTTGTACAACTTCCTCTCCGTCATATCCGCCCAAGTTGGTAAGTTTCACACTCACTTTAAGCGGACTGTCTTTTGTTATCTCTTTTGATGATAACTCTAAGTCTGAATAGGCAAATGTTGTATAGCTCAGTCCATATCCAAAAGGATAAAGAGGTTCGTTAGAGACATCCCAATAACGAGATCCATATGCAAACTGAGGAACATTGGGATCATAAGGACGACCCGTATTTTTATGATTATAGAATAAAGGAATCTGTCCTACATTTTGAGGAAATGTCATTGTTAGTTTTCCTGACGGATTGTACTTTCCTGTCAGCACATCAGCAATAGCTGCACCTCCCATTGTCCCGGGAAACCAAGCCTCCAAGATTGCATCTAGATTATCCTTTTCCCAGTTTATAGTCAACGGTCGTCCATTTATCAAAACAAGAACTACAGGCTTTCCGGCCTTTTTTATCGCTTTGAGCAAATCCACTTGAACACCGGGAAGTGATAAGTTTGTGCGGGAATTATTTTCTCCCGACATATTATGGAACTCGCCCATTACCATTACTACAACATCAGAAGCGGCAGCTACTCTAATAGCTTCGGCAAACCCTTTTGTATCTTCACTTTGTATATCGCAGCCTTTGGCATAAGAGATTTTGTCTTTACCGATGGCTTCAACCAAACCATCATACACACTTACGGGAATCGTATCACGATTTCCCCTTGCAGACCAACAACCCAATATTTCATATTTATCTTTCGCCAAAGGGCCAATCAGTGCTATTCTCTTATTTTCTTTCAATGGTAAAGTCTGCTTGTCATTCTTTAAGAGAACTATCGATTTGCGTGCGATATCTCGGGCAGCCTCTTTATTTGCAGGTGTGAGAATATCGGTTTTCTCTCTGTTGGCATCACAATATCTATACGGATCTTCAAACAGTCCTAACTTATATTTTATTTTCAGAATTGCCCGAGCCGCCTCGGTCACATCTTTTTCCGAAACTTTTCCTTCATCTATAAGAGTTTTCAGATGATTCATATACACACCTCCCTGCATGTCCATATCTACACCGGCATTCATCGCTATTTCAGCAGAATGCTTCTCATCTTTAGCATATCCGTGCGGTATCATTTCATTGATAGAAGTATAGTCTGTAACTACAAATCCATTGAAATTCCATTTATCACGAAGAATGTCCTTCAGCAAGTATTTATTGCCTGTTGCTGGTATTCCGTTCAAATCATTGAATGAGGTCATTATCGTACCACATCCGGCATCGAGTGCTGCCTTGAATGGAGGAAGATATGTATTCCACAGTTCATTGAGAGACATATCCACCGTATTGTAATCTCTCCCTGCCATAGTTGCCCCATAAGCGGCATAATGTTTCACACAGGCAACTACAGTATTTACAGCCGATAGATTGTCTCCTTGAAACCCTTTCACACGTGCTGCTGCGATTAATGAGCCTAAATAAACATCCTCACCCGCACCTTCGGCTACACGCCCCCAACGAGGGTCACGAGAGATATCGACCATCGGAGCATATATCCAGTTTATACCTTCGGCTGTAGCCTCGGAAGCTGCTATTCTAGCCGAACGTTTCATCGCTTCGAGATCCCAACTGCACGACTCGGCAAGGGGAATAGGAAAGATAGTTCGCTGTCCATGAATTACATCATAACCAAAGATGAGAGGTATACCTAAACGGGTTTCTTCGACAGCTATCTTTTGCAGACTACGTGTATAGTCTGCACCCACAGCATTAAAGATACCCCCAACCATTCCTTTCTTGAGGTATTCTTTGNNATATAAAACCGTTTGCCCTATTTTTTCTTCCAGAGTCATTCGGCTAAGCAAGTCATCAACAAACCTATCCACCTCAGCATCCCTCTGATCTTTGTCTTTACCACAGCCCATAAGTATAAGCAGACAGAGCAAAGCAAAAGATGTAATCCAATTCAATCTCATCTTCAATTTATTTAATAAACACTTCTTTTACCATTCGCTGAACATCGGGGTCTTTCATAAACAGATTCCAAATAAGGCCTGTACGGTAATTCTCTATCATCACCGTTACGGGAGCTTGGTTAAGTCCCATATAAATGTTAGCACACCAATTTTCATTCAGATTGAAAGCATCACGGAAACCATATTCACCCCACAAGAAAGAACCATAATTACGATAATAATTCTTCAATGCCGCCATCGATTGCTCTGGCAGATAAGGGAATGAGGCCAAAGCCCCTGTCGGTGCCATCGTTCCCATATCCTGATGATCTACCGGTTCGGCGGCACGATAACCCCAAGGCCCGTCACTTGCGGTAAGCCCCCAGTTATCTGCTCCATATCCGATGTTCTTTTTAGGATTCTCTACACAGTAACGGTAGTTTATAAGAGCTATATTCCGAAAGTTCTCGAAGTAGTTTTCAGAAACATATTTATCTTTTATCTTGTGTGGATCAAGCCCTAAATATGAATAGTGAATAAAAAACAATGGCCCACCATTAGATACTCCCACATCGAGTTTTACTCCGAAATATGTATTTCCATTAGAGTACATTGCCCCATCACGTGTTTGTCCCCAGTCGGCACGATAATCCTGTGCCAGCTTTTCCTGACTAGCCCATCCCGAATAATACATATCTTTGCCTATACCGTGAGTTGGTGAGGCTATTGCCAGCAAATAGGTTATCATTGTCTCGTTCCAGCCGATAAGATTGTGATTTATGACCCATTCCTGATCGGGAGACCAGTGCCAATATAAATATTTACTGTCTTTTGTCTTCTTGAACCAATCCCATTCTATATTTTTCCACAGTTTGGTGATTGTATTCCTGATATATTTCTCATCATCACTGTTCTTGTCAAAGTATTGACGGGCTGTCAATAACCCTTGAAACAGAAAAGAGGTTTCTACCATATCGGCTCCATTGTCACGCATTCCGAAAAATGGTTCCACTTTACCTGTTGTTCCATCTATAAAATGAGCATAGCCTCCATGAAAAGTTTCGGCTTTGTCGAGAAATGCTACTATTTTTTTGAACCGTTGTATGGCTTCCTCCCGAGTAATATATCCTCTCTCTACACCGGTTACAATTGCCATCATTCCAAAACCAGAAGCTCCTGTTGCAATCATATTTCTACGTCCCGGAATATTTTCGAGGGCTAGCCCTGAATTTGGTTCTGCGCCATCCCAATAATATCTGAACGAGGCTTCCTGCACCATATCCAAGAGCTGTTCGTCGGTCATATAGCGGGTTGTTGCTTCTACGATATTAGATGGTTGTGATTCGGAGTAGTCATAATTTACACAAGCAATGCGGTAGCTGAATGTCTTATTCGGTTCGTTTGTGAAATCTGCATAACGACCTGTATAAGGATATTGTATGCCTACCTGCTTGAACTCTCTCCCATCTTGGGAGCGATATATTTTGATATATTTTGTATTTTCCAATCCTGATTTATCCCACCACAAGTCTACATGACGCTCATAGGCCTTTGCTTTTATCGCCGGGACTATCACGTCTGAAACAGGTTTTTTGATAGGGCTTAATTCTACCTGATCTATATATACAGTATGTTCTTTTCCGTCTTGTGAATTTTGTTTGAAAAGAACTTCTTTTATTTCTTTTGTGGTTTTGTAGCTTAAATTTTTAAATTCAGATAGAGGGATGGATACTGATACCCATTCCTCTTGTTTGAATTGAGATATATAGTCGTTAAGGTTGATAAAGGACGATGTAATTGTTTCTTTCTTGCTAATAGTACCGATGGCAATAAGAGGTAATTCTTCTGCATCTGTTCCCGATTTGACAAATAATTTAAAGTCCAATGATTTGCCTTCTTTCACAAAGTCTTTTCCCCTCCAATCATGATAAAGAATCGATGCCGACCAGCTTCCATTAGGTGCAGACACATAGTTTAATAGCAGTGAGTTTTTTGCTGTAAAGTATTCCTTTTCGGATACTGGCAATTTATTTTCTATATTCTGAATATAGCTAGGAGATGTGTAATCGGCTTTACTGTAATAGTAACGCCCTGTCATCAAACCATTGTCAAAAAAAATGTGATCGTATTCCGGTTCTTGCGCGGGAGCAGATAAACATCTTATAACTAACAGAGAAAAGATTATTCTTGATTTCATGATATGGCATTTACGTTGATAATAAAAACTTACATATTACAATATATTCAGTACAAGAAGAGACGAATACCCAGCACCTTTTCAGACGCTGAGTATTCTCTCCTGATAGTTTCTTATTTAAGATTTGGATTCAAATCTTTTTGAGCTTGAGGTATCGGATAAAATTCGGACTTACCTTCTGTAAATCCCGGAAGTGTTCCGGCAGCCTTGCCTGTACGTACAAGATCGAAGAATCGTTCGCCCCATTCGCACGCTAATTCAACTCGTCTTTCTTCCAAAATCTGATCCAATGTAACATTGGTCAATGTTGGCATTTTCGCTCTGGTTCTCACCAAATTGAAAGGAGCATCTCCATTTTCACCTTTACGCACTTTTGCTTCGGCATTCAATAGAAGGATGTCTGCATATCTCATCACACGGATATTATTACCAAATCCATACCCGGTTCTTCCTTCCGGAAGCTGTGTGCTAGGCAGATACACTTTCCCATTAAATACTCTATCGTTTCCATCTGCTGCTGTACTTGGTTTTAGCACATCTCCTTCCTTGGTTGTAGATCCCGCATACAAGAATGTAGTCTCTTTACGTACGGTCTCACCCCTGTCTTGGAATAGTTTTTCTAAAGAAGCACTAGGAACCATGAAGCCCCAGCCCCCTTCAATATTTGTTCCTACAAATCCATTTCTTGGGCCTTGGAATGCAAACCACGCATCAGACTCTATTGCTGTGCTACCAACCAAACCATATTGTAGTTCGAGTAAATTTTCGTTTGATAAGCATCCCGGCTTTTTGAAATAATCATAAAAATCAGGATAGAGCTCAAACTTGTTACTGTTGATGATCTCATTTGTTGCAGATAGTACAGCATCCCAATTGTTGATATCAGAGTTTGCTTTTGCCCTCAGAGCCAGAGCTGTATATTTAGTGACCTGACCTTTCAGAGGCATTTCGTTCGGACGTAAAGCCGGAAGATTGGCTTCACAGAAATCCATCTCATCATTAATAAACTTGTAGATATCAGCCCGAGGGGTAACATTAAGTGTACCTAATACTTCTTCGTTATTGGTAACAAGCAATGCATCGCCCCAAAATCTGGTTATCTGAAAATAGGCAAAAGCTCTGATAAAACGTACCTCTGCCTGATATTGGGTATTCAATTTTTTGTCTGCATCAGTTGTTGTATATTCGTTATACCTACTCAAGTCTACCAAAGCAGAGTTACAACTCAACACCAAATTGTACAAACCTGTCCATGATGAGTTTAACGCCCAATATCCACCAAGTTGATTGTATTCGAATGATTTCGCATAGTTTAACTCTCCCTGATCGGAAGGTGAAGAACCTTTATTTATATCATCACCTCTTACGCTCAGTAGCCCAAGTCTTCCCCAGAAACTAAGCCCACTTCCTCCACGCATACGTGCATAGATACCGATTAGCGGCTGGTTCATATTTTCGGTCAGAGTATAATCAAGCTCCTCGACATCTAATACATTTTCGGGTTCCTTATTTAGCCAGTCGCTACAACTGCTTAATAACAATAATGCTGATATAATGTATATATAAAATTTCATAACTATAATTTCTTATTTCTTTAATTAATATACTAATCTGAAACCAATACTGTAAGTTGAGGTTAAAGGATAAACATCGTTATCTATTCCATCAGCCACGTCTGTAGTAAATCCATTATAGGAGAAGAAGTTGAATGGTCGTTCTGCCGTAAAACTTACTCTTAAGCTAGATTTGTTTCCACTCTGAGGGAAAATATTCTGGAAAGTATATCCCAACTGTATATTCTGAATCGTAAATGTATTGGCACTTTCAACAAAGAATGAGTTGAAGCGGCTATATGTCCATGTATGTCCCAAAGCTGCGCCTGATACATATTTGTTTGTAGAGCCTTCACCTGTCCAACGGTTTTTAACGATATCTTCGTCGAAATTTATATCAGTTTGTTTTTGTCTTAAGAACCGTTTCTGATTCAAGATCTTATGGCCAAACTGTCCTTGGAATGCTGTACTAAAGTCAAAAGCCTTGTAGGTGAACCCGAGATTACCACCCAAGAAAAACTTAGGCAGTGGAGAACCGAGCAAAGTTCTGTCTTGGTCTGTCAGTTTTCCGTCACCATCTATATCTTTAAACTTAATGTCTCCCGGAACCGGTTTGCTGGCAATATCTGTTAAAGTTTTATCATTATCAATTTCTGCCTGATTCTGATAAATACCTTCCATTACATATCCATAGTAAGAGTCTACTGTCTGACCAATCTGTCTGATACGACCATAGTCTCCGGATGTAATTATGCGTTCCAAACCATCAAGGTGAGTGACTTTATTTTTTAAAGTCGACATATTTACACCAACATTGTAAGTAAAATCACGTCCGATCTTGTCTTCCCAGTTTAGAGAAACTTCTAAACCCGAGTTTTGGATCTCACCGTTATTCATTAATAATGACCCGGCTCCTAACTGAAGTGTCTTCAAGAACACAGCATCTTTTGTAGTACGTTTGTAATAATCAAGTTCTCCCGATAAACGGTTGTTCAGAACAGTAAAGTCCAAACCAAAATCCAATTCTTCTACTTTTTCCCATTTCAGAGAAGAGAAGAACGAAAGGCTGGATGTACCCGGCATAATCTGCCCGTTGAAATATCCGGTTTCTTGTGTAATGGAAGCAAATCCATCATTTCGTTGTATCTTATCGTTACCTAGCATACCCCAACTTCCTCTTAATTTCAGGAAGTCAAATACTTTCTGATTCTTCATAAAGTTTTCTTCCGAAAGGACCCATCCAAGACCTACAGAAGGGAAATATCCCCACTTTTGTTGATACTTAGAGCTACCATCGGCACGGAATGTAGCAGATAATAAATATTTGCCTGCATAGTCATACATCAAACGACCGAAAAACGAAGCGCCTCTATTTTCTTCTGCATTGTCGTACCAAGTATCGGCATCTGCTCCTTGTTCGATAATAGAACCGTTATGTAAGTACCAGTACTCGTCTCTTCCATCAGGAATACCTTCGCCTTGCAAGCGCATTCTTTCCCATCTCTCTTTTCTTATAGAATTACCTGCCATCAGAGTCACATTGTGTTTTTCAGCAAAAGTGTCTCTATAGGTCAGGATATTATCTATCAACCAATTGTTTGTATATTTCTGAGATTTAGTCAACTGTGTTTTCTTATTTTGTTGACTGGCCGAAACGGTATATATCGGCAAGAATAAACGATTGCGCTGGAAAGACAAATCCTGATTGTAAGAAGTTCTGAATGTCAACTTATNNAAGAAAGACAACTCCATGTAAAGTGCCGGAAGAACTTCTGTCACCCCCACTTTGTTGTTGTAATAATCAGCAATAGCCACCGGATTCCAGAAGTAGTTTGTTAGCCCTACATCTTGTGCCGATCCATATTTGGTAGGCGATGCAATGCTATTATTCGCATCATAAGCCGGATATATAGAAGGTGATGTATACGCATTACCAAAAGCACTATTATTTGCAAGCTTTTGATCACTGTTTACAACAATAAAGCTACCTCCTACTTTCAACCAGTTGGTGATACCTATATCTACTTTAGAACGCATATTTAATCTCTCATAACCATTGTCGCTATCTAAGATACCTTTCTGGTTCAAGTAACTAATACCGATTGAATACGTTGTTTTTTCTCCTCCTCCGTTAACATTTATAGCATGACTATGCATTGGTGCTACTCTCAATATTTCGTCATACCAATCGGTATTTACAGCAGGAATACCATTAGCACCACCAAACTTAGCGATAGACTGATCGATCGTATTTGTATTACCTATTTCTTTCATCACAGTGGCATATTGCTGAGAATTAGCCATCTTCACCAGATTGGAAGCTTTTTGCAAACCAAAGTAACCATCGTAAGTAACCTGAGGTTTTCTGTCTGTCAAGCCTTTTTTAGTTGTCACAATGATAACTCCATTCGCTGCACGTACTCCATAAATAGCAGCAGAAGAAGCGTCTTTGAGCACGCTCATGTTTTCAATATCACTGTTATTCAAGAAGTCGATATTATCGAAGAACATACCATCTACAACATACAGAGGTCCGGTTTTAGAATCATCATAATTTCCAACACCACGGATACGAACTTTAGGCGAACTACCCGGTTGACCGGTGTTGATTACCTGTAGTCCGGGCACTTTACCCTGCATTGCCTGCATCGGAGATGCTGTAAGATGCCTGTTGACATCATCCCCTTTGATAGTCGCAATAGGAGATGTCAAATCTTTGGCTTTTGCACTACCATAACCGATAACGACTGTTTCGGCAAGCATCCGGCTGTCGTTTTTCATAACGATATCGATACTTGCTTGTGAGCCAACGGCTACTTCTTGTGTTTGCATTCCCACATACGTAAATACTAAAACATTGCCTGTAGCTGCAGCAAGGGTATATCTACCATCAATATCGGTAATGGTACCATTACTTGTTCCCTTTATTTGTACAGTAACGCCAATCAGCGGTTCATTGGCTTCGTCCTTTATAATTCCTGAAATAGTTTTCGTTTGAGCATAAATATTTCCTGTGGTCAATATGAAACAAAACAGGAATAATAAATACCGCAAAATCAGTGAATTCAGATTCCCTGAAATAAAGTCTTTTTTGGATTTTTTCATAGTTCAAATTACTTTAATTAACTGTTAACCAATTAATCTAAATAATAAGGCAGGAGTAATGTTTACAATAGCCAACCGGCTATAGAGTGAGGTGACTCTTTCCATGATATTTAGATTTATGTCAAATTTAGAGCACACAGACAAGATCATGTAAAAGGAGGGTTCACATCAAATACGCACACGCTCTATTTAATATAAATTAACAATGCACACTTTCCACTCTATTATACATAAATATATGTATTACAGAATATTATTTAAAATTAATCAAGATTTAAAATAAAATCATTTAGATTCTGTGTAGACCTGAGGTTAAGTTTCTTCCTTAATCTATAACGATTGTTTTCGACCGATCTCGTCGACAAATTCATAAGAGAAGCAATGTCTTTTGTCTCGAGATTTAGCTTCAAACATGCGCAAAGTTTAAGGTCATTCGGGGTTAGTTCGGGGTAAAGTATCTTTAGCTTTTTGAAGAAATTAGTGTGTTTCTGTTCAAATTTTATCAATAAGATTTTCCAATCGTTATCATCCTCCAGATTATTGTTTAAGATAGGCAACACCTTCTGATATAAAAGCTTCAAAGTTTTATTATCACTTGAGAGACAGAACTCATCAATCACTTCTTTTATAGACAGTATAATCTCATTCTTTTGTATAGTAAATGAAGTCTGATCAAATATTTCCGCATCTTTTTTCTCTATTTCACTTTGCAATTCCTGATTTATAGTTTGTAGTCTTTCTGCTTCTCTCTGCCTAATTTTCTGCAAATGTTCATTTTTATATCTCCTTAGGATGATAACCCATACGATATATGCAACAAACATAATAAGCAATATATAGATCAGATAAGCCCACAAAGATAAATACCAAGGAGATAATACAATAAACTGAGCCGTGGTAATCTCCGATGTGTAGCCAATATTGTCTGTAGTACGGAGCATGAACGTATATGTTCCGGCAGATAAGCGGTCATAGGTTACTTTATCTATCTTCTGAGGTTTCGACCATTCATTATCTATTCCTACCAGCTTGTACTGGAATAAGAGATTCCGGCTTAATACCTGATCGGATATGAAACTAAAAGTAACAGAATTATATTCGTAAGGAACCTCAGACAATGTTGCCGGATCTCTAAAATCGAACTTTCCTTTCGTTGATTTTATCTCTAGGGTTTCAAGATATGGCCTATCCTGAACCGTCTTATATTTCTTTGCCGGAATTTTGTCATTATAGAGTAGGAAGCCATTATCTAAACAAATGAAGTTTATTGAATCATTCAAGATAGAAATATTCTCGTATCCTTCTACTAATGACAGTTTGTGAACACCTATATTGTATCTTTCGTCAATTTTGGCTTCACTGCCATCGTAACTGAATTTGAAAAGGCTTTTATCCGTTATAGCCCAAAATGAATTATCTTTGATATGAATAATTTTCTTTATTTTATTAATAGACTTAAAGCAGTTGTTCAGCTTCTCATTTGGCTTGATTGTATTATCTATTTCGTCATACGTCAGAAAATTATTATCACCAAACAAGATTATACGCCCTCCCACTTTAAACATCGATAATTTATGAGGCAAATTTTCTTGCGTATTATCTCCATAATAACTCCAATTCTTTACACCCATCACATCCTCATTGAATAGGTATCTGTAAGTCCCTTTGTATGGATGCTGAACCCATATATTTCCCAGATGATCGAGTTCACTCTTGAAGACAGGTCCTCGGCTCTCATCTATATCATACACCTTATTTGTTCCTTTATGAACTATCTTCAGATGATTGTAGGTCGATACAGCCAATATTTCAGCTTTATTTACCGTATATTCTTTTATATCATAGATGCCAGACATTATAAAGGGCAGGTAAGGATATGACTTATCATCCTCGATAATCATCGCTCCACGATTGTGGCAACATATCAGCTTATTGTCTATAACACGCAAGCTCCACACTTGTCCTTGCGTTCCGTTTACCAATCTAAGGTTTTCTAGAGAGTTTACTGATTGCAGTTTACCCTCAGGCATATAAAACAGACCCTGATTAGTTCCTATATAGAGTTTATTTTTCCAATAAAAAGCATCATATACAGCCCCTATATTTCCATTCGGATCAGTATAATAACTCATGTTGTCGAGATACTGTATATATGCTATCCCTCTGTCTAATCCCGCCCAGAAATTTCCGTTTTTGTCTTCGCGCAACGATAGTACCGTATTGTTGTTAAGCTCTGTGGCTGTAGAAAAATGATTTAATATATTGCCGTTTTCGTCAACCTCATATATACCGTTAAGGATAGAACCAAAAAAATATGTTCCTCGTGAAGTGAGTAATCCACAATTAAGTTCATTTAGCTTCAACGCTGATGAAATAGGAGTATTCCAAGGGGAGATTTTCTCTCCATCATAGATATAAAGACCGTTAGTTGCAGTACATATTAAATATTGATCTTTTTTGTAAGGTAAAATCGTTCTGACATCTTTCCCTGTAAAAAACGCTCCATCATTTATTTTGGTAAGTTTATCGTCTATCACTCGGAACAATTCGCCTTGCATTTCTTGTACCCAAAATTGTCCACGTACTTTCAGCAAAAAAAGAATATTCTTATTTATCTTTATTTGCTTAACAGTTTTATAATCATATATGAAAATGGAATTAAAAGATTGAAAGTACACCTTATTATCATTAAACCATATCTTCCAGAAATCATTCTCCTGCATCGATTTCTGATCAACCAAAGATTTTAATGATGTATATTTCAATTGCCCGGAAATATCTCTTTTCCAAAGGCCAAATTCTTCATAACCACCGGTAAATATGGTTTGATGATCGAGTACTGCCACACTCCTTACCACAGACCTGTTAGCCATCTGAAAAAGCTTCCACTCTACACCATTAAATTGCAGCAACCCGATATCATTTCCAAAATAAGTACACCCTCTTTCATCCTGATCTATAGACCAGTTTTTGTTTGCTGCACCGTATGTGTTTCTATCAAAGTTTACAATATATGGATTATTTGCTTTTGCAAAAGAGGAATATAAACAAAGCAATAGGATACATAATAAATAACTAGCATAACTCTTTTTCATGTGATATCTTGTGTTACATATTTGTCTATATTACTACTTCTACGAACTTGTACAAAAATAACAACATAATTTCAAATATATAAGATGATATGCAATCTAAACTTTTTGTGTTAAGAGTATACTGTAGTTAAAATCCTTTTATGAGGTAAACAGTAGAGATTGTACTCGTTTTAAATAAAAAAAATGCTTGTGNTAAATAAAAACACAAGCATTTCATGAGTATTATCCTTTTTATAAGTTACTTCTCAAGACTTATCGTAAAGTTGTAACTATATTCTTTATCAGTAAAACTATACTTGCTTAAAGGTCTTGCACCCCACGAATCTAAGCCGGCTACCCCGCGTTGAAACAAATCAACACAAAGTACGACTTCATTTCGAGGCAATACATCCGACCAGTGCTGTTGTTTTTTGGTTCTACCCGGATCCAGATCTTCCGGCTTATAATTAGTTGCACTTACAGACAAAGGTTGCCCTCCTTCAACACGAACACCTTTATTCTGGCCATTTGTGAGAGTCAGCCAACGCACATCAGTTTTATTTCCTGTTTCTTGTGGACGATAATAACTAAATGCCTGATCTTCTACTTTTCCTTTCCAAAGCCCCATGAATGTATCATGTTTGCGATCTATATAATTTTCATGAGGGCCACGTCCATACCATGCAAAGTCATTGTATTCTCTAGGCAAAGTCATTATCATTCCAAATCGCATCATATCCGGCAAATTATCTGACAATGCCTTATAATCAGCTTTTATATTCAGGCTTCCATCGTTATTTACAGTATACGTCAGATCTACTTTTGCTTCTATGGCAGACAATTTGCATTCATATTTTATAGCAATATTTCCGTCTTTCTCTTCACTGCCCAAATAGCTGTAACGCGTATTATCTCCTGCCACTTCCCACAAACGAAGATTAATCTGATCGTTTGCACCAAAGTCATTATCGGTAGGCCCTCTCCAGAAGTTGAGACGAGGCAATTCGCGCATTACAGGTCTTCCGTCGCTCTCAAACCGAGTAAGGCCACGACGAGTGTCTTTTGTCGCAAACTGATATTTCAGAGTTCCTACTGTTACGATTATCTGATCCTGCTCTTTAGAAATATTTAATGAGCCTGACTTTCCTTTTTCAGTAAAATAGTTGTTTGTATCGTATGCAAATTCTTCTTTTGCTACTTCAAATCCGGTCTTTAGGAAAGCTGTTTCTTTCTTAATGTAAGCGTAAACCTGTAAGAAATGCTCTACTCCCGGCTCAGCCTTTATTTGCGGTATATTTAGTTTCACATCTTTCTGAGAGTCGGCTGGGACGGATACGTCAAATGTTCCTTTCGATTCTACGTTGCCATTCTTCAACAATACCCATTCGTAAGAGTAATTGTCATTTGTAAGATCAGTGAATTTATAATCATTTATCACTGTTATGATACCATTATTCAAGTCTTTCGCTTTGAATAGTATATTCTGATACACTTTTTTTACGATGTGGGTATGTGGCAAATAATTCTGATCGGGGCTAATCATACCATCCATACAGAAATTTCCATCATTAACAAGGTTATATCCACCTAGGTCGCCACCATACGCCCAGAAGAATCTGCCCTGATCATCTTTTGCAGGGAAGCCATGATTGTACCATTCCCAAATAAAACCTCCTTGCATATTCTTGCTGCTACGCATAACGTCCCAGTATTCTTGCATATTACCCATACTATTTCCCATAGCATGTGCATATTCACACATAATATAAGGTTTCTCCAAATCTCTGGCAGCATCACGCTTCATAGACTCCCATGATGGATACATCGGGCAGAATATATCGGTATTCCTGTCTCTTTGATGTGCTTGTTCGTATTGCACTGGGCGGCTCTTATCTCTTGCTTTTGCCCAATCATAAGTATCGAAAAATGCTTTGCCATTGCCGGACTCATTCCCTAACGACCAGAAAATAACAGACGCATGATTTTTATCTCTTTCCACCACGTTCTTTATTCTGTCCATGTGAGTGGCATTCCATTCAGGAAGGTTAGATACATTGCTCGGACCATATCCCAATCCATGCGACTCTTGATTTGCCTCATCCACCAGATAGATTCCGTATTGGTCGCACAGCTTATACCACAATGTAGGCTGAGGATAGTGAGATGTACGCACGGCATTAATATTCAATTCTTTCATCAACTGTATATTGCGCATCATCACCTCGCGGTTTACAACCTGCCCTGTCTTATAATTATATTCGTGCAGATTGACTCCTTTAAAGTACACCTTTTTGCCATTAATAAGGACTTGGGCATTTTTGATTTCTATTTTACGGAAACCTATTTTACTAGATGTAACCTCTACAATATTGTTTTTCTCATCTTTCAGAGAGATCAGCAAAGTATATAAGTTAGGCGTTTCGGCTGTCCATTTTAACGGATTAGACACTGTACCGCTAAAAGTTGTTTCTTTCAAACCATTAGAAGGAACAGTTACTTTTTGAGATTTACTAAATACGCTTTTTCCTGCACCATCGAGCAAAGTAACTTCTACTGTTTGATTTTTATTCTGGGTAGCATAATTTTTCAATTCCACATCAAGACTAAACAACCCATTCTTGTAATTAGCATCCAAGTCAGGATGTGCAAAAAAGTCTGATATACGTGTCTCTGCTGTGCTATAGAGATAAACACTGCGGTTGATACCTCCCAATCGCCACATATCCTGATCTTCAATATACGACCCATCACTATATTTATAAACCTGACAAGCCAAAGTATTTTTCCCTTTTCGCACATAAGGAGTTATATCAAATTCAGCCGGGCTCTTCGCATTCTCGGTATACCCTACCTTCTGGCCATTTATCCACAGATACATAGCGGTAGTTCCTCCTTCAAAGTGAATGAACACTTTGCGTCCGTCCCATGTCTGAGGAAGATCAAATTGATGCTTATACGAACCTACGGGATTATCGTTCTCGTTTACATAAGGCGGATTTGTTGGGAATGGGTAAATTACATTGGTGTAAATAGGAATACCAAATCCGTTAAACTCCCAATTTCCCGGTACAGGCATATCTGTCCATTTGCTTACATCATAGTTTTCTTTATAAAAATCAGCAGGAGCTTCGGATGGCTTAGCCACCCAATGAAACTTCCAAGTACCATCTAACGACATAAAGTAAGGTGATGCCGAATAGTCATCTTGAGCTGCAAGCTTTGCATCGGGATAGGGCAAGAACGTGGCTCTGGGTTTTTCTTTATTAATAGCAAAAACTTCGGGGTTCTCCCAGTCTCTTGTTTGAGATGTTGCCATAACAGCAACCAAAAAGAATGCTAAGATCAAGTTTAATTTCATGAATTTTTATGATATAAAATTAACAATTAAATAATTTACACTGGCATTTGACTTAAAGATGTTAAATATAGTCATTTTCAACCATCCTCGCAAAATGTTTCTATGCTTTTGTATTCGGTTGTTATACAACAATAGCGGCTATAAGCATTCTATAAGCCGCTATCTGAAATCAAATGGGTAAAACTTAGGAGGAACTCATTCTCTAATGATCTACCAAAAGATATTTATTTTCTTTGAGGCAGAGAGGTGGTTAGCTCTCTTTCTTTGCGAAGCATTTTACCTGCTTCTCCTACCAACCATAAATAATGATCACTCTGCAATCCTTCTTCGATAGGAACAAAAGTGCTTCCCGATATGCCAACAGGAACTTGTGTTGCACATTTGAAGATGGCTGTTCCCTCATCAATTTCATCAAACATTGCTATATATAGAGACTTTGCACCTGCTTTTATCGACTCACTCATCTGTTTCCACAAGAATGAACCTCTATTGCGAGGTATCTGCGAGGTATTATCACCTTTCAGATTTTTCCAAGAGAAGCCAGGGAAGGCTAGCGGTACGTAATCTACTTTGTTTTCTTTACACCAGGCAATGTCTTCAGATATAAGCTTGGCAAAAGGAGAATATGAAGCCTCATTGTAACGCCCTACAAACCAAGGCATAATTATATCACTTTTTCTTATCAACTCATGGAGCTTCGGATCTTCCATAGTATCTGAAGTAAGAGTACGCCAGTATGTAGGGACTCCCAGCATAATACTAAATCCGCTTTCTTTAAGTTTATCCACCATGATTTCTATATCAGATAATCCGTATGCTCTATTGTCATTAAATCCTACACCCCATATTACCACCAATGGTTCGCCATTGTGATGGAGGTAAGACGGATTTTTCTTTTGGTCTTTGATGTCATAAGCTTTTACCAACTCGTCAAAATCGTCCAGCAAAACTTTTTCATCTCCCGAGCGCATGCCACTCAGGTCGTACATCACACATATAGCCCGTTGATATCTCTGCGCTGCCTTCATTGCCGAGGTGAGCACTTTGTTGAAATGATTCTTGCCGCTCGGATTCTTTATTTCATTCACAAACCGTTGCATAAATACACCATCGAGTCCATATTCTTTCATCCATCGAAAATGGGTATCAACAGTAGACTCGTCATACGAACTAAAGGTATATGCAGGGCTTCCATCGGAAAAAACAAACTCTGTCTTATATGTCTTCTCATATTCCGATACATCAGGCCAATAGTCGACTGAGCTCGATCCGGGACAGAATCCTTTTCTCCCTTTGTAATGATACCAACCCCTGTTGGCACCATCATCAGGGGTATTAAACCAACCCTGATAACCAGCCATTACCAAACCATTATACGAATCGTACTTATAGTTCTTATCATTCTCTTTCGAAGTGCTATTTTGTTTTTGTCCACACGAGACTATACAAGTCAATATGAAAAAGGATAGTAATATCGATTTTATTTTCATGCCTTATTCTTTCTTTGTTTCACGTTATCTTACCACAGACGATAATATCTGCTTCATAAAGTTTTTATCTGCCGAGTTGAAACGAATGTTCGTTTTTATCTGGGAATTATTCCTCAGATTCACCAATTTTATAACCATATGATTCCATCCTTTATCCAGCATTATATTAGGAACCTTAGTCTCTGCCTGCCCAACGCTTTCTTTTGAAAATACTTTATTCTTGTTCAAGTAAACTGCAAATCCACCTTCAAAGTCTAAAAACATATCTAAGCTCGGCATATCAGGCTCAGCCAGCAGATTACTCAATGAGCGTGGGCTATATATCCAAAAACTCATATAAGCTACAGCCGTTCTGTCTCTTTCGGGCTTTGCCAATGAAAATAATCCATTCTCCGCAATTGCTACTGCCCACGATTGATTGTCGGATATTATATTAAGTTGAGGAATAATATCCGCCTCACCCTTGAGAAAATCGGTTGACAATAAATCTTCTACCGAATCAGCATCTTTACTTAAGGATACAACTAGTGACTTTTGTAACTGCGCATTAGTATCTAATGCCTGCATACTTTTCATATTATCATTGGAGATAACAGCTCCCAGATTCAGCAGCATTTTGGTAAGTAAAGACTGGGTCTCCAATGCTATTTCTGAAAGGTCGAGTGTAGAAAGAATTATTTCAGCATTCCCTTGTTTGAGAGAGGCTATTACCACATCGGCCCCTTTAGATTCTCGCTCGCTACGGAAGACATTTGCGGTCTTCGATGTCTCAGCCTGATAATTCCAACGTTGCCAATCGGTATTGCATGCTCTCAATAATACATCAGATTTCATTACAAAATCTCCCGACATACCATAATGCATTGCCGTTTTGCCTCGTGGAATAAGCTCTGAGAAATAAAAATCAGCATGATTTAATCCTTGCAGCAAAACAGGTGTCCCCTCTTTCAGAAATGAAGTAGCTTTTCTGTCTTCCAACGATACAGAATAAGGAAGGATAGCATTGATGAAATCTCTTGATTGTGGATTTACTCCCATTACAAGAATTCTAGCTCCGGCTTCAATCGCCTTTTGTACTTTCAACTGTTGATCTTTGGTGTTTGTCGGAGGATTATTTCCGTCTATTATTACCAAAGTTTTATTTGTGATCTTTGCATCAGTGAGGATTTTCAATCCTAAATTTTCAAGATTTTCTTTTAGTTTCGAGTCCGCCGAGGCATATAATACAATCGCATCGACAGCTGGAACTACTTTTTCTATTTCTTTTTTATCTTCTATCTTTCCGCTATACGGTAGCATCGGCGTTGCATTAGCCTTGCGCACAGCATCTAGCAAAGGCCATTCTCTATAAAGCGGTAGCGATATATCATATCCCGGATTGAGAGTAGTAATATATGGGCCTAAGCGCTCGGGCTGCATGCCATATCCGCCTTCGTGAAAGTCGAAGAAGATACCATCATCTGCAACAGGAGGACGTGTTGTGTCTTTCATCCCCAACTCAAGAGGCTGCAATCCATACCATGCCAGATTGAATATACTGCTATACGAAGCATTCAGGTCACGTTGAGTTTTTATAAGCTCATAGCTTTCTATTGCTACACCCTCCATCCTACCGAGCATACTCTCGTAAGATCTATTATCGTTATACTCTGACGATTGTTTAGGAGTTCCGTAATATGCCATACTCTGCTCTCCTATCCCCCACGGTTTTCCTTCCGATGCCCATTTCCGCATACCGCCCATACCACCGTAGTGCCCGATAACAGTAGGCAAATCGGTTGGTCGGTCGGTTTCTCCATCGCCCGATATCCAAGGTCGTGTAGGGTCTAGTTCGGCGGTCACCTTTACCCATCGGTTTATCTCATCTAGTTGTTTTTGAATGAGCTCTTCGGGTGCTTTAAATACATGTACCGCTACAGGAACTGTTTCGTTACAAACACTCCAACCGAATACCGATGCATGGTTTTTATCTCTTTTTATAAGACGGCGAATATGCTCTACACAGCTTTCCCAATAATCGTCGCTATCTATCTTCGGTCCTCCGTCGCTCGACCAGATACCCGTTTCATCCAATATGCAAATACCCATTTCGTCGGCAACATCCAAATAAAAACGAGGGAAAGGCTGAGCATGTAAACGAACTGCGTTTGCATTCACATCTTTAAGCATACTAAACCATGCCCAAGGGTAGCGGCGTGTCATCTGAGGTACTCCCATAAAATGCCATGAGTCGCCCCTTAGGGATATCTGTTTGCCATTCAGCAACAATCGGTCTCCTGAAATTGTAAACTGACGCCAACCAAAACGGTTATACTTCTTATCTATTGTTTTATTGTTTTCGGTCACATTTACGACCAATCCGTAAAGATTTGGTGTTTCGGGTGTCCAATATTCAAGTTCTCCGTTTACAGCTTTTTCGATTGTAACTTTTGTGGTTGAATTGGGTTGCAGTACAACCTTCTTTTCTGTTGGAAAAGTCAATGATGCCTGAGCAGCAACTTCTCCTTTCTGTTCAGGACTTTCATTAATTGTACGCCCAGCCAGATTGTACCATTTTTTCACCTCAGCATCCAAGTTTACGGTTCGCTTCTGCAAAGATGCGTTTTTGATATCAAGTTCTATTTTTAATTTTTTATTCTGTACATCAGGCTGAATAAATAAGTCTTCTACATACACCTGATTATAGGCAAACATATATACATCTTGCCATATCCCTGTCATTTCGATACCCCACATAGACCCTCCTACGTAGGTTCTACGTCCATATTTTCCATGATTATCAAACAAGCTGCCTTTGGCTACACCCACAAGTATTTCATTTTCTTGTCCGGGCTTTATGAAAGATGTTATATCAGCTTCGAAGGGCAGGAATAATTCAAAGTTTTCAGCCACTTTCTGCCCATTTACATACACCTCGGTTTTTCCCATCACAGCTTCAAAATGAAGAATAACCTGTTTGCCACTCCAATCTGAGGGTACAGACACATTCTTCCGCATCCATCCTATCTCGGCTTTTTCCCATTCTTTGGGATAACTTGGATAAGCGGTAAAGTCTCCCCCCTGTCCGTCNNATGATTTACATTCCATGGTGACGGTATCTTTATAGCAACGTTTTCTTTTTTGAAAGTCACAGGCTTCTTAAAGTCTGACGCTTTCGCGCCATATATCGGCATAAAATCCCATTTACCGTTCAGGCATAACTCTTGTCTGTATGGCTTTTCTACATCATTTACCAATCCCTGCATAGGGTTGAACGGGTAAGGATATTTTATTCTTTCCGTTGCATAGATACTAATGGCAAGGGCAATCAGAACAGTTAGTATAAAATACTTTCTCATTTTTATTTTGTTTGGCATTTATTCAGGTTGCAGAAGCATTAACCTTTTAAATTTATAAAATTATCTCAGTTATTTTTCGTATAAAATCAATATAATAATACACTATAAAGTATTATTCAGGAATATTAATTACTCTCGTTTCGGCATTTTGATACTCAATGGTTTTTGTTTACGCATCATTTTTGTTGCTTCTCCTGTAAGCCACAAATAGTGGTCGGATGGCATACCGTCCATACCTACAAACTTGGCTATATCACTTACCGGAGGATTATCGGTACATTTAAAGATAGCTGTGCCTTCGTTTACCTCATCAAACATAGCTACGTAAAGCATACTAGCTCCGGCATTAATAGCTGTGGATATCTGTTTCCAGTAAAAACGCCCGCCCTGACGCGGTATCGATCCGGAGGGTTTAATATCATCAGGGAACTCGAACCTACTGAGATTATGCCAGCTAAAACCGGGTGTTACACAAGGCACATAATCTATTTTGTTTTGTCTACACCACTCTATATCTCCGATTATTAAGTCACGATAGCGATCCATATCATTGTGCAGTAGAGGAGAAAAACGCTGTACAGTCCACGGAAGAACAATATCTGCCTTGCGGATAATTGTATGCAAGTAAGGATCGGGAAGGCAGTCTGCATTGAGTTCGCGCCAGAAGGTAGGAACTCCAAGCATTACACTACAGCCTCCATATTCAGGATCATTTTTGAGAAAATCGATAAAACGATCAATACCGATATCACGAGTATTATAAGGCCTGTCGGGAAATCCGATACCCCATATCGCAACAAGCGGCTTACCATTAAAAAACAAATATGTTTTATTTCCTTTCTGGTTTGTCACCTTTATAGAGTCAACCAAGTATTTCCAGTCTTCTATGAGGCTTGAGCAGTCTTCTCCCGACTTGCTGAGTCCCGAAAGATCGTACATGATAGCGATAGCACGTTGATACTTAGACGCTGCTTCAAATGCATTCTTGATAACTGCCGTTTGACCGCCTTGCCGTGCTTTAGACTGAGCAGCACTGAAGAAGCGTTGCATAAAAACACCATCAACTCCATACTCCTGCATCCATTTGAAATGCAGATCAACTGTACTCTTATCTGTAGAACTGAAAAACCGTGCAGTAGACCCATCGGCTAGTTTAAGCCCCGTAGGATATGTTGTCTCGTATTCTCGCACATCGGGCCACATGTCTATGCGTACTTGTTTTTCGTCGGGATACATAACTCCATCCGCTGGAGCCCGAAACCACCCTTGGTACCCAGCCATGATCATTCCTTTATAACTGGGATATGCAGTCGTTGGCGCATGCTTTCGCGCTTGCGCCAATATTCTACCCGAGGGCAGCATTAATATTATTGCGGCAAGCACAAAAAAAATTCCTTTAAAATTCATTTGGTATTTTATTTAATTAATTGTTTCGTGTTCCTTTGCGATATCACTTAGCTACGACAATTCGTTAGGCGAATACATCTCCCCAACCGAGAGAAGAGATGAAGACATATTTCATGATATTTTTTACTTTAGTACAAAAAAAAAGGGAGATACTTAAATTTACATAAACACGCCTATTAATTAAGAATTAAAATTCAGTTAAAATGCTCTTTAAAGATAAAAGCTATAGAAACTCCCGTATTCCTTTATTTTTTAAATCACTTATTATAAAGTTCTCATAACTTATCATGAAAAAAATCATTAATTTTGTATATTACTTATTGGTTGTATTGTTCACACAAAGACCTTTTTAAATAAAAGCTTCCATGAAATACACACTCGCCCTATTTCTCCTGTTATTCAATATTGTCCAACCCTGCATATCAGATAATTCTGAGTACGGATTAAGATTTAAATCGTACGAGGCATTGGCAGTAGACCGGACAGGATTGCTTTTGGAAAACGGAAACTATATCGACATCAAAGACGAATTGACTCTGGAGTTTGATTTGAAATATGAGAATACATCTATATTATATGGCTCTACTGTAAAAATAATCAGTGAATCGAAATCCTCAGTAACTCTCGGATTTAGTTCGGGCAATAGCGGAAATTTTCCAATCATGGTAATTAATGATGAGATTGTACCCATATTAACTGATCTGAAACTAAACGAATGGTTTCACGTAGCAATAACGATATCAAATAAGGATCAATCACTAAAAATAAAGTATAAAGATTTTTCCAAAACTTTGACATTAAAGAAAGGAGATTGGAAGGAAGCCATTATCTGTTTCGGGAAGTCAAACCTTACAGGTTTTTCAACAGAAGAAGTTCCGCCGATGATCATAAAGGATATTAAGCTATCGCATGGAGATAAATTATTCAGGCATTGGATTCTAAAGCAGCATAATAAGACCGAATGCTATGATGAGCTGAAACAAGCGCAAGCCACAGTAATGAGCCCCGACTGGATAATAGACTCTTACGCCAACTGGACTAAGCATTTTTCATTATCTACAAACAATAAAACATATATACAGTATGCATTTGATGCAGGAAGAGGTATTATATATTTTATCCCTGACAATAAACAGATTATTTCTTACAATGTAATCACCAACCAGCAAGATACTATATATGTAAAATCTGGAAGGCCTGCCAATATAAATACGAATCATGTTGTTTTTAACCCTAAAAAGAATGAACTGATTTCGTATAATCTGGAGGAAAAGTTTATATCTGTTTTTTCTTTCGAAAATAAGACATGGAGCAGCAACCGTGCACCTGCTTTAGAACCGTCGTATTGGCATCATACATCGGCTTTGTGGAATTCTAATTCCTCAATAATTACATTCGGCGGCTATGGGTTCTATCGATATAAAAACGATTTGACCGTGATCAATCCCGCCACCAGTGAATGGAATACCCAACAACTAAATGTAATTTCCCCTCGCTATTCATCGGCATCGGCAATCGTTGGCGATACATTGTACATTTATGGAGGAGAAGGAAACCAAAGCGGAAAACAGGAATTGACTTCTATCATTACCGCCGACCTTTATGCTATCGACCTGAAAACAATGAAAGTATCTCTATGCTGGGAATATAATAATTCTAATCATTTTCTGCCATGTGGAAATATGATCTATAACAAGGAAGAGGATTCATTTTTGGTTATATCAAAAGCTCTTGGAAAACAAATATTGCTAAAGGTGGCCAGACAAAAACCTGTAATTGAGGAATTGGCCTACATAGACTCTTTGGAATTGAATGCTGATTACAATTTTTCGACTCTGATGAAGCCGGAAAAAGAAAACAAACTGTACGCTCTATTCTGTAAGGATTACAAAAGAGGCAATTCGGAAATCGATCTGTATAGCATAGCATATCCGCCTATAGCGTCTGGCCAAATATTACAATCTGCTAAAACCTCCGAGTCAAATGAGTCTAAAACAATATATATTGTAGCAGCTTTCGCTGTGATATGCTTAGTCGTAGGATACACCATTTATATAAGAATGAGAAAGAAGAAAGAGAAATCTATTCATTCCGCTTTCTCATTAACGGATGATCTTACAGAAGATGAATCCCTGATAAATAACGATGAAATATATTACGATCGTTCTCGTCAGGCAATTTCCCTACTCGGTTTTTTCAACGTAAAGGACTCTGAGGGTAAAGACATTACAGATCTCTTCACTCCAACACTAAAAAGTCTGGTACTTGCTATAATCTTAAATAGTGAAAATGGCCCCGGCATAAACAGTAAAGTGATAGATAGCCTGATATGGCCCGACAAAGATGAAAAATCGGCAAGAAACAACAGAAATGTATCCATGAACCGGCTGAATCAGGTGCTAGAAAAGATTGGGAATGTGCAAGTACAAAACAACAATAGCTTCTGGAAGATAGCCATTGAAGATAACTCTATCTGCGATTATCTTGAGGTACTTAAATACATGAGGCTACCTCAAAAGGCAATAATGGAAGATACGGATTCCGAGTCCAAGCTATTGGAACTATTAGGTTATGGGCAGCTCTTACCTTTCACTCAAGAAGAATGGCTGGACTCTTTTAAAGCCACATATTCAGATTTTGCCATCGACTTTTTATTGGGCATACTTCTGCGTGAAATTAATTCAGGAAAAGCCAACGCTATTCTTAAGGCATCTAATCTGATTTTCTTATTTGACACACTCAATGAGGAAGCGCTTTTTGCGAAATGCAGAGTGTATTACAAACAAGGTAAAAAAAGTCTTGCTAAAAGTACATATAACAGCTTTTGCAAAGAGTATGCAACACTGTTAGGCGAAAAATATCAAGTATCTCTGGCTCAGATCATCAGCAGTAATTAGTGTAAGGATAGAAATATCATAAAGAAAAGGCTGCCTGAGAAGTAATTTTCAGGCAGCCTCTTTACATTTATGGACATTAATAAGCAAATGCTAACTTTAATTTCACCCCAATAGATATTGGATGCATTTTTTCGGTAAGGGCTTTTGTAACCTCTGTTTTAAGATACTTTGATGTAGTTATACTATTTACTTCGAAATCGGATGGATGTTGCTTATTATACCCCAACAAAGAACCCTTTTCTTTGTTTTTCCGCACATCGTTAAGTCCGTAATCACAGTATACTCCCGAATAAAGAGCTAGCTTATCGGTAAGCCTCCATTTATTTCCAACCTCGGCAGATAACATAAAAGACAGCTTCATATCCAAATCAGCTTTCTTCTCTGCCCCTGCAAAATGTCCTATACCATTTACTTCATTATCTTTATCGATAAGAAGATCAATATCGGCATAATAAGCAGTAGTAGACAAATCAGAAAGACTAGTCGTATATTTTCCACTTACCGGTATTCCTATTTTCCCTCCAACGGCAGCATAAAAACCTTTCGATACAGATTGTTGGAATTGAACCATAAGAGGTATATTCAATAATGTAGCATTCTGCTTCTCTTCAACCGAATGAATGGAATATGCAAATCGAAATTCATCGTTATTGGCATCTATAGCATTATACTCATCAGAGATATTATCCATAAGTCCTTTCGAGCTCATAAAAGATAATTCGAGCCCGGTATTCAAGGCCCAGTTTTCTGAGAGAAAGTAATTGTAACCCACCCCAACAGAAGAACCAAACGCCAGCTTATTATCTCCTTCATTTATTTTATATTTCAATGAAGATATTCCTCCCGTTGCAGAGAAAAACATTTCATGCTTGTTATCCTGCGAGCG
Source organism: Dysgonomonas sp. UBA7630 (assembly GCF_002483985.1). Classification (NCBI taxonomy): domain Bacteria; kingdom Pseudomonadati; phylum Bacteroidota; class Bacteroidia; order Bacteroidales; family Dysgonomonadaceae; genus Dysgonomonas; species Dysgonomonas sp. UBA7630. The sequence continues at coordinate 208,183 of NZ_DLIY01000003.1, forward strand.
TATGGCAGAACTGATAAGTAATGCCATAGCCAACAGAACTGTAATTTTCTTGATTTTCATACATTATACTTATTTTGCTATTATCTTAAACTCTTCTTCAAAGCCACTCTTTGTTCGAAGTTTTACTATAAATGTTCCTGCTTTGGATAGTGTAAACGGTGTTACTTTACCTACCACAGGAATTGATTTTTCTAAACTTCCCGCAATAGTGTATACTTGTAGTTTTGCCCCTTTCAACATATCCTCATCCAGATCTGTTTCCAAACTGATTACTTCCAAAGCATTCACCGGATTAGGATATACTTTTGTTGACGAACTCTTAAGGAGTGCACTTCCCTGACAGGTAGAAAAACTTTTCCCGTCTGCGGTGGTCATCCTTACAGAATATAAAGCAGCTTTTTCGAGTATATCAGTTTCTTTACCTCCGGCAGAATAATATTGTTTGTTGGTTCCAATCTTTTCTCCATTTCTAAACCATTGGTAATCTTTGAAAACGTAACCTCCATTTGTAGCCGCATTATTATTAATAGCCAAGATATTGTTCCACTTCTGTACTACTATACTATTGAAAGGAATTGGCACCTCTACTTTCAGCGTATAGTTTTTGCTTGCTATACCATCTGCGGCAGTTACTGTAATAACCTTCTCATACAAACCCGGCTTTTTCACATCCATAGAGAAAGACTTGCCTCCACTTACTGTGGCTCCGGTAGCAGGAATAACGTCCACATCGATCTTATCCGCTGAGGAACCACAATCTAAGACATAAGTATTCTCAATATCCCAATCGTCGCCATTTACTTTCAGCAAACTTATGTCGGTATCTGAATATATATCGCTCAGGTTAGGAACAATATATTTATCCTTGTCTGCATCTAACTTGTAGTAGAAAGCAACACTAAAATTATATAATGGATAATGTTTCCCTTCAATAACATTCCCTGAAGCATCCATAGGCTCTCCGCTTGTAGTAGGCGAGTTGTTCCATGTTTTATGTTCATAATTGAAGAATGCCTGATAGTCATCGCTATCGCGCAGATTCCCATGTCCTCGCAAGTTGCGTCCCGACAAAGTAGCATCTACACCTGCATAAGTAACCTCGATAGCTCCATCCAGATTATTGGCACAAGTGATTAGAACACAATCCTGTTCCGACCCGTCTATCACTACGTTTTGGATGCTTTGTTCTACATCGTTCAGATAAACGTTAAATCCATAATTAGGCATTTCTAACAAGGTTTTGGTATCAAGTACCAGTGGAAGCTTCGGAGCAATGTATTTTATGCGGACTTGCTTTTGATTTCCTTCAACACGAGAGATTTCTATTGGTTGCAGAGGTGTAAATGTTTCACCTAAAACCTTTGTTTTATATATCACCTTTCCTATCATCTCGCCATACCAACGGTAACCATTTGCATCCAAGTGCCCTCCAACGTCTGTCATCGGATAGATGGGGCCAACACAGATAATATCACTATTTGCATTCGCTGCTTCGAGTTGCGCCATTCCTATTTCTAAGCTTCGACCCTTTATATATTGAGCTCCTGCCTGATAGGTATAGAAGACCGGATTGTCAGCCTGCTGGTACTGTGCTTTAGCATCTGCTTGCATATTATTTTTTAGCGTCATAAGCAAATTCTTATATGTCGCTTTATCTCCCGATGCAGTCCCCTCGTGTCCATCAAGTCCTGTACCATACTCGTTGTAATAATTGAATTCTCCTTGCATGAATATGATAGCCGGACAAGAAATAGTACTGTTGATTCTGTCAACAATCGTTTTTGCCTTTTCCAGAGCTGTGATATAATTATTATATAATACTTCCGAGCCTTGGTATTCTTTCGAAAGCTCTTCTATATTCTTTCCACTTGTTCCACTCGATGTTGCCAAAATACGATTTTCTTTACCCGTAGCATCATGTATTAACGGAACTTGCTTACGTAAATGATTGACAGCTCCGTGCAACGGACTCTCACCCAAAGCTGTACCATGCTCGGTGGCTACTAAAGGGCTCAATGTGTTCAGTGCCTGATTTCCATAATTTATCCAGACTTGGCTTCCTATCATATAGTTTCCATCAAGGTTATCGGTAGACAGCTTATCCGATTCATGACCTGTAGACAAGCTTTGTCCGTACATGATGTAATGCTCATAGTTGTGAGAGTTGGAGATCGGTGTGGTTGCATTTGTATTATATACCCTAAATTCATGTATCGACCAGTAAGCTCCGGGGTTAGTTCCTGTCTGAACAATTCGGATATATCTAGCCTTCTGTTCATCAAACTTTATAATGAAGCTATTCGGGCTGCCATTACCTGTGTGTATAGGGCTTCCCCATGTTGTACCGTCATTAGAGACATATACTTCGTAAGAAACAGCAAAATCATTCGGGCTCTTGGTACAGTCCAACACCAATTTATCAAACTCCTGTTCTTTTCTCATATCTACCATAAACCATTGTCCCGGAGCTTGAAGAGCTTCTGTATCCCATCGGGTTTCATCATCATAATCTATTGCATTCTGAGCCGCATTCGTATTATTCGATGCAGAAGCAATCCATCCTGTCATATCCAGAGGAACTTCCTCGGCTACTTCTTCAGACTTATAAACATAAAATTCGTGGATTGACCAGTATAAGTCTTTCGATCCGGTTTGGTTTATTTTTATATATCGTCCTTTTACTGTTTGGTCTAAGATAACAAACAACATGTTGCTATTCCCTTTTCCTGTAGCTACGCTATTCCACGAAGCCCCATCACTTGACACGAGAATCTCATAACCTACAGGGTAATCTCCCGAGCTGGCTGAATAATCAAGAATAATAGCATCAATATCTTTTTCTTCGTTCATATCTACCAAGAACCATTGCCCCGGAGCTTGAACTGCTTCAGTATCCCATCGGGTAGCAGGATTGCCATCCAATGCGTTTCTTGCGCCATTTGTATTATTCGATGCCGAAGCCGACCAGCCTGTACGGTCGTAAACATTTTCGCCTGACAGCTTTGGAGAATGGGCAAGGTTATTTTTCCAAAGTTTCACATTGGCAGTATTAATTCCCGAAGAGTTTGTTATCGACGAAACGACTGACAATCCGGCTTCTCCTCCCGCTATCAAAAGGTTGTTGACAGGCATAACAGATGAAGCCTGAAGGCTCAACTCTGAGCCGGAAGCTAATGAAGCCAATCCTGTTTGTCCGGGATGATGGAAGTGCGCCGTTTGCATTTCTACCTTTCCTCCCGACAATGCAAGTCCTTTTGTTGGATTTCCCCAATAGTCTGAATTAAAGAAAGTAACCTTCCCTGTAAAGTTCGGGCTTGTTTCAATATATCGGCTATCGCTGCCAAAAGCAACGATCTGGGTATTGATCAGGTCAAAAGACTCGATTCCGCTTCCAACTACTTTGAATGCACTTATGCTTCCGTCTATACCCAATCCTAAAGATGAGCCTTTAGCATTGTTATTCAAGATAAAGCCATTATGTCCTCCAAAGATAAAGTCGTTATATAAGCGTAAGTTTTCACACGAACCTACTTCTAAGAACTGAAGATGATTTGTTCCATGCACGTAAGAAGCGTCTATGAGATTTCCTTCACTACTCGGATTAGGAGAATTTGGCCAGCTTCCCCATTTCGATTCGCCACCGTAGGCATAAGCGTTTACATTCACATGCACATTTTGTACAATCCCGTCTTTGGAATTGCCGCCTACCTTTACACCCGATGTAAATACATGTCCCATGACATAGTCGACAAAATGATTATCACATTTGTAAGTAAACAAGTCAAGAAATTTATCTGTAGCTCTTACCCCTATATTTATAACATAGGCATTAGCTCCTGTAGCCTGTATACAGTAAGGATATGATGGCATATTAGGTAGCAATCGCGCATCCTGTTCGGGATAATTAAACGCTAGTGCACGAATACCGCTATTTGAAGACAACTTAATAAATGGGGTTCCGTTCGGACTGCCTTTGTCTGCATAAACTTCTATAATACTACCTTTGCCAAGTGGAGAAGAAGGAATATCAGACGCACCTCTTAGTTCTACCCCCGAAGGAATTGTCAGGTGTCCCAAGACTTTATACTTACCCGGAGGAAGAAAAACAATCCCTCCCCCATCAGTTCCGGCCTGATTCAAGGCTGTTTGTATGGCATTCGTATTATCGGTTGTCCCATTGCCTATAGCATTGTATGGTGCACCCGCAGCATTGTAAAGCACTTCTCTCGATGGCTTTCTGCTCTGATCCTGTATTTTCTCAAAGCTTGGTACTTGTGCCATAGAAACAGGAGTATGATCTATTACATTTTCGAGAATAGATTTATTCTTGATATCAACCCCTTTCGAGAAACGATTTCCATTTAAAATAGACCTCGCAGCAATGCCAATAGTTATCTGGGGCTTATCATTGTTGAAGTCATTATTGTTGGCAACAAGCGAACCTCCGCCGATGTTGATTGCACCTTTGCTTACTAACGACTGATTCAACAAAATTTTTGTACCCGATGATTTATCCACTGAAATAGCCTCGGAGATAGCTTCAATCTGAGAAGCTTGTATCTGAAATACTCCGCCTGTATTCGGTCTGAAAGAAAATCCGGTTTCACAATTCTGTATTTTCAGGTTAGAACACAAGAGCCCTACATCATTCACAGCTTCTGCATAGACTGCTGTCTTACAATCCTTAAACGTCAAATCATAATAATGCCCGTTTGGGGTAAAACCTTCGCTACCTGCCGACATTGAATAGCCCAATAATATTCCTTTATTGTATTTTTCTACATTCACATATGTCGTATACGACCAGTCGTTCCTGCGCATAACAATTCCTGTTCCATGCTCGTATATCCAGTTGGCAAAAGTACTTCCGGCAGCAGGAGAACCTGTCAACCCTGATGAAGCCCAATAACTTGGTGAAAAATCGATATTCTCGATTCGCCCTACATCACCTATATTATCTATTTCTACACCTACCGAAAGCGGTGTTCCATACATTCCATTTACAATAGGGCAGCCGCCTGTATTTGTTCTCGAATACATGAGCCCGATATATGAATTTACAAATGTCACGTTCTTTGCATTCGCAAAGTCATTACCCCAATAGCCGGGTTTTCCGAACAAAATAGATGGGGGATATGCAACTATATTATCGGGGTTCTGTTCGGGATACCAAATAGCGATATCCATAACAGCCGATGCAGATTCGAGAGTGAGCAAAGGCGAGCCATTCACATCGCCCCTACCGGCAAATCCCATAAGGATCGTACCACCTATCGGCTCTCCTTTCACAGGTTTTTTCCAATCGCCACGGAGAATAACTCCTTTAGGAATTATCAGTCCACCATTGATTACATATTTGCCATCGGGCAGATAAAGAGCGCCTCCACCCCATGTTGCTATGTCGTTTAAAGCTGTTTGTATCGCAGCTGTATTATCGGTGACTCCGTCGCCCACAATGCCCCTATCGGTAGCCGATAAGGCGGAAACAAAGGTTTCTAATTTAGGATACTGATCCGATCCCGAGGCCTTCCACGATTGTCCGTACAATGGACTATACACTCCAAGAATAAAGAGTATAATCCAAACAAGAGATTGTCTTGTAAACACTCTGTAATGTGAAGAATTTTCCATGATTGATAATGTTTTTGATAAAAAATTAGATTATATAGGCATATAAAGAGCGTGTAGACGGCTCTAACGGTTACGTTTCGAGCCGACCACTTTAATTGTTTACGACAATAAGCTCTTCAACAGTTTTTCTAAGAAATCAGTGCTTTCTGAAGATGAAAAGAAGCTACTGAAATCTATTTCGCTGGCATTAGATTATACTTTTCAGATAACCTGATATCGGAAGAAGACGCTCCAACCATAAATTCATATACTCCTTCAGGAACTACAAATTTCCCCAACTCTTCATTCCAATATCTCAACTGTTCTTTTTTGATTTCAATTTCAATTCTCTTCGTTTCTCCTTTCTTTATAAAGCTTCTTTTAAAACCTTTCAATTCTTTAATAGGCATTATTACTCCTGTTTCGGGTAACTTTACATATACCTGCGAAACTTCATCTCCATCCATCTTACCGGCATTCTTCAGGTCGAAAACCAGATTTATGAATTCGTTATTTTCGGTCAGTCTAAGATTCTTATATACGAAAGATGTATAACTTAGACCATATCCGAAAGGATATAAGGGTTTCCCTTTGAAGTACTGATAGCCTCGTCCTTTGGTTACATCATAATCATCAAAAGCAGGAACTTCATTCAAGCTGCTATAATATGTAAGAGGTAGTCTTCCGGCAGGATTATAACAACCAAATAATACCTCGGCTACAGCCTTTCCTCCCTGTTCACCGGGATACCAAGCATTAACAATCGCCGGAATTTTGTCTTCCATCCAATTGATTGCAAGAGAACTTCCCGCAACCAACACAACCGTAATATTTGGATTCACTTTATAGATTTCCTGTATAAATTCCATCTGATCAGCAGGCAAGTGTATATCGTATCGGTCTTGTCCTTCTCTCTCTATCGTTTTATTGACACCTAATACAGCAACTACCTGCTCGCACTCACGAACAGCTTTACCCGCTTCGCCATACATATCAAGTCGCTGTTGTGTTCCTATAGTTGGTATTTTCCAGTAAAGCTTAGCAACAGAATTATCCCGATTATTAAAATATTCGGCTCTAAGATCATACTCCTTCCCTGCTTCAAAATAGTAAGTAACCGAATCTGTAGCAATGCTCCTTTCTTGCCAAGCATCTATGAGTTTTTCGCCATTGATGAAAAGACGAGAGCCATCATCGGCAGTATAGTACAACGTATAATTTCCCGACACGGTGGGTTTGAGTTTCCCTGTCCAACGGATAGATAATGGAAAAGGCGGAATAAAGGGATCGGGAGCCTGATTAGCAGGCTCAAAGTTTACCCACTCCTCGGTACGCACTTTCGGTGTACCCGATAGTTCCATATTTGTAAAATATTCCGATTTCAATCCTTGTGGAAAATAAGACGCAGATATCATTTCTTTTCCATCGGCAGCAGATTTCCATGGTGCATATACGACTTTCACATCCTTCCCTACCTGATCTTTTATTCCTTGCAATATAGAAATGGGGGCATTGGCGGGAATACCGCTGTAATCTCCGAACTCACTGTTACCGGCATTTATACCTACAACTGCTATTGATTTTATCTTTTTAGGGTTTAACGGTAATGCCTTGTCTTTGTTTTTCAACAAGACAATACTCTGACGTGCCGATTCGAGAGCCAGTTCTTTGTGTTTTTCTGACCCTATCACCGAAGGCGATATTTTGCTGTACGGGTTATGATCAGGATCATCAAATAATCCTAATTTCATCCGTGTCCGCAGCACTCTGTATGCAGCAGAATCGATGTCAGCTTGCGAAACCATATACTGATTGTATGCATTCAAAAGAGGTTGCATATATACATCATCGCCACACTCGAGATCAAGTCCGGCTTTGATTGAAAGTGTTGCTGCCGCTTCTTTTGTCTTCACATATTTCATCGCCGAAACCAGAAGGCTTGGACCTCCACAGTCTGAAACAACATATCCGTTAAATCCCCAATCATTCCTTAAGACTTTGGTCAACAACCAAGGGTTTGCCGTACACGGAACATCATTAATGGCATTGTAAGCCGACATGATGGAGGCTGACTTCCCTTCTCTTACACACATTTCGAAGGCAGGAAGATAATATTCCCTCAATTGCCTTTCCGATATCTGAGGATTCGCCGTAAAACGATTATGTTCTTCATTGTTTGCAGCAAAATGTTTTGGAGTAGCTACTATTTTAAGATAAGTAGGATCGTCTCCCTGCAGGCCTTTTACAAATGCAGTACCTAAAATGCCCGACAAATAAGGATCTTCTCCATAGGTTTCGGGAGTACGCCCCCAACGTGGGTCACGAGCCATATTCACGGTAGGAGACCAAAATGTAAGAAGGTCGGTGAAGCGTTCTTTTTGAAGCCTACCCTGCTCCAGTTGATTCCATCTCGCACGTGCTTCGTCAGAAATGGCTGTTGCTATCTGATAATGCAACTCTGGATTCCACATGCTGGCAAGTCCTATAGCTTGCGGAAATACGGTGAACCGTCCGGGGCGTACCACTCCATGCAGAGCCTCATTTCCATGATAGTATTTAGGAATTTCTAAACGCGGAATGCCGGGCGAAGTGGCGGTAAGAAGGCTTATTTTTTCTTCTATCGTTAGTTTTGACAATAAGTCTATGATACGATCGTGCATAGGAGCTCTTTCGTCTCTGAATAATTGCTCTTGCTGTGCACATAATGGGATATGACTAACAAGTACAAGCCACATGATAAACAGCAGTTTACCATAACGTTTTCTAAAAAATATCATGCTTTATAATGTTGAATTATTTGTTAAATAGTTTTATAAACAGAGAGTATTAGAGTTTCTTCAGCTTCGGTCTATTTATTTGATTAAAACAACGATACAGAGAAAATATATTTTGTATACTTCTGTACCGTTGTTACTTCAACCTTTTTTACCTAAATCTACATCATTATATACATCGACTCCCATCTATAACTTTTTCTATTTTTTTAAGGCTGCCTGAGAAGTGATTTTTGAACTTCTCATGACAGCCTCTTATAATCATTATGGTATTGTTATTTCTTTAATCTCAGAATAATTATATCCCTTTACGATAGGATCTGCAACACGTGCGCCGGCTCTGAGGTAGAATTTGCGCCCCGACTTAAGCCCGTCGATAGTCATAGAATGCTCGGTTGCATAGATCGTAGCATTAGTCATACCTTTCAGGTCTAGTTCGTTTCGGCCGTAATCGCTTATGTATGCACCATTACCCACAAAGGATGTATTGTTTACAAAAACCTTCGCATCGGTAACCTGATACATATCCACCTCACTCGAAATCTTGAACTTGACAGTAGCAGAAGTTCCGTTCTGAATGATATCTGTTATTTCGAGATGTAAATATGGTTCAACAGTGAAATCTTGAGTTACTGTACCTTTGATATCTATTTCTACCGGATCGATGGGAACAAAAGGTCCATTTTCTAAAGTGACTCTGTAGTGTCCTTTGAAAATCATGGAATTGAAATATGTTCCATCCTGCTTATTCCCAAAATATTGAGGGGTTGGAGTATCACTCCAGCTCAATTCTTCGAGCTTGATACGCATATGCCCTGTTTCGGTCATCATCGGTTTTCCTGTAAATTTGTCATAAACAGTCCCTTTAAGCGTTTCTTTCGGTGAATCAAAATCATCAATATCTGTCATACAAGATGTAACAGTGAATGCGATTGTGATGAAGAATAAATATTTAAATATCTTTTTCATAACTCCTGATTTTTAATATAGTGGATTATTAGGTAATAGATTAGGGTTCTTACCTATTTCACCACCAGGTATAGGTTCGTAATATTGTATTATATTGAATGTGTACCCTGTACGATGAGGCTCTTCCGCCTTCTTAAATATCCATTTATTCTCATTGATGATATAATATGGATAAAGGGCATGGTAGCGTTTCTCTCTTATTTGTTCACCGATTCTCCAACGACGCAAATCCCACCAAGTCTGGTTTTCGAAGGCTAATTCACATTGACGCTCTGTTCTGATTTTATCTATTGTCAATTCAGAAAGGTTTAACGAGTTGTCGCCACCTCTATTTCTTATCTTATTGATCTGAGTCAAAGCATCTGCTTTCATTTCGCCTGTTCCTAACTCAAATGCAGCTTCTGCCCTATTAAGGAGTACCTCTGCATATCGAATATCAATCCACGCTTGGGTAGATTTCCAAAGATTTGCTTCGGCAACACTTACTTTATAATTGTTGTACTTCCTCATGTGCAAACCAGTAGGACTGGATGGCGATGCAGCTGTACCAATACCATCATAACCTATAATGTTGTACTCTTTACCATTGGTCGCTTTATATTTCGCATAGATATCATTGGTTCTTATCGGCTCTGCTGTAAGACTATAATTCTCATAGAGTCCTGCCTGCACATCAACTACTTTTCCTCTGAAAACTTCTCCCGGGAAGAGGGCTATTGCTCTCTGACGTGGAGCCAAAGTAGTCAACAGATCTTCTCTTGCATTGAATTTTATAGGATTGCCTTGCGTGTCGTTTACCTTTACTTCTCCAAGCATTTCAACAACATCTAATGTAGGGCAAAGAGCACCCGCATAGCTACTCGAGCTAGACCGTGGAGAAGCAAATGCATCCCAACTATGACGAGATCCCTCTACGTTGTCCATATAAACGAAGTCTTTTATAAACACGTTTTCGGGGCTATTCGTATCTAAGAATACATCTACATAGTTTTGCACCAGATCAGGATTTTTTTGATACAGATCATAATGACCTTCAAGCAACTTAGCGGCATCATAGCTCTGTTTGAAATAATCTGTAGCTCTACCTTCAGGTATACCAACCAATCCGGCATCGTGAGCAGGAGTTCCTACAAAGTAATCTTTGCCATATTTGGCGATAGAACCCGCAAACAACATGGCTCTGGATTTCAATGCAGCTGCAACATATTTATTAGCTCTGCCGGATACGCTTCTCTCGGGTAAGTGATCGACAGCCCATTGCAAGTCTTCGCTAATAAAATCATAGACAGCTTCTTCCTTATCTCTCGGAACTCTCAGTTCCTCAATGGTTTGTTCAGGATATGATTGCAATTCTTTTACGATAGGCACTCCACCATAGCGTTTTACCATTCCAAAGTAATAGTATGCTCGACAAAAACGAGCCTCAGCCAACCATGCATTCACTTGCTCTTCGGTATACTTTGAAGCATATTCTCCCAAGTATTTAAGAAAATAATTTGCATTACGAATATCTGAATAAGGCCAGTAACCAAAACCATTTCCGTTTATATCCCACTGTCTGAAATCATTTGCCTGAAGCCATTCTCCTGTATTTGCTCCTAATCCCCAGAAAGCTGTAAACTTATTAAAGCCTTCTGTTCTGTTATATTTGAAGTCCTCAATGGGCAACTCACTATACAAACGTGTCAAGTAGGCTGTTACACCCGATTCTGAGTTGAAGATATCTTTATCAGTCAATATATTAGGGGGATCAACTTCGAGATCGTTACAAGCAAAGAATCCTCCAACAACCAAAGCCAATAATAAATATTTTAATTTTTTCATAATAGTATATCTTTAAAAAGTAAGACTAAAGCCGACATTATATGTACGAGTTAATGGATACATATAGCCATATAAGTCATTTTCGGGTTTATCATTAGCATCTGCTCCTCCGCCCGGATGCTCTGGATCGATATATTTCAAGCCTGTAAGAGTAAACAGGTTATAAGCATTTACATAGATGCGGGCATTGCTTACCCCAACCTTTGTTGTCAGTTTTTTAGGCAATGTATAGCCAAGCTCTATAGACTTCAGACGCAAATATGCAGCATTCTGAACTGCTCTTGTACCTTCGCCCCATGCAGAACCGTTACCTGTCATCGGGAAGAATCCTGAAGTCCATTCCGTATTCGGATCATAAACATCGGCATTAGGATCTGTCGGATGCCAACGATCCATAAAGAAATCTAAGGTGTTCTTATCAAACGCTAATGGCACATTTAACATTTCGTAATATCTTGTCCACGACTTAGCTGTTCCCTGAAATAGCATATTTATGTCTATCCCTTTATATTCAGCAGCCAGAGTAATACCATAATTTATATAAGGCAATTCTCTTGTGGCAATAGGAGTTTCGTCCCAACCATCAATAACACCGTCTCCATTCAGATCTTTATAGTAATAATCTCCCGGCAATGTAGCATGGTTTCCTCCGCCTGCATTGACGTCATAATTAAGGATCTGGTCGTAAGAGGTAAATTGTCCGCCATAGGTTTGTCCCCACCAGATGTTTTTGTAACGATTGTTGTAATTGCCTTTCCAATGTTCGTATGAGTTACCTGCTCGTCCTTGTTCGAAATAGTCGTTTTTGGTACGAGTAAGCGACATGTTTGCAGACACATTATAAACAAAATCACTAACTTTATTTCTGTGAGTCAAAACAACTTCATATCCCATTGTTTTATCACTATTCAGGTTCTCCTGAGGAAGTTTAGCTCCATAAGTTCCCGGTAGTGAAAGTAGACGGTCTGTAAACAGCCCTTCTCTTTTTCTGATAAAATAGTCATATTGGAAACCAAGTAAACCATCCCATAGGTCAATATCTACTCCAATATTAAATGTCTTAGAGGTGTACCATGTAAGGTATGTATTGGCTATACCACGGAATCCGATACCATTAATAAATTCACCTCCAAATACAGCACCTCCCGAAGGATAATCATATCCGGTAAGGAATTGATAGTTTAATGCTCCGTCATCACCCATTTCACCATAGCTGGATCTGATCTTCAGATTATTAATAAATGATAGTGGCTCAAACTCCTTCACAAACTTTTCTTCCGAAATTCTCCAACCGGCAGACGCAGATGGGAACCATCCCCAACGACCATTTGAACTAAATTTGGATGAGCCGTCACGTCTGAAGCTGAATTCGAGCAAATATTTTGACGCATAATCATAGTTGACACGACCTACGAAACTTTTTCGCTGCTGATCATAAAGTCCTCCTGCATCCATACCTGCAACCTGACCGTCTGCATCACCCGCAAACAGGTGTAAAACCTCTAAGGAAAGATTACGTTGTGCATTGAAGTTGTCTCCTTCATTACCACTTTCTTCATAAAGGAACAACGCCTTCACATTGTGTTTTTCGAAGAATGTACGGTCATAATTCAAAGACAGCTGCATCAAATTTGAAATATTTTTACCAAATCCGCGTGCAACTTTAGACGGTGTATTTTTCACATACTCATTATATGTATCATTTCCTGTATCATATTTGTAAAGTGAGTATGTTCTCACATAATTCTTCCAGTCATTATCTTTATAGTCGTAGCTATACATTGCTTTTGCCGAAAGACCTTTCACTCCGGGTACATCAAAGATCAATGCCAAAGACGACTGAAAAGAACGTCCTTTATTATTAAAGTATCCCGACTTGTTAGGGTCCATCAATAACAACGGGTTTTCGTCTGTTTCGGCTGTAGGATACAATGGATTGTTATTGGCATACATCGATTCTGTCGATTTTGCCAACCATGTATTCTTAATCAGGTTCCAAGAACCGCCATTGATATCGTTGCGTTCGTCCATCATACCCGCTACCCTGAATTCACTTCTCAAAAAGCTTGTAATCTTAGCATCAACATTGGCTCTTACATTCCACTTATCATAATTCGGATATTTAGTCTTGGTTATACCATCTTGTTTCATATATCCAAGATTAAAGAAGTATGATATATTTTTAGAAGATCCCGCCATATTCAACGAGTGTTGCGACTGAGGAGTTATATCTCTCATAACAGCACCTCTCCAATCGGATGAAACACGAGTACCATTATTGAAAGCTTCAAACTCACTCTCTCCGTACGGAAGTGGTACAGGGTTAACATAGTTATTGTTGAAATTTCTTCTTGATGCCTCGTTCTTCAATGTCATATATTGAATTGCATCGGTACTGTTAGGAAAACCAATAGGTTGCTGGAATCCGAAGTTAGCCGAATATGTTATATCAAACTTACTGCCTTCCGAGTTTCCTTTTCTTGTAGTGATCAGGATTACACCGTTAGCTGCACGTACACCATAAATAGCGGCAGACGCATCTTTAAGTACCGATATACTCTCTATTTCGTTCGGGTCCATTCGGGCAAAGTCGTCGCGCGGCACACCATCTATTACGACCAAAGGATTTCCTAATCCTCGGATATCGAACCGGTTATTAAAGCTACCGGGCTCGGAACTTCTCTGAACAACCCTTACCCCGGGAATCTTCCCGGTCATCATGTTCACTAAGCTCTCATTTTTTGTTGTGCTTATTTCTTTATTATTTATTGCAGAAACAGCACCTGTGAGGGTAGTCTTTTTTTGAGTTCCGTAACCCACCACTACAACCTCATCTAAAACCTGACGATTTTCTTCCAGTATTATAGACAGATTATTCTGATTATTTACAGGTACTTCTTTCTTACTGAATCCTATATATGATACAATTAGTACATCATTTCGGGAAGTTTCGATACTAAACTTGCCGTCAACATCAGTCATTGTTGCTTTTGTAGTACCTTTGATGGTAACGGATGCTCCTATGATCGGATCATTTGATGAATCATATACAGTACCCTTTGTTATCTGGGTTTGTGAATATGCCAAAAGCGACATAAACATAAATAAGAGAAGAAATAGAAACCGTGTATGCAAGTTCCTGAATCTTTCTTTCGGAATTGATTTTTCTTGATATTTTTTCATAATCTATTTATTGTTTTTCAAAAAAACGGTTAAACAATTTTCATTACAATTTTAAGGCTCAGTCAGGAGGTGTTTAATAAGAACATACTAAAAGGAGATTTTTAAGGTTATAAAAATATGATTAGTCGTTAACGTTCGTCAAAGTAAAAGAGGAGTACTTAAAAAAGCAGAAGAATAAATGTTAGTTCTGTATTAAATATTTATTAAAATGCATTTAATTAGAATTAAGCAACCTTTTATGATTGTATCTTTCTCATTAGCAAGCAATACCAAAACCGACCAATTTTCTCAAATCAGCCTATTTTATTATTAAGTATAGTCTCTTGCTATCATATACGAGAGGAACATCCGAGCATTTTAATTCAATAAAGGCATTTATCTCTTCTAACTTCTTATTTATATAGAGACAAAAATAATCAAAAGCTTCATAGAATAAATTCTTTTGAGAAATTAAAGAATGTAAAGCAGATACTATGAATTCTTTCCTGATAACAAAAAATATAATATCTTAGAACCTAATTAACGACATATTGATGAATATAGACAAGATATCGGAAGAAAGGCTTTTTCAGAACAATACAAAAGAAGAAATAATTCGCTGGTGCCGCCAATTGCAGTTTTTCCATTACATGCGTTCGCGTGGAGGACACAACTGTGAGGGTGATTCGTTCTGTGTTTACTTCCAATATGACAACAGAGAAGACTTAATTGCTAAACTTTCGCAGATAGGAGTAACCTTAAATACCTTGCCGGAAGGAGCAATTGCTTTCGATCCGTTAGAATCGTATTCTATCGATGATCTGGACAAACTTAGAATAGTAATACCTCACTTCTGTGATTTCGAACAGCCTCAATACGTAGAGATATACGGATACAAAGCGCATGTGTGGGTAATGAACAACCGTTTCGAAATTTCGGTATCAGGTAATAAAGACGAACAAACATATAAAGTCTCAGAAAAAGACTTCGAAGTATGTCTTGCTCTTGAAGTAGAATTTGATAAGCTGGGTTGGAAATCAATTTTAGACGAAGAGATCAAAAATCAAACTCATTGCATATCCAAAGAGAAGTATCCTGAATTATTCGAATAAACATCTGATATTTTACGTACACCATATTCTACGGAGGGGCGCGATATAAATGTTTTAAAACATTTTTCAGCCATCAAAAACTTTATAACAATCTATTATATTGCTATTTACTCTACACAGCACAAAATATGTGTGCGCACACATATTGATTAGTTATCATTAATAGTTATATTTGCAATAATTTGTGTGTGCGCACACAATTAATAAATGAAGTTAACTGGCAAACCTGATTCAAGAAAATAAAACCATAAAGCTCATGAAACACTTTCTAGATGACAATTTTGTATTGCAAAATGAAACAGCTCAGCAGTTATATCACGAGCATGCTAAATCATTGCCTATTATAGACTACCATTGTCACCTCGATCCTAAAATGATTGCAGAAGATTATCAATTCGACAATCTGGGAGAGATCTGGTTGAGTGGGGATCACTATAAATGGCGTGCAATGCGTACAAATGGCATTAGCGAAAGGTTTTGTACAGGAAAAGATACCAGCGATTGGGAAAAGTTTGAGAAATGGGCAGAAACAGTGCCCTACACCATGCGTAACCCGCTATATCACTGGACGCATTTGGAATTAAAAACCGCCTTTGGGGTTACCAAGTTATTAAAACCTGAGACAGCAAAAGAGATATATGATGAGTGCACAGCAAAACTTCGCACGCCCGAATTCTCAGCTCGAGGATTGATGAAGCATTACAACGTTGAGGCTGTATGCACAACAGATGATCCTGTAGATTCATTGGAGTATCATGTAGCCCTAAAGAATGAGGGCTTCTCTATAAAAGTACTCCCTACTTGGCGTCCCGATAAAGTAATGGCGGTAGAAGTACCTCATGTATTTCGCACCTATGTAGAGAAGCTATCTGAAGTTTCGGGCATATCAATCAGTAACTTTACTGACCTGATTACTGCCCTCCGCAAACGTCACGACTTCTTTGCCGGTGTAGGCTGCAAGCTCTCCGATCACGGTATGGAAGAGTTTTATGCAGAAGATTATACTCAGAGTGAAATAGACACCATTTTCAACAAGGTATATGGAGGCAAAGAGCTGTCACGAGAAGAGATCATCAAATTCAAATCTGCCATACTCGTAGAAGGGGCAATCATGGATTGGGAAAAAGGCTGGACTCAGCAGTTTCATTATGGTGTCATCCGAAACAATAATACTCGCCTGTTTAAGCAAGTGGGGGCAGATACAGGCTTCGACTCGATCGGTGATTTTACAGTAGCTAAATCATTGTCAAAGTTTCTTGACAGACTGGACGTTGACAACAAATTGACTAAAACAATCATATATAACCTGAATCCACGCGATAATGATATGATTGCAACCATGATTGGCAATTTTCAGGATGGTTCTGTTGCAGGAAAAATACAGTTCGGATCGGGCTGGTGGTTCCTCGACCAAAAAGCGGGGATGGAAGCTCAAATAAATTCTCTATCAAATCTTGGACTAGTGAGCCGCTTTGTGGGCATGCTAACAGACTCCCGAAGCTTTTTGTCGTACCCTCGTCACGAGTATTTCCGTCGTATACTATGCAACCTCATCGGAACAGATGTTGAACAAGGGTTACTCCCCTATTCCGAATTACCGTTTCTGGGCAAATTGGTTGAGGACGTATCATATTACAATGCTAAAAACTTCTTTAAGTTCTAAAGATCAATCTTAAAATATAAAATCGGACTGATGGCGATATGGGCACTTTCTCTACTGACAAGTTATATTAAACCTTAAGCAGAATTGTAAACTCAAAAAATCAATAGAAATGAAGAAATTATATTTAATAATATTATCTACGATATTCTTATTAGCTTGTTCCGAGAAGGATGTTATAATTTCGATCGAAAACCCGACAGATTTTGATCGGATGACAGAATTAGTAGAAATACCCATCGATAGCATCAAGGATAGGATTGTGGTATCAGACAGTCTGGTTTATATTATTAAAACGACCGAAGGTGAAATTATACCTTCGCAAGTGACATACGACCGTAAGATTATTTTTCAACCACAATTAAAAGCAAACGAGTCAAAGTCATTCATAATAGAAACGGGAGAGATTCAACACTTTACACCTAAAACATTCGGACGGCTTCTTTCCGGACATAAAGATGGCTTCGTTTGGGAAAACGATCGTGTGGCATTTCGTATGTATGGTCCTGCCGGTATTGAAACAGATAGTCCCGGGAACGGTATAAATATCTGGTACAAACGCACAAATAATCTTATCATAGACAAATGGTATAAAGAGGATGCTTCGGGAACAATATCCTATCAAGAAGATCCGAGCGAAGGACTCAATGATTATAAGGCAGGCTATAGCCTTGGGGCAGGTGCTATGTCTCCGTATGTAGACAGCAAACTTTGGTTGAACCAAAACTTTGTATCAGAAGAACTCCTTGATAATGGTCCATTGCGCACAACGTTCAAACTGACTTATAATAATCTGAATATAAACGGACAATCTGTAGCCGAAAGCAGAACAATCTCGTTAGATGCAGGCTCTCAATTATCAAAAGTTATTCAGGCATACACCATAAAAGAAACAATGCCTGTAGCTGCCGGCTTTGTTAAACGAGAGAAGGGAGATTCAATTGTCAGCTCTTTAGACAAGAACTATATTATTTACGCAGAACCAACAACGCCCAAAACGTCCGGCGTATATCTAGGACTTGTTTTTCTTCAAGGTATGACAGAAAGCAAGATAGACACGTATGAGATAATTAATCCTGTAACAAACAAAAAAGAAAGACAAACTCATGTTCTGGGAGTTACAGCCCAACAACCCAACATTCCGGTAACATATTATACAGGTTATGGTTGGTCTGAATTTGGGTTCCCTATGTTGAGTGATTTTGAGCGATATATCCAAACCTTTTCGGAAGGTTTAAAACATCCATTGATAATTAAATATAACTAAACGCTAGAATATTATTAGATTCAAAACAATGAAGAAAGTAGTAACATTCGGGGAAATCATGCTACGCCTTAGTACTCCCGGATATCAAAGATTTATACAGTCTACAAACCTGAATGCTACATTTGGAGGCGGAGAGGCCAACGTAGCCGTATCTCTATCCAACTATGGTATTTCTACCGACTATGTAACCCGCTTACCTGAGAATGATATAGCAGAATGGTGCATCTCTGATCTGAGAAAGTACAATGTAGGTGTTCAGAATATTATACGAGGTGGTGACCGTGTAGGCATTTATTATCTGGAGACTGGCGCAGTAGCCCGTGCTTCGAAAGTTATCTACGACAGGGCAAATTCTGCGATGGCAGACATAAAGCCCGGAATGGTAGACTGGGAAGAAGTATTTAAAGATGCCCAATGGTTTCACTGGACAGGTATTACACCGGCTCTATCGCAAGGAGCGGCAGATGCGTGCTTGGAAGCCATCAAAATAGCAAACAAGAAAGGTATTACTGTTTCTACAGACCTCAACTACAGAAAAAATCTCTGGAAATATGGCAAAACAGCTTCTGATATTATGCCGGCCTTGGTTGAAGGTTGTGATATCATTTTAGGCAATGAGGAAGATGCTGAAAAGGTTTTCGGTATCAAGCCCGAAGGTTTTGACGTAGCACATACCGCAGGAGATGTGGATGCCGCAGAATTTGAGTCGGTATGCACTCAGTTGAAGAAACGCTTTCCACGTGCTAAGAAAGTGATTATCACATTGCGTGGATCTATTAATGCAAACCATAATACATGGGGAGGCTGCTTATATTCCGATAAGCTTTATCAATCGAAAAGATATGACATCACACACATCGTTGATCGTGTAGGCGGAGGAGACTCTTTTATGGGTGGGCTTATCTACGGACTTATCACCTACCCTGCTGACGATCAGAAGGCTCTCGATTTTGCGGTTGCAGCATCATGTCTGAAACATACAATATATGCCGATTATAACCTTGTAACGGTAGCCGAAGTAGAGAATCTGATGAAAGGGGATGGCTCGGGGCGTGTTTCAAGATAAAGATTGAAAAAATAGTAAACAACTAAAATATGAACAGCAAGCGGGTATGATAACTCGATCCATTGTTTTTATTGATATATATGTAAAACATACCTGTTTGCTTGTTCTTGCTTTTTGATATAATACCTTTTAATTCTAAAATAAAACGACTATAGATGGCACGATTTTCAAGAATAAAAGCCTGTCAGGTAATGGCAGAGACAGGAATGGTTCCTGTTTTTTATCATAGCGACCTTGAAACCTCCAAACAGGTACTCAATGCTTGTTATGAAGGAGGTGTAAGAGTATTCGAATTCACCAATCGAGGTGATTTTGCGCATGAAATATTCCGAGAGCTGAATAAGTGGGCAGCCAAAGAATGTCCCGAAATGATATTGGGTATCGGATCTGTTGTCGATGCCGGTACAGCATCTTTGTTTTTACAGCTTGGAGCCAACTTTGTGGTAGGCCCATTATTAAATCCCGACATCTTCAAAGTGTGCAACCGCAGGCAAGTAGCATATATTCCCGGTTGTGGATCGGTATCCGAAGTTGGTTATGCACAAGAGTTGGGTGCAGAAGTAGTAAAAATATTTCCGGCAGGCGATGTGGGAGGTCCTTCATTTGTGAAGAATCTAAAAGCTCCGATGCCTTGGTCGAATATTATGGTGACAGGCGGAGTAGAACCCACAGAAGAAAATCTGACGAAATGGTTTAAAGCTGGGGTTACTTGTGTCGGTATGGGCTCAAACCTATTCCCGAAAGAGATTATCGCAGCAAAAGATTGGGGTAGAATAACGCAAATGTGTAAGATGGCTCTTGAGATAATAGCGAAAGCAAAAACAATATAAAAACACCTTATGAATACCGGAAAAACAAAAATGACAAATTACAGGTGGACCATCTGCCTGATGCTTTTCTTTGCTACTACGATCAATTATCTCGACAGACAAGTACTATCTCTTACTTGGGACGAATTTATAAAACCTGAATTTCATTGGGATGAAAACCACTACGGAACAATCACTTCCATGTTTTCTTTTATATATGCGGTCTGTATGCTATTTGCAGGTCGCTTTATCGACTGGATGGGCAGCAAAAAAGGATTCCTCTGGGCTATCGGAGTATGGTCGGTAGGAGCATGCCTTCATGCTGTCTGCGGACTGATAACCGAAGCACATGTCGGTCTGCATAGTGCAGCAGAATTGGCTGCGGCAACAGGTGATGTTGCTGTAGTAATCGCTACATTTAGCATGTATTGTTTCTTACTTGCCCGTTGTATATTAGCCTTGGGCGAGGCGGGTAACTTCCCCGCTGCAATCAAGGTAACGGCCGAATACTTCCCGAAGAAAGACCGAGCTTATGCAACCAGCATCTTTAATGCCGGAGCATCCATTGGCGCATTAATCGCTCCTCTGAGTATCCCTTTGCTGGCAAAGTGTTGGGGATGGGAAATGGCTTTTATCGTAATTGGAGCATTAGGCTTTATTTGGATGGGATTTTGGATATTTATATATGACGCACCGGCAAAGAGCAAACATGTAAATGAAGCTGAACTGGCATACATAGAACAAGACCGAGATGAAGAAGGCATTATAGATACCGGAAAAGCAGAGGATGAAAAGAAGATACCTTTTTGGAAATGCTTCTCATACAAACAGACATGGGCATTTGCAGTAGGCAAATTTATGACCGACGGAGTATGGTGGTTCTTCCTCTTCTGGACACCTTCATATCTGAATACACAGTTTGGCATAAAGACCTCCGAAGGATTGGGTATTGCATTGATATTTACGCTATATGCAATCACCATGCTTTCCGTTTTGGGAGGAAAATTACCAACCATCATCATGAACAGGACAGGAATGAATCCATACGCCGCACGCATGAGAGCGATGCTTATCTTTGCTTTCTTCCCGCTGGTTGTATTATTTGCGCAACCGCTGGGTACTATTTCGCCATGGCTACCTGTCATAACCATTGGTATAGGCTGTGCAGCACATCAATCGTGGTCGGCTAATATTTTCTCTACCATAGGAGATATGTTTCCGAAAGGAGCTATTGCATCCATCACAGGGATAGGCGGTATGGCCGGAGGAATAAGCTCTATGATCTTACAAAAGTCTGCCGGAAAGCTCTTTGTCTACTCAGACGAAGTACAGCTTACATTTATGGGATTTGAAGGAAAGCCGGCAGGATACTTTATTATATTCTGTATATGTGCTTTTGCCTATCTTATAGGTTGGGTTATAATGAAGAGCTTGGTTCCTCATTACAAACCAATCACTGATTTATAAGGTTTTAATTTTTACACACTAGGTCGATTAATAAAATGAGGCTATTCTAAAAAGAGGAAGAGGCTGTCCCCCAGAAAAAAGGACAGCCTCTTTAGTTTTGTTGTCTCACTAGGACTAAATAATATCTATTTTCAATCGACTTGGTTTTATCGGAAACATAGTGTATATAGCCATATACGGATATTTAGAAATAACTAAGACAAAGTTAGATTAAATTAGATATAAAATATTCGTATGATTATTCGTACGATAATTATAAAATCAATAGATTTGTGGAGAGAAAAGAATAACAAATATGGCTAGTGTTAGATTTTACCTATATGATGCAAAAGCTCAGACAACAAATATATATTTCCGTTTGAGTTATGGAGCATTTGAGATAGTGTGGAAAATCCAGTGTTAATT
>NZ_DLIY01000028.1:0-18270 GCF_002483985.1 Dysgonomonas sp. UBA7630
AAGATCCGGCGTGCCGTTTCATCCGGTATTTCATCTCTTGTTATAAGCCCTCCGGGAAGCATCCATTTTTCGCCGGCACTGGGTTTGCATAGTAAAACTTTGAGGCTTCCTGAGTGAAATCCGAATATTGTACAGTCGACCGAGATATTAAGATTGAAAATATCCTTTTCTTTTCTCTGAGGCTCGGCAGTAGATTTTTCTTTTTTCATAAAAATTAGAGTTATTGTAGCTTTGTGTTGTAAGTGTTTGTGCTGTCTTTTTTATTATCCAGATAATAGATGTGAAATTCAGCTTTCTCTTTAGCTGTTTTAAGGCTATCGAGCTGCAACATCATTACTGATAACTGATACGATTTGGAAATCGCCGACTTTACCTGTTGCGATAAAGTATATGTATATCTTCCTTGTCCCTCTAAGGTGACAGATAAAGGGCTATTGGTATTTGAGAAAATGAACTTCGCAATTCCATTTTCCTTATTACCTGAGAAACGGATTACTTCATACGTTTTACCCATGTTTGAGAAACGATAATTCAAGCCATCGTCATTTACTGGTATGGATTCAGCAAATGAGCCATCTTTAGACAAAATCTTTATTTTATTATGTTTTTGTCCGCCAATAAATACACTTTCAATATATAACTGTCCATTTTCTTCTACTCCCGAACGAAGAGTTGTAGATGTAATAGATGAGGTTACACTCTCTTTTGGGATATAGCTTCCTGTTTCTTGGTATTGCTTGTTTTGTTGAAAGCTAAACTTCGTTTTCTCTTGTTCTACTTTGGGTTCAAAAGAAGATATAAGCGAATCGCATTGCGCTATTATTTGCTCGTTTTCCCCTCTGCGAATCGAGTCTAACAACAAGATCCCTGCCTGTAATTGAGGAAAAGCTTTCGGGTGATTTGCTTTCAGGCTATCAAGGGTCTGTTTAGCTAAAGCGTATTCAGCCTGCGAATAAAGCTGTCGGGCTGTATTTAGTTGTCTTTGTGCTTCTTTGTTTTCAGATGTACAAGCGAATAGTAAAAATGACAAAAGTATAAATATACTTCTATAAAAAGTTTTCATTGGACTACACTCTGTATAAGTATTCTGGGAAATTGTACTCATGTAATTTTAGGCTAAATTACAAATTAATTTTTAATTTAACATTACTATTGCCTAATAATTGTCTATATTACACTATACGGTATTGGTTTCCACCTATTTGATAGTGATAAAGCTATTTATGTTTTAGTCTGAAAATACTATGCCGCTGAGTGGTTGGTGTCTAGTCCGTTATGGGATATGTGGTTTTTATTTCTTTACTCTTGTCAGTTCATGTTTGAGCATATAGTTAGCAGTTTGAAACATGGCTGCTGAATATAAGTTCATGCTATCTGCTTTCTGTTTGAATTGGGAAAGAATATTGTCGCTACTATTTTCACTATATTCATATAACCCATCTATCTTCGATTTGAAGTTATAAGTATAAAAGTATTTCTCATCGATACATCCAAGCGCATTATCAGAAGAGAAAAACATATACGGACGTTTTGTCTTAAACATGTCTACCCCAAAAGTATTATTCATGTACGAACGGTCTAGTAAACCCATAATGGTAGGGAATACATCAACTTGTCCTCCCGGACTGGAAACCGTTGTGGGCATATCTGTAAACGCGGGAGAGTATATGATTAGTGGGATATGGTTTAGCGAAAGAGGCATTTCATAGGTTTGTGTACCCACTATTTTTCCATGGTCTCCAAGCAGTACAAATATTGTATTTTTAAACCAGCTTTGTTTTTCTGCATCAGCAAAAAACTGCCGTATGGCATCATCTGCAAATGCTACTATTTGGAATTCGGGTTTTGTGCTTACATTTTCAAATTTTGCAGGTATAATATATGGAGGATGATTGCTCACTGTGAGTATTGTTGCAAAAAAAGGAGATGATGTCGGAGCCTTTTCATTTATTTTGTTCAGCGAATAACTGAGTAGAAAATCATCTGCAACACCAAAGCTGTTTTTTAGCATTTTGGGTGGATAGTTTTCTTGAGAATATATTTCTTCAAATCCATTTTCCAATAAGAAAGCATTCATATTGTCATACTGGGACTCGTGCGGCATGAAGAACATCGTTTTATAATTTTGCTCTTGTAATGTATTTGGTAACCCCTGGCATAAAGGGATTGTTACATTTTTCATCATGTTCTTATCAAACAAGGCCGGTAGCCCGTACAGTGTGGCTAAGATACCATGATTGGTATGTGTGCCGGCTGAATAGAAATGATCGAAATAGTATGATTTCTTTATAAGTTGGTTGAGAAATGGAGTTATTTCTTTTCCGTTTTCTGTGACTTTTAGTAGATCGGCAGACATCGATTCCATGAGTATGACAACTACATTCATATCTTTTGCCGTACTTTCAGCTTTAATATATCGGGCAATAGGCGACTTTTGCTCATCAGCCGGGTATAGTCCGAAAAACTTCTGTGTATATGAAATAGCGTCTTTTTCTGAAATAACATTGTCTATGCTATGATGAGTTTTCGATGATTCGATAACATCCCGCAAGAAATAAAAAGAGGGGTTTATTCCCAACTGATTTAAGAATGAATTGTTGCAAAAATAAGCTTGGCTTGTTTTTATCGGATTGTATCCGAAACGCCCCCTGATACCCAATATGCATAGTATGGCAAGGACAATACAAGTTGGAATATAAATGAAATATTCTTTTCCTTTTATATTTTCTTGCTGTAGTTTTAAAAGTCTGTTGCTCAACTTGAAAACCAGATATCCAAAAACAATGACTACCAGAAGAAAAACACCCATATATATGTAATATGATGTTTCTTCGAATATCATTTTGGCTGTTGTACTACTTTCTTCATTCCAATTGAAGATAGAACTGTTCAGATGTTTGAAGAAATAAGCGAAGTAAGGAANNTTATTTACTTTATTAAAAAGACCTAGAATGCAAATTACTACAAGTGGTAATGCTGAGATGTAGCATGCAGTGACATTGTCGAACCAGATACCTCGGATCAAAGCTGAGAAAATCCAACTGGCTTTTGAGGTTACACTTTCTATATGTTGCAGGTTTGTAAGTAATAATAAGGTGCGTTGCAGTGACATTATGATTAATGCCATTATATGTATAGACAATACATATAGAATGCTTATTTTGATTTTTTTCATCGGAATACATACAGAAGCTGTTTAAAAGCAAACACTATGAGGTGTAATTGCCTTATTAAACAGCTTCTTATCTTTGTATATTAGTTAAGTTCTATCAAACAGGAATAGTATTCTACCAAGCAAATAATGGATAATCTTTCATTATTCCATTTACTTTCTCACGTACGGCTTTTATTACTTTTCCGTCTTCCGGATTAGAAAGAACTGTATCTATCAATTCCACTATTTCTCCCATCAAAGGCTCTTTTGCACCACGTGTAGTGATTGCCGGAGTACCGAATCGAAGACCTGATGTAAGGAATGGACTACGGCTATCGAACGGAACCATATTCTTATTGGTGGTGATATCGGCTTCCACAAGTACTCTTTCGGCAAGCTTTCCTGTCAGTTCAGGGAATTTAGGACGCAAATCTATGAGCATAGAGTGATTGTCTGTTCCTCCTGATACTACTTTGTAGCCTTTATCCATAAAAGCTTGAGCCATAACAGCCGCATTCTTTTTCACTTGAGCCTGATAAACTTTGTAGGAAGGATCGAGAGCTTCGCCAAATGAAACTGCTTTAGCTGCAATTACATGTTCTAGCGGCCCGCCTTGAATACCCGGGAATACTGCCGAGTCTAGCAATGCAGACATCATGCGTACTTCTCCTTTCGGAGTTTTCTTGCCCCACGGATTTTCAAAGTCTTTGCCAAGCATAATTGCGCCACCACGTGGTCCACGCAATGTTTTGTGAGTTGTTGTAGTCACAATGTGTGCGTGAGGGAGAGGATTATTAAGCAATCCTGCTGCAACCAGTCCTGCCGGGTGAGCCATATCTACCATAAATATAGCACCTATTTCGTCGGCTATTTTGCGGATACGTGCATAATCCCAGTCGCGAGAATAGGCAGATGCTCCGGCGATGATAACTTTAGGTTTTTCTGCACGGGCAACCTCTTCCATTTGCTCATAGTCTACTTGCTCTGTATCTTGTTTTACATTGTATTCCAATGCATGAAACATCAATCCTGAGAAGTTGACAGGCGAACCATGTGATAAGTGTCCTCCGTGTGAAAGGTTCAGTCCAAGAAATTTATCTCCGGCCTGCATACAAGCAAGGAATACTGCTGCATTTGCCTGAGCTCCCGAGTGTGGTTGTACGTTTGCCCACTCAGCTCCGAATATTTCTTTTAGCCTATCTATAGCTAGCTGTTCGCTAAGGTCTACAATTTCGCATCCCCCATAATATCTTTTGCCCGGATACCCTTCTGCATATTTGTTTGTTAAGCATGATCCCATAGCCTCCATTACTTGTTCACTGACAAAGTTTTCAGAGGCGATAAGTTCAATCCCTTTCAGTTGTCGTTGATACTCTTTTTCAATAATATCAAAAATGGCTGTGTCTCTTTTCATAAACTGATAAAATTATGAGGTAAATAAATCATCAAGCAAAGGTAACTATTTTAGTAATTTATATCGTAGTCTTTTCTTTAATTATTTTCTTGATGTAAAAGCTAGTTTGTATCTTAGATGCAGAAAACATATAATTTTTCGGAGGAAGATTTTTTCTTTAAAGGAATGGATAAAAATATTGTCTCTTTGTATATAGCACATAAGAAATATTAAATTTTATCTATATATACTGGTGTTTCTGCAAAGAGAAAAGTGACACTTATAAACATACGCAAAACTGTCACTTTTGTCACTTTTTATTGAAGTGTCTGTTTGTAAGTTGTTTGAAATCAAATGTAATAGGCGTATAAAGCGTTAGGTGTATAATAAAGCATATATTGAATGAAATTATTCGAAAATAATAAAATACTATTCAGGTCTCTGTTTGTAGTCATTGCTCTTCTTATTGTGGTGGCATCTCTTATTGTGTCACATTTTTTGGTCGAGAATCTATCGAAAGAAGAGAGAAATAAAATTGAGATTTGGGCTGAGGCTACAAAAGAAATGGCTAGCAATGCTGAAAATATGAATATGAATCTGGTTGCTCAGATACTGAAAAGTAATACGACGATACCTGTTATTCTATACGATAAAAAAGAGAATTTTTATACTTCGGCAAATATCGATCTCCCCGAGCTTGACGACCAGATTTTTCTGAAGCAAAGAGCAGAATCTTTTAAGAAAAGGCATGATCCTATCATTATTGAAGCTGAAGGGTTCGACCAGTACATATATTATGATGATTCGTATACGTTAAAACAATTGCAGTTATATCCTTATGTTCAATTGGGTGTGCTGTTTATATTTATGATTACAGCTTTCTTCGCTCTGTTTACTACTATGAGAATGGAACAGGATCGCTTGTGGGTAGGGTTGTCGAAAGAGACTGCTCATCAGTTAGGGACGCCTATATCGTCTTTGCTGGCATGGCTGGAATATCTGAAACTCAAAGAAACGGATCAGTCTATTGTAAGAGATATGGAGAAAGATGTAGACCGACTGCAAATGATTACGGATCGGTTTTCTAAAATAGGTTCGGTTCCTGCCTTAGAGCCTAAAAATATGGTAGATATAATTCATCGATCGATTGCTTATCTCGAAAAGCGGATATCAAAGAAAGTTGTTTTTGTTGTAGAACTGTCAGATAAGCCTCTCTATGCACAGGTGAACGAGCCATTGCTAAGCTGGGTAATAGAAAATCTTACCAAAAATGCTGTTGATGCTATGAGCGGACAAGGGCAAATAATATATCGGCTTTCTGAAAAAGGGAAGTTTGTATCCCTCGATATACAAGATACAGGGAAGGGAATTCCCAAATCTAAGTTTAGAACTATTTTTAATCCCGGCTATACAACAAAATCGAGAGGCTGGGGGCTTGGACTCTCATTAGCCAAACGTATCATTGAGTCTTATCACAAGGGGCGAATTTATGTAAAAACGTCAGAAATCGGTGTGGGGACAACATTCTGTATTGAGTTAAAAAAGGCTGAATAGTGTCATCCGGATAACTTTTTAACTGTTAAATCGGATAATTTTCTTATTTTTGTCGCAATTCAATTTATTTTTAATAATTCTATAAAGACTGATGACTAAATTCTCAAAAGCCTTTTGGGTCGCCAACACAGTTGAGCTGTTGGAGCGGCTAGCGTATTATGCAATTTTTATTTCATTAACCTTATATCTATCCAATGTATGGGGCTTCAATGATGTTGAGGCCGGTATTATCGCCGGTTCGTTTTCTGCATTGTTGTATTTCTTACCCACATTTGTTGGTGCATATTCTGATAGAATCGGTTTCCGTAAAGCTATAATGGTTGCCTTTGCTCTACTTACTGTCGGGTACTTTGGATTAGGCTTAGTACCTACTCTTTTGGAGAGTGCAGGACTTGTGCAATATGGTGCTGCCAATGCAGTCGGATTAGAACCCGGCTCTAAAGATAGCGGGCTGGTAATAGAGACTTTCCGTTCCTTTTTTAACTCTTTAGGTGTAGGTAATTTTGACAGATACACCACGTTTACAGGTCTCAGAGATAGTATGCAGCAATGGACAATTGTCCCTATACTGTTATTGATTGTTGTGGGTGGAGCTTTTATAAAATCCGTAATCTCGGGTACTGTGGCTAAAGAAACGACTACAGAAACACGAGCAAGAGGTTTTGCTATTTTCTATATGATGGTGAATATCGGAGCTTTTACAGGTAAGACTGTAGTTGATCCGCTTCGTAAAAGTATTGGAGATCAGGGTTTGGTCTACCTGAACTATTTTTCGGGAACGATGACTTTAATTGCTCTTGTTATCGTTTTCTTCATGTATAAGTCGACACAAACGGCAGGACAAGGCAAGAGCCTTTCGGAGATATGGCAAGCCTTGATAAAGGTGTGTAAGAACGGACGCCTTGTTGCTCTCATTCTTATCACCAGCGGTTTCTGGATTGTACAGCAGCAGATGTATGCCTCTATGCCTAAATATGTAATCCGTATGGTAGGAGCAGATGCTTCTCCGGGATGGATTGCTAACGTAAACCCTTTCTTCGTCTTCCTATTGGTAAACTTGATTACCACGATAATGAAAAAGCGCTCGCCTTTATCGTCCATCATGGTAGGTATGTTTATTATACCTTTCTCAGCATTGATCATGTCCTTTGGAAATATAATGGGTGGTGATCCTATTTCTGTATTTGGACTTACGACCATACATCCTGTAACGCTTACCCTTATCGTGGGTATCGCCTTTCAGGCCATAGCTGAATGTTTTATCTCTCCTCGTTTTCTCGAGTATTTTTCATTGCAATCGCCTAAAGGAGAGGAGGGGCTTTATCTTGGATTCAGCCATTTACATTCATTCGTTTCCTCGTTGGTCAGCTTTATTGTTGCCGGTTTCTTATTGGAAAGATTTTGTCCCGATCCCTTGTCGGAGCGCTTTGCCAACTCGACTAACTTTGCGGCGGATTACGCAGCAGCTACAGCCAACGCCCATTACTTATGGTATGTATTCTTTGCCATAGGGCTAGTTTCGGCCATTGCTTTGGTTATATACGGTATAGTCGTGCGAAGAATAGATGCAAAAAAAGTGATAGAATAATTTATAGATAGTGAAAATATTAAAATCCTCAGGAATATTTTTCTGGGGATTTTTTTGTTAAAATTTCTATTTTATCATATTTTATCTAAAAAAGTGCTATTGTTCGATATTACATGTATTTTTACAGGATTATTAAGCTATTATCAACTTAACAAGAATCTTATGGAAGGCTTTCTGATATTATTAGTTATCATTATATTAATCGTCATAGTTGTATTTCCCATTATTATATATGCAAAAGTAAGTTCTATCCGCAACGATATTGAATATTTGAACAATAGTTTCAATGATCTGAACTTTAAACTAACACGTTTTTTTAAAGAAGCTGGTTCTCAAGGAGCAGTAAAAGAAAGACTTGAGGTAGTTGATGAGCTGTCGGCTATGGAGAACGTAAATTCAACAGATGTAGAAGTCAAGGAGCCGGAGGCTGTAGATGAGACTTCTCTTCCGGATATTCATATCGCTGCGTTTAAAGAAATGGTACTCGATGACGAGCCTGTCGAGGAGATAATATCAGTCGTTAATGAACAGAAAGAAGAAACTATTCCTTCGTTTGCCGCTTCTATCGTTCATGAAAAAGAAGAAGCTGTTGTAGAGAGTATACTTCAAGCATCCGAGCCAGCTTCTACAAATGAGACTATGGATTCTGAGCGAAACTTTGTAGAAAGATTTCTTGGTGAAAACTGGCTGAGCAAAGTAGGGATTGTGACTTTGGTGTTGGGTATTGCCTTCTTTGTAAAATATGCTATAGACCGTGATTGGATTAATGAAATCGGACGTGTAGGTATAGGATTGCTTACCGGAGGTATAATCATCGGTATAGCTCATAAGCTCAAAAAACAATATCATGTCTTTTCTTCGATACTGGTAGGTGGTGGTATTTCTGTCTTTTATATTACAATAACATTGGCATTTAGAGAGTATGAATTGTTTAGCCAACCCATTGCTTTTGTATTGCTTATAGCCATAACAGTTTTCTCTGTTATTCTCTCACTCTTATATGACCGCAAAGAATTGGCCATATTTTCTTTGCTTGGTGGCTTTGCATCACCACTGATGATAAGTACAGGAGCTGGAAATTATATTGTACTGTTCTCTTATATATTAATTCTGAATACAGGTATGCTTGTCATTTCTTTTGCTAAGAAGTGGCGTGTTATAGGTATTATGTGTTATGTGCTTACTTTGGGATTCTTTTGGAGTTGGTTGTTAACCGCTTATCGAGATCATAGTTTAGTACTTGTTACGCTGTTTGCTGTATTGTTTTTCGTGCAGTTTTATCTATTGGCTATAATAGATCACCTGAGGACAGAAAAAAAGGTTACGGCCTATCAGAGTTTACTTATATTATCCAATAACTTGTTTGTATTCCTTGCCTGTTTATATGTTTGGGATCAATATCAATACGATGTAAGGGGGCTAATAACAATAGTTTTGGCAGTGTTTAATGCAATTGTTATGTTTACCTTATTCCGACGTAGCGAAGTGGATCGGAATCTCATATATCTGATTATAGCTGTAGTGATGACTTTTGTCAGTCTGGCTATTCCGATACAGCTCAATGGCCATGTTATTACCATGTTTTGGGCTGCTGAGGCTGTTGTCTTGTTATTGCTGTGGCGTAGATCACGTATTAATGTGTTTTGGTTCGGCTTTGGTATCATCTGTTTGCTAACGGTAATTTCTTATGTGATGGATATTCACAACAATTATTCTTACGATCCCGAATTACCAATATTGGTGAATAGGATAGTTATCACAGGAATAGTGGTAATAGTAGCTTCTGCCATTTGTTTGTTTATCAAGAGAAAAGAAGATCCTGATATGGAAATCGAAATACGAGGATTTGACTTATTATCAGTCGGTGCTGTAGTCAAGGTATTTAAATATGTTCTTATTACTTTGGCTTATGTAATGCCATTCTTAGAGCTAAACTATCAATTAGAACGCTTTACAGATATTGACTTTTACTCGAGCTTTAGGTATTTGTGTATGGCTACATATACAGCCTTGTATATCGCATTATTGGCTTTTATATACAGGAGAAAAGCTTCGGCAGCTTTTACTTATGTTTTATTGCTTGCTTCTATGATTTGTTATGGCGCTTTCTATTCATATATGGCTATAGACCTGCGCTTCGATATATTCTATGGCGGTATGTATAGTACAGCTCATTTTCTGATACATTACCTATCATTACCGGCCGTTATATATATCGCTTACTTGCTTGTGAAAAATATAAAGTCATTGCCTCAAGAATGGTTCTCTCCTATATGCTGGGTGTTGGTTGTCTTATGTGTACTGATATTAAGTATAGAAACCGATCATACTATCATTGCATTGTTTGGGAATGTAGAGAATTATGACTTCTTGTTATACGATGTCCATACCTTTGGTTATCCTATCTTATGGGGTGTTTTGGCAATGATTTTGATGATATGGGGCTTGAATGGAAAAGAGGTGTTGCTGCGTAAAATATCACTGATATTCTTTGGTGTTATTATACTCAAGTTTTATGCTTACGATGTGTGGCGTATGTCACAGGCCGGTCGGATTGTGTCGTTCATTATTTTGGGAGTTATCCTGTTGTCGGTATCCTTCTTGCAACAGAAGATAAAAACATTGGTAAAAGCTGATGAAGTAGAAGAAATTGAAGAAAATAAGGAATAAAAACTAAGACTGATGAAAAGAATAATATTTACATATCTGCTTTCTCTTTTTCTCTTTCAAGTCTCTGGGCAGTCACTTTGGCGTGCAGAAATAAAGCCTGTACAGGAAAAAGGCTATTATAATATAGAACTAGATCAGCATATAATAGCGAAGTCTGTTGCGTTTGACTTGTCCGATTTGAGGATATACAATAGTAAAAATAAAGAGATCCCTTATTTTCTGCGAGCGGTGAGTCCGGTGCAGGAAGTAAGTCGATTTGAAAGCTATTCATTAAAGCAGAATATTGAAAAGGATAGTCTTAATATTGTTGTTATAGATAATACAAAGCTAGATGATATAAGTCGTTTTTATATTTTTATACGTAGTGCCGACGTCAATAAATATGCTTCAGTGAGAGGGAGTAATGATATGTCGCAATGGTATATCGTAAAGCAGAAAACCCATATTTATAGCTTGGGGCACAAGGCGGATAATAACGAAGAAGCCTTACTGCTCGATATTCCCCAAGGAAACTATAAGTATTATGAGATAACGATTGAAAATGATCAAAACAGTCCGTTGAAAATATTAAGGGTAGGTGATTATGCAAGCTCTAATATTTATGGACAGTTTTCTGAAATCAGTCTAGGGCGGTTTGTGGCAAAAGATAGTATAAATAAAAAGACATATATCAGTTTTCCCGATTTGCACGACACATATAAGATCAATCGACTGGAGATATCGGTACAAAGTGATGCTCATTATTTGCGGCATGTTCTTTTATCTGATACAATCAACAGAAAGACTTTAAGGTTCGATTTGTCGTCCAAAACGGATAACTCTTTCATCGTCGATTATTTTCCTCTTGGTAAGCAAACCTTTATAGCTATCGAGAATAACAATAATCTCCCGTTAGATATTACTTCAATCAAAGCGTATGGGTTGAATCGTTATTTGTGCGCTTACCTGGAGCAGGGTGAAAAGTATTATTTGGAGGTTGGACTGAAGTCTAAATCATCACCTGATTATGACATAGATCACTTTAAGAATGATATTCCTGTAGATTTACCTATTGTTAAAACTGAGAATCTATCTCAGATAGATATAGCAATTGCTGCTCCGCCTGATAGGCAGCCCTCACTGATTGAAAAG
The DNA here is from genome assembly GCF_002483985.1 of Dysgonomonas sp. UBA7630. NCBI lineage: Bacteria > Pseudomonadati > Bacteroidota > Bacteroidia > Bacteroidales > Dysgonomonadaceae > Dysgonomonas > Dysgonomonas sp. UBA7630. The sequence continues at coordinate 11,491 of NZ_DLIY01000028.1, forward strand.
CCTCTTTTCTTATGGACGGTTATTATTCTAATTGGTTTATTTCTGACTTTTGTCTGTTACAAGACTATTAAGGAAATGAAGAAAAAATAGGATAGAGGCCATCAGGTTATATCTTTTGTTCTAATTTATCTTATATAAGTGATCCGTGATATAGATATCCTTTTTATAGCTTAATATGGAAAAGTGACGATAAAAAATAAGTAAAAAAGTGTCACTTTTGTCACCTTTTTCTAAAGCTCTCGAGATAGCCGGTGTTGCTATCACCAAAAAGCGAAAAAATAGAATTATCTTTGCACGCATTTTATACTCAAATAAAGATCAATGGCCAGAAAGAAAAAAGAACTTCCGTTAATAGAAAATGTAGAGATCGTAGATGTAGCCGCAGAAGGCAAAGCGATAGCCAAGGTAGACGATTTGGTTGTGTTTATACCATACGTTGTGCCGGGCGACGTGATCGATTTGCAAATAACCCGCAAGAAAAATAAATATGCGGAAGGGAAGCCTGTCCGTTTTATCTCATACTCACCAAACCGTACAGAAGCATTCTGTGAACATTTCGGTATCTGTGGCGGCTGTAAATGGCAAGTCCTGCCCTATGCGGAGCAATTAAAGTATAAGCAAAAGCAGGTTGAGGATAATTTGACACGTATCGGAAAAATAGAGTTACCCGATATTCATCATATATTAGGTTCGGAAAAAGCACAGTTTTATAGAAACAAATTAGAGTTCACTTTTTCGAATAAAAAATGGCTTACCTTGGAGCAAATCAATTCCGGCGAAAGTTTTGATAATATGAATGCGTTGGGCTTTCACATTCCGGGTATGTTTGATAAGGTGTTGGATATAGACAAATGCTGGCTGCAAGATGATATATCGAATCAGATTCGCAATTTTATACGTCAATACTGTTACGATAAAAACTATACTTTCTTTGATTTAAGAAATAGAGGAGGATTGATGCGCAACCTTATTGTACGGACATCCACAACGGGTGAACTGATGGTGATTGTTGTATTCTATGATGATGAAAAAGAACAACAAGAAGACTTATTGACGGCTGTTGCCACAGAGTTTCCTCAAATAACGTCATTACTCTATATTGTCAATCAGAAAGCGAATGATACTATAACAGATCAAGACGTTCTGGTATGGAAAGGAAATGATTGTATATATGAAGAGATGGAAGGCTTAAAGTTTAAGATAGGTCCTAAGTCTTTTTATCAGACAAATAGCGAGCAAGCTTATAACTTGTATAAAATAGCACGTGATTTTGCAAATCTATCGGGCGATGAACTTGTATATGACCTCTATACAGGTACAGGTACTATTGCCAACTTTGTAGCCTCTAAGGCAAAGAAAGTGATAGGGATAGAATATGTAGAGGATGCGATCTTGGACGCAAGAGTTAATTCCCAAATAAATAAGATAGATAATACGCTGTTTTATGCAGGCGATATGAAAGATATCCTTACACAGGACTTCATCAATGAGCACGGACGCCCTGATGTGATTATCACTGACCCTCCACGTGCAGGTATGCATGATGATGTGATAAAGACAATTCTTTTTGCCGAGCCCGATCGTATTGTATATGTTAGTTGTAATCCGGCTACTCAGGCACGTGACTTATCTTTGTTGGACGAAAAATATAAAGTGGAAAGAGTACAGCCTGTAGATATGTTTCCTCATACACATCATGTAGAGAATGTAGTATTGCTGGCGAAGAAATAAGAATTAGTTAAAAGCAGAGAAAGAGGCATACTCGTTGGAATATACCTCTTTCTCTGCTTTTAAGAATTATATCTTTTTATACTCTATTCTTTTTTCTTAAATAAGGATATTATCCAAAGCAGTACGATTGCTCCTATAGTAGACATTACCAGGTTGCCTAGAATACCGTTTACATCCAACCCGAGCAGTGTAAATATCCATCCACCGAGTAATCCTCCGACAATACCGACTATAAGGTTTAGTATAAGTCCGAAGCCACTGCCTTTCATAATCTTGCCGGCTATAAATCCGGCAGCTATACCTATAATTATCGACCAAATGAATCCCATACTCTTTTATTTTTATGTTAATAAAATTGAACTCTATCTTTTATAACACGCTTAATAAAGATATGGTTTGCTTCTTGCATTATTTCTTAATATAACTTTGCAGATTTTTTACGTATTTGTCAAATGCATCTATGCCTGTTTGAGTTATTTTGCAAACGGTGCGGGGTTTCTTCCCATCAATGAATTTGCGGACGTTGATATATCCGGCTTCGCTTAATTTTTCTATTTGTACGCTCAAGTTACCCGCAGTTGAACCTGTCTTCTCTCGGATGAAGACAAAGTCAGCTTCTTCTACAGATAGCAGCAATGATATTACTGCCAGCCGTAGTTGCGAGTGTAAGAGTGGATCAAGCTCTTTAAACATTTTTAACGGCTTTACGGTTTGCTATATGTACCGGTACACAAAGTCCAAGGATAGCACATATACCCAAGATAATAAATTGAATATCACCACTGGCAAAAATATAACTTAATGTGCACATTAAGGCTCCTCCCCAAAAAATACATGCTCCATAAAGGTATGGTCTGAATCGGCAAGCGATCGAGGTTGTAAATTGTGCTGCACCCATCATTGTTAAAATTATAGGGGTTATGAGGATTCCCAGAAAGCCTGAATGTAAAGCGTATGCTGCTCCATAAATAGTTATAAGAAAGATAGCAACAGATATAGCAAATGCATTCCAGATGTGTCTTACTATTTTATCTATATGTGTTTTCACTGTCGCACTTCTCGAATATCTCCTCTTTATTATTCTTGATATTATTATCATTGGTATCATTGTTAGCCAAATCCAGAATGATTGGTTTGGATCGTCTAATGTATGGATGAGGATGAAATTGGCAAAAGCGGTTGCTGCCACTACATATCCACTGAATATACTCGTTCTAATGCCTCCTTCCTGAAAATTGTTTCTCGCTTGCGAGATCATTTCATTGATAAGCTTCAAGCTATCTTGTTCGGTGAAATTATTTTCCATTATGCCGGTATTATTTTATTTATTGCACTTCGCTGAAATTTGTATCATAAAAGTTTCGCCCCAATGCGGTTGGCCTATTGTTTTTTGTTCTTTTTGATATAGTAATTTTGCTTTACTTATCTCTTCACAAAAATCATGTTTCGAGCGAATAAAGTCTGGTAAAAAACTTTCATAAAAAGCCAATAAAAAGATTGGTCTCGGATTTTCCGGGTTCAGCTTTATAGCCTTCTCATAGTTACTGATTACATCATTAAAATATTTTTGTCCATTTACTGCGGGATTAGTCATCGATAATCCATTGTAATAATACCCATACAAAGTACTGACTTCTGACTTGTCGGCATCGGTAAATGAATTTAGCTTGTCAAGACTTGCTTTTACCGTTTCGAGAATGGCTTCATTGTTTTCTGCCTTCGGGCTGTAATATACCATTTGTATTCCTGTGTATGCTACATAGTAAAGAGGTAGCCATTCTTTGTCATATTTCAAAGATATCCGTTCAAATTGATTCCGGATTGTTTGTAACTCGTTTACCGATTTGGCCGAATCTAATTTTAATACTGTTTTCTCCATTACTTTCAAATAGGTTGAATCAGTATTTGTTATTGCTGATAAAGCCATTGGTACAATTAGTATTGCTATACAAAGATAAAATTTAAACGTTTTCATAAGAATATAATTAAGGGTTAATGTTTTATTTTAAAATGTTGCCGGATCGTATGCTACTTTTCCACTCAGTGTCCAGAAGAATCCGATGAAGAAGAAATTATTTTGATACGACTTTATAGGCTTTGCTTCATATCTGCCCGATGTATTCGGGTTCGGATTATAATCATACCCATATATGTTGGTTCTGCCAAGAATATTTGAAGCACTCGCATATATGATTAGCCTTTTGTGTGCCAATACAGTCCAGCTAACATCCAAAGAGTTGTAAGCGGGAGTTGTTTCGTTCATTACACCGGGCAGATTGGGATTGTGATATGCACGCCCACTGGCAAAACGGTTTGTAACTCCAATTATGCTTTTTAATTTTTCGTTCGAATATCTTAGAATGACCGATGCATTATGTTTTGTAACAAATGGCGGCGTAACTTTTTTATTGTATTCGGCATATTTTCGCTTCGAATCATTGTATGAATACGATAGCATATATTCTAAGGATTGCTTGTTCCCTGTTCTGAACCCATCTTTATACATTAGGTCTACGCCTTGGCTATATCCATGTCCATCAGAGTGATAAAAGTCGTCATATATGGTAGTTAGTTTATTATATTTCTTGTGGTAAACTTCTACTCTGAATACTCGATAATTTGTAATTGTATTTTGTGCACTTAGTATATATTGTGTTGTATTCTCTTGTGACAGGTGATTGTTGTAAATCAAATTTTCGTTGGGGGAAGTTTGCTGATATTTTCCTGCGACAGCCGATAATACAATGTCTTTCTTTATATTGTAGTTTAAGGCAATGCGGGGAAGTAGAGCAAAAGACTTGTCTAACGAAGCATACTCGATACGTGATGATGCGTTTAAGAGCAGCTTGTCTGATAGATTAAAATCATTGCTGAAGAATAATCCTTCGATATTATGATTTACTTTTCTTTCTATACTTTTCTCGTCCATGTAAGTCATTTCATATTTTCTGACCAACGCTTCTGTACCTACTGCAAGCTTATACAAGCTCGAAAATCTTTTCTCAGCCTTTGTTTTTAAATGGAGTTCACTTTCATCCGACTTAAACAAGTCATTCGGTACTCTGGCATTATTTATATTCTTCTTATTCCATGAATAAGCTACTCCGGCGAAGTAATTTATCCCATTGGTAAATCGCTTTTTGAATGTGCTGTTTAGGTATAGGTTATCTTCATCAAAATCTAGTTTGCGATCAATATTACTGAATGCGGGAGTCTCTCTTTTCTTAAAAAGAGTTTTCTCGTAAGTGAAATATGTTTTAAGATATGTTTTGTCTTCTAGCTTAAACCGAAACTGATTGGCTGCCGATATTCCTTGATAATACTTATCCCAATCCGGCTTTTCGTCAGGGAATATAAGTTTTGTATATGGCTCAAGATTTGTATAATTTACATCAAAAGAAGCTGATCCTTTATCCCACGATTTTGTGCCTCCCGTTCCCAAGCCTACACTAGTTAGGCTAGCTCCTATCTTCGTAATAGTGCTTTCGTCTTTAGTCGACAAGGGCAGTACGCTCGACAAACTTTGAGTATACTCCGGCGAGAAGCCTCCCGTAGAGAAGTTTATCGCATCAAATATAAATGTAGAGTGCCTTCCCCTCACTGCTGTGTTTGCCGGCATGGATGTATATGGCGACATTACGTGCATCTCGTCTATATAGGTCTGAGTCTCATAACTGCTTCCGCCTCTTACTTGCAGTTTGCCGTCTGTGCCGGATATTTGAGCACCGGGTAAGTTTGTTATAGATTTATATAAATCTCCTTCCGAGCCTGCCGCTGTAACTAGATCGATAGCATTCTTTTTTTCCAGATTCGATCCTCCTTTTAGCTGGAAACTACCTGCCGTAACGACTACTTCATTCAAGTTTGTTAGGTCGGGCTTCAGGTTAATAGCTAAGTTGTTCAATTTCGAAACATCGGAAGTGATAGAGAACGGTTTATATCCTACAGCNNACAAATGAAGCTATCAGCGTAACAGACCCTTTCTCTTCAGTTTCTAAAACAAAGTGTCCGTTCTCATCGGTACTCGTTCCATCCACTGTATTTTCTATATAAACATTTGCGAAAGCTATGCCTTTGCTGTTTTCGTCTCGTACATATCCTTGTATTTGAATCTGGCTAAATGCCCTGACTGATAGCGTTAATAGAGTTATTATAAGAGTTAACCGGAGTATCATATTTTTTACTTAAAGTGATTTATAATATTTTATTCTGTAAATGTAAAGTAGTTTATGGTATAAACCGAATTATTTTATAAATAATTGAAATAAATATTCTTCGTCTTGTCTAATTTGTTGATTATATCTACATTTATAAGTGGATAATAAATCTAAAGATTATGGATGAACTGGTTACTTTAAAAAGCGCTGACTTTGAAGCTAATTTGGCTATAGCAAAATCATTTCTGATTGACAATGGCATAGACTGTGTTGTAAATGGAGAATATCTTACTGTTTACACCGCAGGGTTAGGTACAGCCAGATTACAGGTCAGATCGGAGGATTACAGGCGTGCCGCAGAGTTACTTATAGAAGGTGGCTTTGCTAAGCGAGAAGATTTTGACTTCGAGAAATATCAATAGAAGATGAAGAAGAGTTGAAGATTTATTCAACTCTTTTTCTTATCATACCTTTGTATTCCGGGTCGTAATTCTGTATCCACCATTTATACATTATGGTTGCCGTAATACAATATATTCCTGCCTGTATCCAAAGAGCTATATATTCGAACCACACATCATTCAGAGTAGCTCCCATTGTGTTTATTTTTATAAATCCGTGAATACCCGGTGTAGACGGAACAATATATGCTATCGCCTTTATGGCTGTAGGTATCTCAGTCCAAGGCCAAGATATACCCGATATAAATATAAATATGACACTGGTAAATACAAACAACATCATTCCAAATTCACGCTGCGAGCAGAAGTAGGAGAGTGTCATTGTAAAGAATGTAGCCGATAACAGGAACGGCATAAGAAATGCTGCAATTGTCAATGGGTCTCCTATCTGCGGAAACTTGAAGATATATGGTATTACCCGTAGTACCCAT
>NZ_DLIY01000028.1:18310-135222 GCF_002483985.1 Dysgonomonas sp. UBA7630
GTTAGCTTTATGGCGCCTACATTTTTGCCTTGGGCTGTGTGCGATGCTATTGTAAACCGTTTCTTATCGTTGTGTGTACCAACAATAGTAGCGATACCCAGAAACATAGTTTGCTGTATAATCAATATAAGTATCGCAGGAACAAGGAAGCTTGCAAATCCATTCTGTGGGTTATACATCGGAACCCATTCATTCTCTACTGTTTGTCGAGTAGTCGCATCTTCTTCCTGACTGCCGCTTCCGGTTTCGACAACGCGTATATCCGCACCCATATCCAGCGATACTTCGGTAGCACTGAGTATCATTGCCTTATAAAACAGTAGACTGCTCATGTCGGCATACACGCTAACTTTCGTTTGCTGCTGAGTATGTATATCTTTGCTGAAGTCTCTGGGGATATACATTATTCCGTAAGCCTCTTTCCTGCGGAGAGCTTCACGGGCTTCTTCCATGTCCGAAGCGTATCCTATTACTTTTACATCGGCTGTGGCATCTACCTTTCTTTTAAATTCCCTTGATAGCGAAGAGTTTGAATCATCTACAAATATAACTTTTACCTCATGTACAGTTTCGTTATTGTATATAAAGCTATACAGTACAGGGTAGGCCAGCGGTACTATAAAGAATAGTAATATGACTGCCGGGTCTTTGAATATGACCTTTAGCTCGTTAATCCAAACATAATATATGTCAAGTAGTAATCTTTTCATAGCTCATATACGTTATCCTTCAGTAATTTTCTTACAGTACCGAAGAAGAATATTGATAGCAACACAAAGCCAAGCAGTGCCGCATAATGATACATGGAGTAGCCCACCGCTATACCATTTAGCGCCTGATCTACATAGATAAGGAAAAAATGCCTTAGCGGGAATAAGTTGCTCAATGCACTCAGGCTTCCATCCATTGCCAATGTAGAGAATGAAAATCCTGTGATAGAAAATGATACCATTCCTATGAGGCTGGCTATGCTTAGCGCGAATCTGTAATTGCGGAATATTCCCAAAAGGATGACGCCTGCTCCCTGTGCTGCCAGGATGAGGCATACATAATTAAAAAACATAGGCCAAAAACCATTATGCAATGGAAATCGATTGATGTAATAAAGAACTGCCATAAATAATAATGCTATCCCCATATATATGATCGTGTACGGAAGTAGTTTACCTATCATTACTTTGATGATGGAATTGTCTCCCATAGACATCAGTTTTGAACCGTTACCCGCTTTTATTTCCGAACCGAAAGCTGATACGGTAAACATCAGGATAATCAATTGCAATATACCCGGCAAGAGGACATTGTTCAGATATACCGAATAGTTGAGCCAAGGATTTCCTGTGGGATGCGCATCTATGGTAATAGGTTGCAAGATCGGCATAATCTGGTTTTCTGTATAGCCCTTTGCCGTTGCGGTCTTTAGTCCTACTGAGGCCGAAGCCAGCGTAGATATTGTTTTCAAGTCTTGAAATAACAGAGAGCCCGATATTAAAAAAGCATTGTTGGTATAATAAACCAATTTGGGGCGATTGCCTGAAATTGCATCTTTCGTAAAATCTTTCGGTATGGTCAGTACAGCATATACTTCCATTCGCTCCATCTGATGCCTTGCTTCTTTAAACGAAAGGCTTTTGTACTTTATGTTTGTTTTTTCAAAAGCATCCAACTGGCGTATCAAAGAGCGTGTTGTAGTCGTATTGTCTAAGTCTACCACCGCAATAGGTATACGTGAGGGTAGCCCTGCGCTCATCATCCACATCAAAATAATCATGGACAATAGCGGAGCAACGAATATCCCCCATATACATATTTTGGATGAGGATATACGTATCCACTCCCTTTTGAATATGGCTAGTATACCGGTTTTAGAGCTCATTTGTTATTCTTTAATGATAAGTGACATTCCCGGCAGTACATCGATTGCTTTGTCGTTGAATCGTGCTTTTACCTCAAAAGTCTTTCTGTCGTACTGTCCTGTTGTTTTGGTTGCTTTCCATGCTGCATACGATCCCAAATCTTTGACATAGTATACGGTCATCTCTACTTCCTGATCCAGTGCCGGAACGTATGCCTTGAATGTCTTACCTATATCTTTATAGTTCTTTAGATGGTCTTCTCTGATGTTGAATGAACCCCACTTATCGTCTAGTTTAGCAACATTCATTATCGGAGCTCCTGTACCTACCAACTCTCCTTCGTTCGGAAATTTTTCGGTAACCTTTCCGTCAATAGGTGAGATCAGATAGCTTTCAGAGATGTAAGATGATACTTCTGCTACAGCACCTTTCGCTCTTTCCAATAAGGCAAAGGCGGCTTCTTTGTCTTCTTTTTCTGCACCGTTTACAGCCATGTCGTATTGAGACTTCGCGGCTTTTTCTGTTGCAACCGATGCGTTGTATTGTGCTTCGGCTTCATCTCTCTTTTGTGCGGTTACAACACCTTTGTCAAACAAGTTTTGAACACGCTTGTACGACTTCTGAGCTATGTCTGTTCCTACTTTAGCCTTTTGCCACATTTCGTATGCCCCTTGGATTTGCTCTACGCGTGCACCTTTTATTGCTTTTTGGTTTTGTGCCGCAGCCCCTTGCTGTGCCGCATTTGCCTGTGCCAGNNCGTCGATGTCAGGGATACTTAATATAGCAAGAGTGTCACCTTTTTTTACATAGCTTCCTTCGTCTACCATATATTTTGCTATACGTCCGGGCACTTTGCTTGATATACGTACTTCGGTTACATCCGCTTCACCTTGTATGATGTTGTCTTCTTGGTTGAGGAAGAAGAAACCGTATAAGCCAACTAGAATAATAACGGCGGCAAAAATCAGAATAGGTATGAGTTTAGAACCTGTTTTTTTGTTTTCTGTATCCATATCTTTATTTGTTACTTTTTTTCAAATATATATCGATTTGTTAATCAGTTGTTTTAGGTCTAAAAGGTGACAAAAGTGACACTTTTTTTATTGTTTTCCCAGTTGTATACTTTTATCATCTTAGTTCCTTATATATAGATAAATATAAGATGTTTTTAAAACTTACGACCCAATGCTTTGTTCAGGTATATTCGGCATAAGATAATGTCGATCTGAGCATCTATAAGATCCGAGTGAGCCGATAACCAGGCTGTGTGTGCTGCTATAACATCCGACGAAGGGATTACTCCTTCTTCGAATCCTACGTTTGCGTATCTTAGATTTTCATCAGCCTTTTCTGTGTTTTTTTGTGCAGTCTTTAGCTTTTTGTTTGCTTCCGACAGTTTGTATGCTGATTGGTTTATTTGCAGTTTAATTTTTTCTTTTGCATCCTCCATTTCAAATTGTTTGACACGTGTTTCGGCTTTTGCTACATTCAGTTTTGCCGAATTAGACGCAAAATTCAAAGGGACTTTTAGTAGTACTCCTACATTCCACATTCCGGCGAACTTGTTTTCCAGACCGTCAAACAAATTCGGATTTGTCCATAAATAGTTTGCTGTAAGTGCAACATTCGGCATAAACTCGGCTACCGCAATCTTTTCTTTCTTCCCATATATCTTTGTGGCTAGCTCGAGACTTCTTATCTCTGTCCTGTTCAATATGGCTTCGTCTATGTTGGGTATAGCTTCTACGCCTTCATCGGTTGCAATGTCTGTTATATTTTCATCTTTCAATGTAAGCTGATCGTTAATCTCCAGTCCACATATTTGCGCCAATAGCATTTTTGAAAGACTCAGCCCGTTTTCAGCTTTTGTAAGAGTCATCTCTGCCTCATTTAGTTTTACGTTCACTGATAGCCTGTCGGCTTTTGTGGCTACGCCCTCTTGCTCCATTGCAGAAATATCAGAGTCCATCTTTTGCATGAGTTTAACATACGCCTCCGCCAACTTCCTCTTATTGGCTACTGATACAACCTGCCAATATGCATTGTCTACCTCCACGATAACTTCTGTCATTTGAGTCTCTTTCATCGTTTTGGCTAGGTCTTGAGCATAAGATCTCAAATCATTGTAAGCAACGATCTTTCCTCCCATAAACAACGGTTGTGTAAGCGTAAATCCTCCCGCCCATACGTTTTTGATGTCTACCTTTCCTAGATCATGAATGCTATTGCGGATTTTGTCGTCTATCGGAATATTATTGCCTATTCCGGGAATCTCTATCGGGAGAGGTATGGATGTCGGTATGGCAGAAGATGGAATGAGATACAAATTCTTCTCATTGCGCAAATATGCTCCCGTAAACGATATCTCGGGGAAGAATTTGGTAAGTGCATCCTTCTTCTCATAATATGCTATTCTCTCTTGCTCAGAAGCGATCTTGAGCGATTTGTTGTTCTCTATTGCAAGTTGTCGGCATTGCTCCAGCGATAGAAACTGTTGTGCCGAAACTGTGGATGCTATACTAAAAAAGAAAAATAAGGCTAATCCTAAACTCTTAGTATTCATATAGTGGTTTTATGTGTTGATTGCTTATGCAACTAAAATGCAAAATTAGATAGTCTTTTCATATATACAAAATGTACAGAGAACTTTCACTTTTATTTTAACATTTTAAACGAAAAAGGGTTCACTAATTAGTGAACCCTTTTATCAGAATATCAAAAAGATATTTATTTGTTATCTCCCGAAAGTTTTTCTTTCAATGCTGCAAGCTCTTCTATATCGCCTAATGTAGTTTTTTCTACGTTAGATTGAGTTGAAGTTTCAGCTTGTTCTTTCTTAGAAGATTTTTTTGCTCTTTTTTCAGCAGCAGCTTCTTTAGCTTCCGGCTTTTCATCTTCAAACACACGGCTGTGAGATACGATAATTCTTTTAGAGTCTTTGTTGAACTCGATTACTTTGAAATCAAGTTTTTCATCGATCTTAGCTTGAGAACCATCTTCTTTTACCAAATGTTTAGGAGTTGCAAAACCTTCAACACCATAAGGAAGAGAGATTACTGCTCCTTTGTCAACCATTTCAACAAGAGTACCTTCGTGTACAGAACCTACAGTAAATATAGTTTCGAATACATCCCAAGGGTTTTCTTCAAGTTGTTTGTGACCAAGGCTTAAACGACGGTTTTCTTTGTCTATTTCAAGTACTTGTACTTCGATGTCAGCACCTATAGCAGTAACTTCGCTAGGGTGTTTGATTTTCTTAGTCCAAGAAAGGTCTGAAATGTGGATTAGTCCGTCTACACCTTCTTCTATTTCTGCAAATACACCGAAGTTAGTGAAGTTGCGAACTTTTGCAGTGTGCTGGCTTCCGATAGGATATTTTTCTTCGATATTTTCCCATGGATCTGGTTTCAATTGTTTGATACCAAGAGACATTTTACGTTCGTCGCGATCAAGAGTAAGCACTACAGCTTCTACTTCGTCGCCAACTTTCATAAAGTCTTGTGCACTGCGTAAGTGTTGAGCCCAGCTCATTTCTGAAACGTGGATCAAGCCTTCTACACCCGGAGCGATTTCGATGAATGCACCGTAGTCAGCCATAACCACAACTTTACCTTTCACCTTGTCGCCTACTTTAAGCTCAGCGCTAAGTGCATCCCAAGGGTGAGGAGTCAATTGTTTCAATCCTAATGCAATACGTTTCTTGTCATCATCGAAGTCAAGAATAACAACGTTGATTTTCTCATCCAATTTAACCACTTCTTCTGGGTGTTGTACACGTCCCCAAGAAAGGTCTGTAATGTGGATTAGTCCGTCTACGCCGCCAAGGTCGATAAATACACCGTAAGAAGTGATGTTCTTAACTGTACCTTCAAGTACCTGACCTTTTTCAAGCTTAGAGATGATATCTTTTTTCTGTTGTTCAAGTTCAGCTTCGATAAGAGCTTTGTGAGAAACAACAACGTTTTTGAACTCGTGGTTGATTTTCACTACCTTGAACTCCATAGTCTTACCTACAAATACATCATAGTCGCGGATTGGTTTCACGTCGATCTGAGATCCTGGCAAGAACGCCTCGATACCAAATACATCAACGATCATACCGCCCTTAGTGCGACATTTAATATAACCTTTGATGATTTCGTCTTTTTCAAGAGCTTCGTTAACACGATCCCAAGAGCGTGTAGCACGTGCTTTCTTGTGAGAAAGGATAAGTTGTCCCTTTTTGTCTTCTTGGCTTTCGATGTATACCTCTACTTCGTCACCAATTTTTAGATCCGGGTTATAACGGAACTCGTTCATAGAAACGATACCGTCTGATTTGTAACCGATATTAACAACAACTTCGCGTTTGTTCATAGCAGTTACTTTACCCATTACCACTTCTTTGTCGTTTACTTTGTTCAACGATTGGTCATAGGTTTCTACAAGTTCTTCTTTGCTCTTACCTGTGTAAGAGTCTCCTTTTTCGTACGAATCCCAGTCGAAATCTGCAACCGGTTGTACATTTTTTAAATTATCAATCATTCAAAATTAGATCTGGCACCAGTCCTGATCAGTATCATTAAAAAGTTAAACATTCTTGCTTCGAAAAGCGGTGCAAAGATATTGTTTTTCAATGTATAAAGCAATGCTTTTATAGAAAAATTTAAATGAAGAAAGCGGATAGTTAACTTTAACCATCCGCTTTTATTTTATAGAGAGTGTTCTTATTGAACGATCAGTCCCAGAATGTGATAGAATACAATAGCCATCACGGCACTAACCGGAATAGTCAGTATCCATGCTATCAATAAATCTTTGGTTACTCCCCAGCGAACAGCTGAAAGACGTTTTACCGAGCCTACACCTATTATACTACCTGTGATTACGTGGGTTGTACTTACCGGCACGTGCAGCATTTCGGATATATATAAGGTTATAGAGCCTGCTGTCTGAGCACAGAACCCTTCGATTGGGGTGATTTTTGTAATACGGTTCCCCATCGTTTTCATGATTTTCCATCCTCCGCAAACTGTACCTATTGCAATCGCAGTAAAACATGCGAGTGGCACCCAGTCGTGCATATCGTTCATGTCGTTCATATATAACCAAGGGTGAACGTCGGGCGTAGTTGCTGTATATGAAATCAATGCTGCTGCAATGATACCCATTACTTTTTGTGAGTCGTTCAATCCATGTCCTATACTAAGGCCTGCGGATGAGATGAGCTGTAGATTCTTGAACCAACGGTCGGCTTTGCCCGGTTTTATCTTTTTTACGAAGTGGAGGGTGATCAGCGTGATGATGTTACCCGAAACCATACCAATCAGAGGTGCTACTACAATGAACAGCGCAATAATACCAATAACGCCTGAATGCACAGCTTGAAAACCTGAAGCGGCGATACCGGCTCCTGCAAATCCTCCGATAAGAGTATGCGAAGAAGATGAAGGGATTCCTAACCACCATGTAATAAGGTTCCAAGAAATAGCAGCTATCAGTCCGGCTATGATAACCAGAGATGGGTTGCCAAAGCTTTGAATTATAAATTCCATATCCACGGTTTTGGATACAGTGTCTGCAATACCAAATCCACCGATAATATATTTTGCTATAAAATAAGCTACGAAGTTGAAAAAGGCAGCCCAAATTACAGCTTGGGTCGGTGTAAGAACTTTCGTAGATACGACGGTTGCTATTGAGTTGGCAGCGTCGTGAAAGCCATTTATGAAATCAAATATGATCGCTAAAATAATGATTATTATTAATAATGTCATTTCTTTCTTATTATGAATACTTAACGATCATTGTTTTGATAATTTTCCCTACTGATTCTGCTGCATCGGTAGCACGTTCGAGCTCGTGGAGAATATCTTTTAGTTTAATAACCTCAATGGCATCTTTTTCATTCTCAAACAGGTCGATAAGAAAATGTTCGTACACATCGTCGGCCTTTTTTTCAATCACACCCAGTTGCTCGCAGTATTCTTTTATTCGGGATGTACTTTTTTTCAAGACATCAAGTTCTCCGATTGCCTGAATTAGGAAGCCGGAAGATTCTCTTACAAACATAGCGAGTCGTACAGCACTCTCGGGCATTACCTTCGGGCTGTAAAGCATGATACGCTTAGCACAACTATTGATAAGATCAATAACATCATCCATTGTTGACGAAAGATGGTTTATATCTTCCCGGTCAAAAGGGGTAATAAATGTTTGGTTGAGCTCTTCGAAGATTTGATTTTGGATGGTATCGGCTTTTCTTTCCTGGTCTTTAATTTTTTTGTAATACTCTACAGCTTCGTTGTGGTTAGTTACTTGAACACATTCAATGATGAGATCCGATGCGGTGACTATTACTTCTGCCATTCCGCTCAAAAGAGGGAAGAATTTGTTTTCTTTAGGTTTAAACCTATCGAATAAGTTATTTTTCATAAAAGATTAAAAATATATTCATCAAGAAAAACAGTACCAACTGCTTTTGTCCCGCAAAGATAGAAAAAAAAATCGGTCGTAACATTTTTTTAACAAAAAAGTAATAATGAGTATTCTCCTCTATTCTTGCTGTTTAGGTATAGTACTATCCTATAGTTTTATTCGAAATTAAGTTCTCCGAAAAATTGTGGAACATGGAAGTTTGGCTTCTCTGTGTGGATAGGATTCCATGATAAAAAATGAGGAATAGTCAGATTATCTCCACATTTATAGAAATTTGCATGGGCTTTTGTTCCATTTAGAGATTTTAGGTCAGACATCCAATATGCCGTAACGGGAATAACGAGCAGTAAGTTCCATTTGAAATTCCCCTGTTTTTTATCAAAGGGTTCTATGCCAAGACTCGGGTATCGTTTAATGGAGTCCAATATTGTTTGGCTTGCATGCCGTGAGTCTTTCTTTTCCTTACGGTAACCCATCAATGCTTTTCCGATGCAAGAAAATTCTGTATTGTAATAATATAATCCATCAAAAGAAATGAAAAATTCTACGCACGAATCGGTCCATACATGCCCATTATCTTCTGCTGTTTTTGCAAGAATCTCATTTTCTTCAACAAAGAATTGTAAAAAGATATGACTGCCGTCATGCGCTATCTTGAATGCAACTTCAGGCTTGGATGGATATAGCTCCGGCCAATTGACATTAGAGATGTTATTCTTTTGTATATTTTGCATCTTTTCTAGAACCAAATCGGCTCTGTTTATATCTGCTATATTTATTAAAGGTACAGATAACATATCTTGACTTTTTATGATTAGTTTATGGAATTGAGTTGATTCGTATTCTGCCCTTTTCAGGGTTTAGGACAAATTTTATTTCCCTTTCAAGCTTTTATTTATGTTGTCTATATAATCCAATATCTCATCGCCTCCTGCTCTCTGCTCGGAAGAAGTATAAAATATTGTCGGGATTTCCTCCCATGTTTCATGTAATTTGTTTATATATATTTCGGAGTTGTCTTTTAGTCGTCCTTTGCTTATTTTGTCTGTTTTGGTGAATACAATCACAAAGGGTACTCCTTCTTCGCCCAGCCAATTGATGAAGTCAAGGTCTATTTTCTGAGGTTCGTGTCTGCAATCTAATAATAGAAAAAGACAGGTTAGCTCAGTTCTCTTAAGTATATAGTTGTCTATTATTTTACGAATCTGTTCTCTGCCGTCTTTTCCTCGTTGCGCATATCCATATCCCGGTAAATCGACCAGATACCACTCGTCGTTGATAATGAAGTGGTTGATGAGCTGTGTTTTTCCCGGCTTGGACGATGTCATAGCCAATCCTTTGCGGTTGGTAAGCATATTTATCAGAGATGATTTGCCTACATTGGAGCGTCCGATAAATGCATATTCGGGCTTACCGTCTTGAGGACATTTTCTATAATCGGTATTGCTTATTACAAATTGAGCGTCTTTTATTATCATTGCTTTATATTTCTTTTACAAACTTCGATATTCTGCTTGTTTATTCTTCGGTAGTTTCTTTATTACTTCTTCGACAGAATGATCTATTAATTCTTTTATCAGTTTATCGGGTACATCACTCGCAAGATAGACGGCATTCCATAAGAGGCCTCGCGTATGAGTGCCGTGTGTTACTCCTTCATATCTTGTTCGTAGTTCAGCCGATCTTTCGGGGTCACATTTCAGATTTACTTTGAAAAATCCATCTTTGGGGTCTAAGCCTGTGTATGCGAACATTTTTCCCATGACTTTAAAGACTAAAGTAGATTCATCGAAAGGAAAGCTTTCCGGTGCGCCCTTTACAGATATACAGTATTCTCTGAGTTCTTCTATATTCATAGAATATTCGGTTTTTACTGTTATGTTTTAAACTGTAGAACAAAAATAGTTTAAAAATATGAATATCTTTGTTTTCAGAATAAAACATCTACAATTTTTGTTCCATCTTACATCTTATAATATTATGGCAAAAAGAGTTGTTCTTATAATTTTAGCAGTCCTTATAGCAGGTCTTTTTACCTTCCTGTATATCCGCTATTATGTGCCTTATAGTGATTCGGGGGTAAAAGCCGGTATGCTCAACAATGTGAAGCATAAAGGGATTATATTCAAAACCTACGAAGGAGAGTTGATTCAATCCGGATTTCGTCCCGGACAGCAAGGTTTGCAATCCAATGAATTCCAATTTTCGATAGAAGATAAAGAGTTGGCTATAAAACTGATGTCACTCAGTGGACAGAATGTGAAGCTCCACTACAAAGAATATTACGGGGCTTTACCTTGGCGGGGATATACGAAGTTTATTGTAGACAGTATTGTGGCTGCTAGTCCTGCTGTGCCAAGTCAAGGACAAGAAATTCCCCCTTATACCGGAGAGTAAAGATTATTTATTTTATATCGAATGATAAGAGATGTAACGCCCGCTGATGCTGCGCAGATAGCAGCCATCTATAATTATTATATTGAGGAAACAGTCGTGACCTTTGAGTATGATCTTGTTACTGACGAAGATATCCGGAAGCGGATAGGCAAGGTGCAGGCAAAGGGGTTTCCTTATTTTGTATACGAGAAAGATGGNNAAGATGGGCAAATAATTGGTTATGCTTATCTCAACAGTTGGCGTGAGCGTGTAGCTTACGATATAACGCTAGAAACAAGCGTATATCTTGATCGCAATGCCATAGGAAGCGGAGTGGGCAGTATTTTATATCAGGAACTGATAAACAGAGCCCGAAATATAAACATACATTCACTGATTGGTGTAATATCATTGCCCAATGATCCAAGCCGAAAGCTTCATCGAAAATTTAACTTTGAGTTGGTCGGCAATTTCAGGGAGTCGGGAGTCAAATTCGGAAAACTGATTGATGTCGAATTCTGGCAACTGATCTTATAGCCTTTTCCTTAGATTATTTACAGGGTAGATTACAGCGAGGAATCCAATGATACTCACTGTAACAAATATCAGTACAATATCCAAAGCTTGTACCGATACAGGGTATGCATCTATAACAAAGGCGCCGGGAGTATTGCCTAATTTTAATAAACCGAAGTATTGTTGTAGCAGACAAAGCGTGAGTCCGAGAGTTACACCTACAACGGCTCCTACAAATGTGATTAGCCAGCCCTCGAAGAGAAATATCCGTGTGATTAATGTATTGTTTGCTCCGAGGCTTTTTAATATCCTGACATCCTCGTCTTTCTCTATAATCAGCATCGTAAGTGAGCCTATAACATTGAATACTGCTATTATAAGGATGATGCATAAAATGAGAAATGTAACCCATTTTTCAACGTTTACCATCCGATAAAGATCAGCCTGTTGTTCGAATCTGTTCTTTACCAATAGTTCATCTTTGCCAAGTATAGACTTTATTTTATTGTGTACCTTGTCTACATTATAGCCGTCTTTTACTTTTATGTCAAGGGATGATATTTCTTTGTCGTAGTGGAAGAGTTCGCGTGCCAAGTCTATTGACACAATGAACATCTGGTCGTCATACTTCTGCTGATTGAGTGCAAATACCCCCGATACGAATACTTCTGACTGGGTAAATGCTGTTGCCGGATTTGCCAGATTGATGCGTTCGTTTCGCTTGGGAGCATATAGCTCTACCGGATCGAGAAATCCGGCTCTTACGCCAAGAAACATGGCCATGCCTGCACCTATAACTCCATTTTCGATATCGCCTTCGCGTAACGAAAACTTTCCATCTATAATCAGATTGTTTACGTTGGCGAGATTGATGAAATTGGCTGATACACCTTTTAGTATAATCGGCTCTTGTCGGTCTGCGAATTTAATCAGAGCATTGTCTTCCAATGATTCGGATGTGAATTCTATTTCGGGTAAAGCTTTGATTTCTTCTATCTTCTTACTTGTCGGGTCAAATACTTTCCCTTTGGCCGGAGTAATTTGTAGTTCGGGGTCGAAAGCGCTGAAAGTGTTTGCTACTACGTCCGTAAACCCATTAAAAACCGATAAAGCACATACCAGCGCCATTGTGGCAACAGTTATTCCACATACCGAGATCATCGATATGATGTTGATAGCATTATGCGATTTCTTTGCGAAAAGATAACGGCGGGCTATGTGCAGCGCAAGATTCAAGCTTATTCTTTTACTTCGTTATTATCCTTATTCAGAAGCCTGTCTATATTTTCCAGATAATCGAGCGAGTCGTCCAAATAAAAAGCCAGTTCGGGAATTACACGTAGTTGTTTACCTACTTTTTGTCCCAAGTCGAAACGAATGCTTTTTACATTGGTTTTTATATTATCAAGCAATTCATTTCCTTTCTCGGAAGGGAAAATACTCAGGTATATTTTTGCTAGTCCAAGATCGGGTGTTACACGTACAGTGCTCACTGTTACAAGTACACCTTTCATCTGTTGGGTTTGTTTTCTGAAAATCTCACTCAGCTCTTTCTGGATGAGCCTGTTTATCTTTTGTTGTCTGGTCGTATCCATCCTTAATTATTTTAGCTTACAAAGGTAATACAAAATAGTTACAAGTAGCAAGCTATTTAAATCGTTAGCAACTTTAATATATCTATCCGTACATTCAAGTCTGTGGAGATTTGAGTCTTATTTTTTCCATATCAATGTCAACCCGTCGCGAATCGGCAGAATAACTTTTTCTACTCTGTCGTCCTTCGCTATCATGTCATTGAATTGTTGTATCCCGATTGTTTGTTTGTCCGATGGTTTTGGAGTTTCCAGTACATGCCCGTCCCACAATGTGTTATCGGCAATGATAAGTCCACCGGGGCGTACCTTGTCGAATATGAGATTATAATATTCAATGTAATGGCGTTTGTTTGCATCAATGAATACGAGATCGAAGGTGCGGTCTATCTGAGGGATTATTTCCATTGCATCTCCTATATGAAGATGTATCTTATCTTTAAGTTTCGATTTGTGCAGGTGCTTTAAAATGAAGTCCTCGAGTTCGTCGTTTACTTCTATGGTATGTATTTCAGCATCATTGTCGGCTCCTTCCGTCAAACATAGGGTTGCGTATGCCGTATAAGTTCCTATTTCGAGAATATATTTAGGATTCATCATTCTGCAAAACATTTTGAGCATACGTCCTTGCAGATGTCCCGATAGCATTCTTGGTTTTAATAAATTTACGTGAGCGTCCCTGTTTAATTGTTTGAGTAGCTCGCTTTCTTGATCGATACGAGAAAGAATATAGCTTTCTATAGCTTCGTCCTTTTCCAATGACATGGTTTATAACTGAATCGGTTTATAATTTAACGCTTTGTCTACAATTTCTTCCGAAGATAAATTTTCATAGTAGATCAAATCAGATATTGCAGGGTGGGGCACATTTCTGTGTAATAACTCTAACATCTCATTCAATTGATCTTCTGTGTACTTCTCTACATCCAGAATTTGTTCTACTAATTGTATCAATTCTTTTCTGGTCATAGCCTGCAGATATCGGTGTATTCTGCAAAACTAAGATATTTATTTATAAATTGTTGCTTAAAAAAGCATTCTTATGTAATTTATTTTTTATATTTAGCATATTGTTACATCTAAATTTAATTATCATGGGAAGAGCAGTCGATAAAAATTCAGCGCCCCATTATTTTTGGGGAGACAAATGTAGCAGTTGGATCCTGATGAGTAGGGATTCTTTATCTGTAAAAATTGAAACCATGCCTGCAAATACAAGAGAAACTTTACATTACCACTCTCTTGCAAGGCAATTCTTCTTTATGACAAAAGGAACGGCAATATTTTACGTTGAAGGCGAACGTGAAGTTGTTAACGAGCAGCAAGGTATCTTGATAGAGCCTATGGTGAAGCATTATATTGCCAATGAGACTTCAGAGCCTATCGATTTCCTTCTTGTCTCTCAGCCTGACAATGATTCAACGAATGACCGAACAGATTGTGAATAAAAAAGAAAGGGTGCGATTGCACCCTTTTATCTTTCATTCAGAATTATATCCTCAATTAGTCTACAGGAACGAAGAATTTCTCACCTTGTTCCATTACAGCACCAACTTTTTCGATTTCAAGGAAAGATGTTCCACCTTTACCATCAGAGAAAGTTCCACTCAAATAAGTAACATAGTCACCCGAGCTTAATACTCCGTCTAATTGAAGTTGGTTTAATGCTCTAACGAAATATTCTTTGTGATTTTTAGTAAGACCGGCATCTTCTTGGAAGTGAGGATCTACACCGTAACTCAAAGATAACCAGCGAGCAACTTCTTCCTTGTTGCAGAATGCATATACAGGACATTTGCTGCGGAATGCGGCAAGAGTACGTGCTGTACGTCCGGTCATACTGTCTGTAACAATCGCTTTCACTCCAAGTTGGTTACAAGATTTAACAGCTTGCTTAGCTAGGAATGATGTTCTTCCATGATCTCTATCTTTGAAAGGAACCGGCATTGCTTTTTCTTCTAATTTAGATTGTTCGGCAGCAGCAGCAATCTGAGCCATAGCGCGAACAGCCTCGATCGGATATTTACCATAAGCAGTTTCTCCACTAAGCATCACTGCGTCTGTTCCATAATATACTGCATTTGCAATATCTGTAACCTCTGCACGAGTAGGACGTGGATTTTCGATCATTGTGTGCAACATTTGAGTTGCCACGATAACCGGTTTTTTATATTNNACGGCTTTACGGATAAGCAAACGTTGGATTCCAGGTATTTTTTCTTGTGGAACTTCAATACCAAGGTCTCCACGAGCTACCATCACGCCATAAGCTGTTTCGTATATTTCGTCGATATTGTCAACGCCTTCTTGGTTTTCAATCTTAGCGATGATTTTGATTGGGCTGTTGTATTCGTCCAAAATCTTTTGTACGTCCAACACGTCTTGTTTATGTCTTACGAAAGAGTGAGCGATGAAGTCAGCTTTGTTTTTGATAGCGATTTCAATGCTTCTTCTGTCTTTTGCTGTGATCGAAGGAAGGTTTACTTTTACTCCAGGGATATTAACGCTCTTGCGGCTACCGATTGTACCATCGTTTTGTACTTCGCAAAGTAGATATTCTGCAGTTTTATCGATTACTTTTAGTGCAGTTTCTCCGTCGTCAATCAATAGTGTGCTGCCTACCGGCACGTCTTCTATAATGCTTGGATATGAAAGTGAAACTTGCTCGGGAGTAGATAGGAAGTTGATATCACCGATAACTTTGATTTTGTCTCCGGTTTTAACAACTATTTTTTCTCCTGAAGCTGTAGCTGTTGTACGTATTTCCGGTCCTTTAGTATCCATCATAATACCAATGTGTGAAGATACGGCACGTACATTAGTCATTACTTTGATAAACCCTTCTTCTGTCATGTGGGCAGAGTTCATCCTTACAACATTGATCCCTTCGTTATATAATGCACGAATAAAATCAACATCACAACGCATGTCTGAAATTGTAGCTACAATTTTCGTTTTTTTCTGAGTCATAAATGGAATTTTATTTAATATATAGTTCTTTAAAAGATTTGCACTTGCAATCTTATATTTTCTTTGCTTTCAGAAAATAGTCGATAGCAAATTCGTATGATAACAGACCTAACCCAACGACAGAACCTTTGCAGGCTGCAGCGATCATTGATTTGTGTCGGAAATTCTCACGGGTATGAATGTTTGAGATATGCACCTCAACTACCGGAGTTGTTACAGCCTTTATGGCATCATGTATGGCAATGGAAGTATGCGTATATGCTCCCGCATTGAGCACAATGCCATCGTATGTAAATCCGGTTTCATGTATTTTATCTATAATAGCTCCTTCGTGATTGGACTGAAAATAAGATAATTCGCAATCTGGATAGTTTTGTTGCAATTGGGTAAAATAATTTTCGAAAGAAATGTTTCCGTAAACTTCCGGTTCACGTTTTCCCAACAGGTTCAAATTTGGTCCATTTAGTATCAATATCTTCATTATATCAGCTATTTAGCCCCAATTATTTGCGTTTCGAATAATCAGAGCACAAAAGTACTACTTTTTCTTTGAATGATATAATCTTATAACAATTAAAAATCAAGATTAGTTTTGTTTACCTAAAGCTTGCAATATGTCAGCTTTAAGGTCATCCGGATCTTCGAGGCCTACAGAGAGGCGCATAAGATTACTTTCTATACCCATTATCTCCTTCATCTCGGGTGTGAATGTGCCGTAGATGGTTGAGTCCGGGTGTATAATTAATGTTTTATTGTCGAATAAGTTTGTTGCTCTGCGGATAATGCAAAGTTTATCCATGAAGTCGTAACAAGCTTTTTTGTCTTTCAGGCTGAATGTCAGCATAGCACCCGGATTACCAACAAACAGAGAATCCGATATGTTTTTATATGCAGAGCTGGCTAATTTTGGATAACCTACTTTGACAACATCCGGCAATTGTGAAAGCAATTGCGCCAATTCATATGCTGTTTCAGACATTTTTTCGAAACGTAATTCCAGCGTTTCCATGCCTAGCGATTGTTGGTAGGCTGTATCTGGGTCCATTGCAGCCCCTATGTTGCGGGCTATCTCACGTTTCAACTTAAATGAGAACTGAGATACGCCTACTGTTTTTGCTACATTAGCTAAACGCTTGTTGTGCGTCCAATCGAACGTACCGTAATCGAGGATTGCTCCTCCAATACTCGTAGCTCCACCTGATATATATTTTGTTGTAGAAACTACCTCAATATCTACACCTGCTTTTCTGGCATCGAAGCCACACCAAGGAATAATAGTGCTATCAACGATCATAGGTACATTTCTAGCTCTCAATATCTTTGATATCTCGGGGAGATTGGCGATCTCTAAATGCGGGTTAGTGATTAATTCGCAAAAGAAGGCACATGTATTTTCGTCAATAGCTGATGCTATCTCTTCCAGGTTGTCGGTGTTTACAAAGCGCACCTCAACACCGAATGCCGCAAGGGTAAATTTAAATAGTGAAAATGTATTGCCAAATAAGTGAGGTGATGTTACAATGTTACTTCCGGCATAAGCAATGGTAAGGAAGGTGTTTGAAATTGAGGCCATTCCTGATGCTACCATCATTACGTTCTCTGCTCCCGATGCTGTTTTAATCTTTCGTTCCAGATTTTCTACAGACGGGTTCGTTATGCGTGTATATGTGTGTGATGGGATCTCTTCTTTGTACTGAAAAGCAGCGGCTATACTTTCAGAGTCGGCAAACTCGAAAGCAGCGTTGCGGTAAATAGGCATAGATATTGCACCATGCACATCTTTTTTGAAAAAATTTTCACTGATAATGCGGGTGGAAAATTTCTTGTTTTTGGAGTCTTTTTCAACCATGAATTACGTTCTTTGATATTTTGATTGTCAAAGGTATAAAAGACTTGTGAAAATCCTGTTAAGATGAAATTGAATTATGATTTCCTCACTAAATCTTTTCTTCTTATTATCGGAACATTTTTGTCGTTTATATATAACACAGGGAAATAACCCTCACTTAAGCTCCATCCTGCATTCCGTTTGTTTATTTCTTTTTTAGGATAGGCTTTTACATATATATCACTGTCACTTTCTTCTTCATGTATAAGAATAGCTTCTTTTTTGAAAGACACTTCATGTTTAGCCAAGAGGTCGTGAAGAGATATTTCTTTTGCCAGATTTGTGATATAGTATTTATCATGTCGGCGTGTATTGTTTGCAAATGCGGCATAAGTGTAGTCACCTTTGTCTCCCAATGGTGCGGCAAGACAAATATGAAAAGCCCCTTCTGTAGTGATTGCAACTTTCAATATGTGTCTTTTCAGTGCTTTTAGCCAAATAGTGCCAACAGTGAACAAAAAAAGATAAGGGATAATATACCACGATACGAGCATGTCACTATTGAACAAGTATATTATTCCTACAAGTCCGACAAACAAGAAACATATAGGTGGTACCATCAGTAGTGTTTTCCACCAGAATGTGTTATTGAAGTAATGCCTTTTGAAGTCATAATCTTTCTCGAGTTTAGCGTAATCGTTTGCCTTCATCTTAGCTTTATATAAATTGTTTTTTTTGAAATCTATACCGTTTCTATTCTAGAGAAACAAGGTTGTTTATTTAACATAAGCAAAGTTAAAATGCTTTGATCATTAAAACGTCTGCTAAAAGCATAAAGTTTCTAAATATGAAAAAATTAAAACATCTGTTATAAAAAAGACGTGTCACTTTCAAAAAAGCGTTAATTTTACAAACGGATACGAGATTAATATGATTTATCTTTTCCTGTCTTTGTCAATTTAATTATATATACTCATATTTTGTAGAGAAAATGAATGACAATTTCCCCACATGTAACGATAAAGGCCTGACTTATTCCAAATTCAAAAGATTGATGAAGGGGTTGGATTCTAATCTCACTCCTGATGAATTTGAGAAAATAAGGAAAGTCATAAAGAAGGCATTGGCTGATGGTGTCTATGCTAAAGATGAGAAGATTGGTAGTATTACAGACCTTACAGTGAGTTCATCTATTATTCTTATGGAAGAGCTTGGGCTGAAAAGTGCTGCAATTCTGGCCTTACTTGTCTATCGTCCTGTAATGCATAAGTCGATATCGCTGGAAGAGGTATCTACTGTATTTGGTAAAGATATAGCAAATATTGTGTCGGGGTTGATGAAGATCAATGCTTTGGAAATGAACGAGTCGGCTATGGCTTCGGACAATTACATAAAGCTGTTGATAACACTCGCCGAGGATATGCGGGTAATTCTTATAAAAATAGCGAGCCGGCTCCATCGTATCCGAAATGCCGAAAAGTATGGCGAACAACATCGATTGCAATTGGCTGTAGAAGTTTCGTTTCTTTATACTCCACTGGCACACAAGCTGGGACTGTATAATATAAAAACGGAGTTCGAAGACCTTTATCTGAAATATACCGATAGAGAGTCTTATGACTATATTGTAGAAAAAATAAGTGAAAGTAAAGCCTCACGTGATAAATACATTGCCGAATTTATAGCACCAATAGATGCCAGACTGAAAGAGACCGGGCTGAAATATGATATAAAGGGGCGTGTGAAGTCTATCTCATCTATTAATAATAAGCTGAAAAAGCAAAAGATAGATTTTGAGTCGATTTATGACTTGTTTGCTATTCGCATAGTCTTAAACTCCCCTTTAGATAAAGAAAAACCTGAGTGTTGGCAGACGTATTCGATTGTAACCGATCTTTATACACCGAATCCAAAGAGGCTGAAAGATTGGCTTTCTATTCCTAAAAGCAATGGTTACGAGTCGTTGCATACCACGGTTATGGGGCATGAATCCCGTTGGGTAGAGGTACAGATACGTACCCGTCGTAGGGATGAGATTGCTGAGCGTGGATTGGCAGCACACTGGAAGTATAAAGGTGTGAAAAGTCAGTCGAAGATGGATGACTGGTTGACCGGACTGCGTGAGATGCTCGAAAATAAAAGTCTTGACTCGGGTGAGAAATTAGAAAACTTTAAGCTCGACCTTTACGATGACGAGATTTATGTATTTACGCCAAAGGGAGACTTGCATAAACTGCCGAACGGGGCAACAGTGCTTGATTTTGCATTTTCTATACACTCTCGGATTGGTTCTACCTGTGTTTCGGGTAAAGTGAATGGACGTAATGTTTCTATCCGCCATAAATTGTCGAACGGAGACCAAATAGAGATCCTAACTTCGCCCAATCAGTCGCCAAAACAAGACTGGCTCAATTTTGTAACTACGTCGAAAGCGAAGAACAAAATACGTCAAAGCCTCAAAGAAGAAGCGAACAAGCAGGTGGAGATTGCTAAGGAACAACTCAAGCGTCGGGTAAAGAACAGGAAGATAGAAATCAACGAGTCGATAATGATGCGTTTGATCAAAAAGCTTGGTTTCAAGACAATCACCGACTTCTATATTAAGATAGCAGAAGAAAGTCTTGATGTCAATTCTGTTATAGATCAATATCTTGACCTAGAGAAAAAAGAAACAGAACAGCATGATAAGCATGAGGCTATAAGTGCCGAGAATTACGTTGTATATACTCCCGAAACAAAGAAAGATTCTTCGAGCAAAGAAGAGTTAATTATAGATCAAAATCTGACAGGGGTGGATTATAAGTTGGCAAAATGCTGTAATCCAATATATGGTGACGAGATATTTGGCTTTGTATCCTCACAGGGAATAAAGATACATCGAGTAAATTGTCCCAATGCCCATGATATGTTTTCGCGTTTCGCTTATCGTGTGATTCCGGCGAAGTGGTCGGGCAAATCGGGCTCTACCTATACTGTTACGCTGAGGATAATAGGGAATGATGATATCGGTATTATTAACAACTTGACCTCTATTATAGCCAAAGAACAGGGTATAAACATGCGTTCTATCAGCATCGACTCGAATGATGGACTGTTTCAGGGTAATATGTCGGTGACACTGAATAATACAGATATGCTCAATGGGCTGATAAAAAAACTGAAAACGGTGAAAGGTGTGAAGGAAGTGAGTCGCCTTGCGTGAATTGACATACTTCATCTGAAAATATAGAGTAGCATGGATTTTATTCATGCTACTTTTGTCTTTTATTTATTGTAATTAGCTATATTTGAAGAAGGTAATCTGAATTGGAGTGGCTATGAAAAAAATAATAGTTGTTTTATTATTTATTATTCCTTGTTTGTGTTTTGGACAAGGGATGGCTTTGCCTGATATAAAAATAGATTATAGAATGAAATCACTTTCAGTAGTATCGTCTTCTAATTACCCTGCTATACTAGATCCTTTAAATATATCATTCGAGCGAGGCTTTCGGATTATAATAGACATGCCTACTATTAAAAACTCTATTCCACCTCTTTTTATTGTGGATGGAATAGTTATGGAGTCAGATAGCTTAAATACTCTTAGTTTAGATGAAATAAAGTCTATAGAAGTCTTTAAGGAAAATCCTCCACTGATATGTTCTAACCGTTTTAATGGTATTATTCTTATTACGACAAAAGGTAATGAGCCGATTGATTTAGATGATCTTTGCGAAATAACAGTCCTTGATCCCGGTTATGAAACTTTCTTGCTTATGCAAAAGCCCAAAGAATTCTATTCTGCATCTTCGTTAAAGGTGCAAAATGCAATGATGGTAAACGAATGGAATTATCGTTATAGTCAACCGCTGCACTACAACCCCGATATCTATGAAGTGAAAATTGATTATGAAGCAAATAGATATTATGGGTTAGAATTTGAATATCGTCTGTATATGTTTTTTAAGTTTATGGAAAAAGAGCATCGGATTGCTATATTGAATGATTCGCAAACTATCGTTTTATAATAATCTTTGAATGGTTTCGTTCTTTAGCTTTTCTTCTCAATACATACCAACACAAACTCTTTTTCGACCTTGTAATATGCCTTAAACTGGGCATGTTGTGGCGACCGTCTCTCTCTGGCATTGAATGTTCCTTTCTCTTTAGGAGTAAACTTACTTACAAATAAATTTTTTCGGAAATCAACACCTTCGGTATCAAGGTACTTAAACATAGCTTCTTTTGCCGACCAGTGGAGTAGGAGGTGGATGAGTTCATTGTCCTTGTCAATATACTCCTTGTCAGAAATAAGACGACTTTGTACTCTTCTTATCTTTTCTGATATATGCTCCACATCCAGTCCTATGGGTTTCTTTTTATTGATCGCTACAGCTACATAACCCTTGGTATGGGACACGCTCATGTGATATGATTCATCGGCAAGGAATGGTCTTCCCGTAGTGTTGTAACGCACTTCCTTTTCTTCTCCAGTAAGTGCTTTTATTAATACCCTCGTTGATAATATTTCGAGTACTCTCGATTCGGCTTTTACTGTATATATATTCTTAATCCATTCGTGATGGGCAAGTAGAGAAAACAGCTCTTGGCTGGTTTCCTCTATCTTCCATATTCCCAATAGGGTTGAATCGGTTATATATTCCTTGTAATATAGCATAATTCTACTTCAAAGGTAGAACTTTTTTCATCAAATCGGTGAATATAGCAGCCATACGTTGTTGTATATACTTGTCTTCCCCGTTGTACGGATGCCATCCATACTCTACACCATTTACCTTCTCGTTATTATGAGCATATAAAATGCTATATTGCTTTCCGGTAACGGGGTGGAGGTGATTTTTAGAGAAACCAATATATTTGTCGAATTCTACAACCGGAAAACCCCATCTGTCAGCCAGCTTGCGTATTGCAGAATTGTATATTATGCGTGCGTCATGCCAGTGCGTGCATAGAACTATGATAGCAGGTTTGCCGCTCGGGGTATTATAATACTTTGAATTTTTATCAAATTTCAAATTGTAACAATCAGTAATGTAATGCTTGATGACATAATCGTATGCAGCGGCATAATTTGACCTGTCGAAGGGTGTCTTATAATCTTTATAGTTTTCTTTAAGACCGTTTTCACTGGCAACATCTTCATCGTGTACATGCATTATTACGAAAGCATCTATCTCTTCTAGTTGCTGTTTTGTATAAAGCGTATCGGCTGCCATCTTATTTGCCGCATCAGCAATAGCTTCTCCCCCTATAGCCTTGTTTATGGGAGTAGCATCGAGCGTTTTGCAAGCTAATTCGAACCAACCGTTGTTTGATGAGGCAAACGATGCGCCTGTTAATAAGATAGTGTATTTGTTCTTTTCTGGAGACTGGGCGTAGATGTTTAATGCCCCTAACAAAATTGTAAATAATAATAGCTTTATCATTTTTCCCTTTATTTTTCCGCGAAACTTTCTTTCAAAATTTCGCCAAAGGTAAATGTTTTAGAGCTATTGTGATAATTTTATTGTGGGTTTAATATTGTTAAATAATACATAATGTCTATTCTTCAACTTTAATTGGATATATGCAAAAAAAAGCATCATTATTAATGATGCTTTTTTATATATGAAATCAAGTACTTTTAGTCTATATAAGCTAAGACCTGATTCTTTTGAACTTTTGCGCCTTGTTTTGTTTCTATTTGGATAATCTTTCCTGAAGTAAGAGCTTTTACTTCTTCGATACCATAATAAGTTTGAACAAAACATACAACATCACCTTCTTTTACAGATGTGCCAACAACAGGAGCAGTAGAAACATCGTCTACATCAACTTGCCAAATAACTTGTCCGCTAACAGTAGCTTGAAGAGGTTTTGCTTCCGGATATTTAGCTTTAATCGCTTCCGCATCAAATGCAGGTACTTCTACTACCTGACGTGTTACGATGATTGGAGCTCCGGCTTTTTCCTTTTCTTTTTCAAGGTCTATATTGAAACGTTCTTTTGCCAATCCTGATTTGTAGTCACGGTATTGACGGTCGTGCATTGCCAATTCAAACAATTCTTCGTCATCTTGTCCGTAATCCCAGCCGTTTTCATCCATTTCTTTGCGATATGAATCAAGAGCATCAGGATATTCATCCTGAGGATTACCTGTATAGAATTCAAGTCCTTTTGCTTTAGCCAACTCAACGATTTCTTCATCCAGCTTGCCGGGAAGCGTACCTGTTTTACCAAGTATCATATTCCAGCTGTCTTTGTCGATGTTAGAGAAACGAGGTTGTCCCTGAGCCATCGAGAATATATTCATCAATGCTATATTTTTCACATATTGGCTGAACGGCGTTACGAGTGGCGGATAACCAAGTTTAGGCCATATATATTCTACTTCTTCGAATAACTGTACTACAAGGTCATTCAAAGTAACTTCAGCTTTACCATTGTTGCGAAGAGCCATATTGATAGCCGAATGCATACCTCTAAGGTCGGCCATCATAGATCCCATCATACCTCCCGGAAGACCACAGCCTACAAGCAGAGACGTCATTATTTTATTTGAAGGGTCGATCCAATATCCTAAGAAGTCGTCTATGAATGATTGTGTCAATGCACGGGCTTCCATATAAGCGCTCATGTTGATATCAGGTACAGAGAATCCTGCGTTTTTGAGCATTGCCTGTATTGTGATAATATCAGGATGCACCATTCCCCATGCTAAAGGTTCGATTGCTGTATCTACATAGTCAGCACCTGCACGTGCAACTTCGAGCATAGAAGCCACAGAGAAGCCCGGACCTGTGTGTCCATGATACTGAATCGGAATATTTGGATGGCGGTCTTTCAGTGCTTTCACTAATTTACCAAGGAAAGCAGGACGTCCTACACCGGCCATATCTTTTAAGCATAATTCGTCAGCTCCAAACTCTACTAATTTGTCAGCAAAGTTTACATAGTATTCTACTGTATGGATAGGGGACGAAGTAATACAAAGAGCAGCCTGAGAAATCATACCGGCTTCTTTTGCATATTTTACAGAAAGTTCAAGGTTGCGAGGGTCATTCAATCCATCAAACGAACGAGAGATATTAGTCCCTTGTGCATGTTTTACTTTAAACATCAATTGACGAACATCTTTTGGAACAGGGTACATGCGTAGAGCATTTAATCCACGTTCAAGCATGTGCGTTTGGATGCCAACTTTGTTGAAAGGAGCTGTCCATTCACGAACTGCTTTGTTTGGATTTTCTCCGTAAAGCAAATTTACTTGTTCAAAAGCGCCACCATTCGTTTCAACACGAGCAAAACATCCCATGTCAATAATAACCGGTGCAACTTGTGTCAATTGGTCAACACGCGGCTGGTACTTTCCCGATGACTGCCACATGTCACGATAAACGAGGCTGAATTTAATTTCTCTTCCCATAACTTTTTTTAGGTATTATACTGATAAGAGTAACATAAAATGCAGGCTATGTACACTCTAAATATATTAATTCATTAATTGTATATCAATCCTTTAATAGCCTCACAAATTTAGCTTTTTATATCCGAATAAATAAACAAAAACAATATTAAAATTGTCAATTTGTCATAAAAAAAACGTAATCTTTCTATTTTTTGTTCACTACTTATATGGGTTGCACAAAGAAGATAAAAGTGCGCAATCTTTTTGATTCTGAATGTAAAATTAACCCTTCTGGAGAAAGGATGTGATTCTATAATACTTATGCTGCGAATGGATTGAGAATCTTATCTGTATTTTTTGATAAAAAACGAAACCCCCATTGATTTATATCAATGAGGGCTTACTTATATGAATAGGTCTTTTTTATCCTTTTAATGCTTTGTCCATTGCAGCAGCAGCTTTACGTCCATCACCCATGGCGAGAATAACTGTTGCGCCCCCACGAACGATGTCGCCCCCGGCATATACATCCGGCAGGTCAGACTGCATTGTTTCCTGATTCACAATTATTGTTCCCCACTTAGAAACTTGAAGACCTTTAAATGTTGAAGGAATTAATGGATTTGGAGATACTCCAACACTGACTATTACTTCATCTATATCGAACCATTCAGTAGCTCCTTCGATTGCGATAGGCTTACGACGACCAGATGCGTCCGGTTCACCAAGCTCCATCTTCTGTAGGAGCATTCGCTTTACATGACCTTTTTCATCACCTTCGTACTTGATTGGATTATGCAGCGTATAGAACTCAATACCTTCTTCTTTGGCATGTTTTACCTCCTCTATACGGGCTGGCATTTCCTCTTCCGATCGGCGGTAAATAATATATGCTTTTTCTGCACCCAAACGTTTTGCTGTACGTATCGCATCCATAGCAGTATTACCTGCACCTATAACGGCAACTTTCTTTCCCATTTGCACAGGGGTGTCACTTTCCGGGTTTGATGCATCCATCAGGTTGACACGGGTGAGGTATTCATTAGACGACATCACTCCAATCAGATTTTCTCCCGGAATATTCATGAAGTTAGGAAGCCCTGCTCCGCTTGCAGCAAAAATTCCTTTGAAGCCTTTTTCTCTCAGGTCTTCGTGGGTAATCGTTTTTCCAACAATGCAGTTCTTTACGAACTTAACTCCCATATCACGAAGCACATTTATTTCAACGTCTACTATTTCGTTTGGAAGACGAAACTCTGGAATACCGTATTTAAGAACCCCTCCTATCTCGTGTAGTGCCTCAAATACAGTTACGTCATATCCTCGTTTTGCCATATCTCCGGCAAAAGAAAGTCCGGCCGGGCCTGATCCTACAGCCGCTATTTTTATGCCATTGGCAGGAGCTAGTTCGGGTATAGCTACTTGTCCGCTTTCACGCTCATAGTCTGCCGCAAAGCGTTCCAAGTATCCGATAGCTACCGGCTCTTTTTTCATCTTTTGTATATAGATGCATTTCGCTTCACACTGCTTTTCTTGTGGGCATACACGTCCGCATACAGCAGGCAAGGCGCTTGTTTCTTTCAGCACTTTAGCCGCTTCAAGAAATTCACCACGCTCTATGTTTTTAATGAAGGTTGGTATTTGGATTCCCACCGGACAACCTTCCATACAAGTAGGGTTTGCGCAGTCGAGGCATCGTTCCGCTTCTGCCATAGCTT
The DNA here is from genome assembly GCF_002483985.1 of Dysgonomonas sp. UBA7630. Classification (NCBI taxonomy): domain Bacteria; kingdom Pseudomonadati; phylum Bacteroidota; class Bacteroidia; order Bacteroidales; family Dysgonomonadaceae; genus Dysgonomonas; species Dysgonomonas sp. UBA7630. The sequence continues at coordinate 44,974 of NZ_DLIY01000028.1, forward strand.
GTTCGGCGGTAAGTCCTAAATTAACTTCTTCTTTCAGGGAGTGGCTTCTGTATTCAGCATCCAACTCGGGCATGTGTACACGAGATTTTTCTCCTCGTTCTTTAGCCTTCATGGTTTTACGCAGTTCCTCTCTCCATGGTTCGCTTCGGCGTGCTTGTATATATTCTTGTTCTGTCATTTTTTAGTCGTAAGTTGTAAGTAATTAGTTATAGGTAATAAGACTGAGCTGATATTTTTAATTTTACTCAATAATTAATTTAACTATAAGCTCTTAGCCTCATTAGCATTTCGTCGAAATCTACTTCGTGAGCATTAAACTCGGGACCATCAACACATACAAATTTAGTTTTTCCTCCTACCGATACACGGCAAGCACCGCACATGCCCGTGCCGTCTACCATAATGGTATTTAATGAAGCCATTGTAGGAATATTGTATTTCTGAGTCAGTAAAGAAACGAATTTCATCATAATAGCAGGGCCTATGGTTACACATAAGTCTACTTTTTCACGATTAATTACCATCTCAACACCATTTGTAATCAATCCTTTGTGTCCGTACGAACCATCATCGGTCATAACTATTACTTCGTCCGAGTATTCGGATACTTGTTTTTCGAGGATCACAAGATCTTTGGTACGTGCAGCCAAGACAGAAATAACCTTATTCCCGGCTCTTTTCATCGCTTCTATAATTGGAAGCATCGGCGCAATACCTACCCCACCTCCGGCACAGATAACTGTTCCGTAGTTTTCGATATGGGTTGCTTGTCCTAGCGGGCCAACAATATCGGTTATATAATCGCCCACATTCAGTTCGCAAATCTTTTTTGAAGAGGCTCCTACAGCCTGAATAACAATAGTGATAGTTCCTTTGTTAAGGTCAGATGCTGCAATGGTTAAAGGTATACGCTCGCCTTTCTCGCCAACACGTACAATGACAAAGTGGCCGGCCTTACGGCTTTTAGCGATAAGAGGTGCTTCAACCTCAAACTTAACTACGTTTTCAGAGAAATACTCTTTGTCTACAATTTTGTTCATTAAAACATTAGTTTAATCCAGTATAAAGATAATACAGCTATTACAAACCAAAGAAGAATGCCTAGAAGAAAGGTGTTTACGCCTGTTTTTTTTACTTCTTCCAGATTAATAGAGGCTCCGATAAAGAATAAAGAAATCATCATTCCTTTTTTTCCAAGCCAACTAAGGTGTTCGTTTGTTTCTGTCATTCCCGGGATATAGTTTCCTATAATGATAGCAACAACAAACAGAAATATAAACCAAGGGATTGTTATTTTCGAGGTTTTATTTTTATTGAAGAACGCAATACATAGCGCAAGTGGTATAATCCAGAGTGTACGCGTTAGTTTTACGGTGGTACCCACTTGCAGGGCCTGTTCTCCGTATGCCGAACATGCTCCTACTACCGAGCTGGTGTCGTGTATAGCTATTGCAGCCCAATATCCGAAATGGATCTGATCCATTTGAAGCAGATGCCCGATAGCCGGGAAAATAAATAACCCTACAGCATTTAATACGAAAACAACAGCAAGTGAAAAGCTTATCTCATTGTTTTTTGCACCCAAAACCGGAGCTACGGCAGCAATGGCACTTCCTCCACAAATAGCTGTTCCGCTGGATATAAGTAATGTTGTGTTTTTTCCTACTTTGAGTAATAATCCGAGTCCGATACCTGCCAAAACTGTTATCACAACAGAGCCCACAGTGATCATAAATCCTGTTTTTCCTGTTTGGATAACCTCATGCATCGACATGGAAAAACCCATGCAAACAATAGATGCTTGCAGTAGATATTTTGTTAGCTTTCCTGTTTTAACTACTTCTTCCCCTTTATAAAAAAAAGCGAGTATTATACCGAGAAATAAAGCCAACGGTGCTGAGAAGAACGGGAAGAAACAGCAGATTGGTACGATATAATATAATTTGCTCAGAAATTTTTGCACGATTGTCTATGCCTCCAATATTTTTAATGCTTTGTTTTCGCATTCGGTCATATATTCTCTTTCTCCGGGCCCCTTGTCGTTGATCCCACACAGATGTAGTATTCCGTGTATTATAATACGGTTAAGCTCTTCGTCGTAATTCGTTCCGAACGTTTCAGAGTTGCTTTTTACTGTATCCACACTGATGAAGATATCCCCCGATATTATATCATTTTCAGTATAGTCGAATGTAATAATATCAGTATAATAGTCGTGTTGCAAATACTGGTTATTTACTTCAAGTATTTTTTTGTCGGAGCAAAAAATAAATGAAATATCTCCAATCTGTTTACCATAAGATGTGGCAACCAGTTTTATCCAGTCTGTAGTTTTACGTTTCTTTATAGACGGAAGTTTTACTTCCTCTGCTTGATAGAGTATAGACATGGTAACTGTATGATAGTTTTATGTATAGCGATTTATTAAAAAATGCTATTAAAAATAGAATTTTAATAACTGCGCGATAAAGGTACAAAAATACAATGTACATTTACTGTATTCCATACTAAAATATATGAATTTGTTTTCGTTAAATGTTTTTTACTGTCTGTTTGCTGTGTAAATATATGATTCGATTGAAAATCGCGTTTTTATAAATAAGGTTCCATTTATGCATAACTTACTCAAAACTTTTATATGAGAAAATGTCTTTTTCTAGTCTTATTGACCTTTATCAGTAGCCATCTTTTTGCACAAACTTTAATTCAAGGAACAGTCATCGATAAAGATAGTAGCAAACCTATAGCGGATGTGATAGTGCAGTATGGAGCTACTTCGAGAGACTATATCAATACAGATAATAAAGGAAGATATGCTATTCCGACTGTAAGCGAGGATGTTATTCATTTCCAATGTATTGGTTATAAAGTGAAATCTGTTGCTAAAAGTTCACTTTTGATAAACCCTGTTGTTCGGATGGAGTTGAATCCTGTATATCTTAACCCGATTGTTATTAGCCCCGGAGATGCAGATGCTTTGTTGGATGAAGCAATGCAAAACACGAAGAAGAAACTTTTGCTCGATCTTCATCTGGGATATTTGTTGCACTTTCAGCAGACAAAAAAATCGGATACATTGCAGAACGAAATATATATGAAGTATGCAACGACACTGAAAGAGAAAGATCTGAAGAAAAATATGAAAAGGGAGAGAGTCCCTTATATGCTCAATATTATTGATATAAGGCGTGTGCAACGAACAGTGACTCCTACTTCGGAATTGTACGGGGCAGAATATCATGCTTCACATCTATTCACCTTTGGCAAAAGCGAGAATAACGAAACTACGCGTTCTTTTACATCTGATAGTTCATATATCGTTTTGCAGATAGAACCTCTTCAAGGCAAGGATGGTTGGGCAAGAGGTGAGATACTTATTAATAAAGATGATATGACTATTGCTTCTATGGAGATAGAGTCTATCGATTCTGTTTTGGCTAGTCAGCCGTATAAGCGGTATATGGGAAACCGAGTTAAAATAAAGAGAAAGGTGGGTCGTTTCTCTTTCAAAAAAGTAGGAGATAAGTATTATATGTCTGATTGCTATACTTACTATCGTTTTCAGACCCTAGACGAATTTGGCAAGGAGGATGAGATCACTTACTTTTGTGATGTTGAGTTTAAAGGTGTCATAGAAAAAAAGCAGATGCGAAATCGGCGTTTGTCCGGTTTCTGTCAAGAGTTGTTTTATTTTCCCGACTCTACCACCCGTGAATTCTGGGATGAAAATTTTGCTCAAGACTTGGAAACGTATTATCAAGGATCAGGTATAGCTCCAACAAGACAGGTGCCAATGAGTAAAAAAATATTTAATGTGATTAAGTTTGTTGTTCCTGCCGTGGCAATAGCTCTTTTGGTAAAATGATATGAATAGCCTGAAGTTGAAGAATGGTTGGAATTTTATAAATTATCAAAAATAGGTGATCAAATCACGCCTTACTTTGTTACATAAATAAGTTAATACACAAAAAATAGATAATATGGAAAATCATGAATGTGACTTATTGAATGAAAAGCAAATACAGGAGTTAAAAGCTCTGAAACGCAAAAATAGGAGGCGAAATGCATTCTGGCTCTTGATGGGATTGCAGGTTGGTTCGCTTGTCGTATCTTATTATTTAGGACGTTCGCATAAATAATAAATTGATTATCGAACTAAACTAGAAATGCACCTTTTATGAAAAAAAAGGTTTATCGAATTAGTTTGTCGCTTCTCTTTTCTCTCTCTTTATTGCTTTCTTTATCATTATCATGCGTTCCAGCTCTTGTAATAAAGAACTGTCCTTAACTCTGATTAGCATCCACTTACCATCATGTAGCTGAGGTGTTTGATCGAATATCGTTGTGAAGATATTGCTAAAGGACTCCCTGTACGCATTAAACGTTATAACTTCTTTCTTACCATATATAAGGATTACTGAGAATGCATCTTTTTCGGGAACTATAGATACGAGTGTTTTGCCATTCTTGCGGTAGCGAATAATTACCCCATAATTTTTCCCTCCAAAAGAAATCTCTTGTTCGAGGTTATAGTTTTCATTCAGAAAATCAAGTAACGAATCAAAGGCTTGCACTGCTTCTTTCTGTGCAATAAACTCTCTTATCTCATCCATATTGGGCAATGGATATTCCCTATAAATTCGTTCAGGTAATGGTGTATTCATAAACATCTTATTTCTGATAGTTGTAAAGATAACTATTTTTCGTTGAATTTTGGTTTTCTGCTTATAATTAAATGTACGACAAGACATAAACTTACAAAAAAGGCTCCTGTAAATACAACGCCATTCCATCCATAAGCTCCCCAAGCCTTACCACCTACGAATGTACCGATAGAACCTCCGATGAAATAAGAGACCATATATACTGTATTCAAACGATTGGCAGCTTCTGGCTGGGATGATAGTACAATTGTTTGATTGGTGACATGCATTGCTTGCAGCCCCATATCTAAAAGAATAATGCCCACAATGATTCCTATGTAAGTACTATCGGCCATACCAAACACTCCCCACGAAACGATCATAATGAAGGTCGCTATGGCTATAAGCTTGTTTTTGTTTACTTTGCCCGATGCTTGTCCTACAAGGGTAGCCGCCAGTGCACCTGCTATACCGAACAGACCTAAAGATCCGGCAACATCGCTTCCCTGAAAGTAGGGGGCCTCCTGAAGCCTGAAAGTGAGGGTAGTCCAAAATGCAGAGAAAGAGGCAAACCCCAAAGCTCCTCTTAATGAAGCTAATTGTAAGCTCGGGATGCTTCTTGCATATCGTACAACAGATCCCATCAGTTGTCCGTAAGTGCCCTTAAAGGTTGGTTGCATATTTGGTAACATCCATGCAATGAGTACAGCAAGTATAATCATGAGTCCTGCAGCAATGAGGAATACATTCCGCCAGCCGAGATATTCTCCTACAACACCGCTAAAAACACGTGACCCTAAAATACCGATCAGCAATCCACTCATAACGATACCTACATTTCGTCCCTTCTCTTCGGGACGGGATAATTGGGCTGCTATGGGCACAAATATCTGAGGAACAACAGATGTAAGCCCGATACAAAAGCTTGCTGCGAGCATGACTATTAAGGACTTACTTAAAGCGAAAACGACTAATGAAAGGATTATGAAAAAGAAATCGATGAGGATAATCTTTTTTCGCCTAAACATGTCACCGAGTGGGATTATAAGTAATAATCCGGCAGCATATCCCATCTGGGTAAACATTGCGACCTTACTTGTTGCTGACTCAGATTCACCCAGTTCTTTGGCTATAACGCCCAGTAAGGGCTGATTGTAGTAATTGTTGGCTACTACAAGGCCTGCACCTATTGCCATCAGCCAAAGGATGCTTTTTGATAAAAACAATTCGTTTTCTTTTTCTGGCATTGTTGTCAAATTTACTTTTATTCAGCTTAAAGCCTTTTATCGTTTTTACACCTTAGTCGTAGACTTTATGGTGATTTATTTAAAATATTGTGAAATGCTTAAGTTTCATCTAAAGAGATTCTTATTGTCAAAAAAGTGACAAAAGTGACACTTTATTTACTGTTTTTAATTGTTACCTTTTTTCTGTTTCTAGTTTTATCAAAGACTAAAAACAATGTATAACATTCGCTATTGCTTTCTACTTAATAGATAATTTTATACTTATAAGATACTCTTTTTATGGGCTCGGTTTCGCCGGTTTTGGAGAACCGGCAGAACTAAAAAACATTTCTCAATGAAGTGAAATCTTTTATAAGAAAAGATATATTCTTATTTTGAGATTACAAACAGAAGTCTGTCTACAAGACTATTCTTATTATCTCTACTAAGAATCCTTGTATTATATAACTATCCAAGTTATATGTACGAATGAATAATATGAAGCCTACAAATGTATACCTACATTAATCGATAAAACGCTTTGTAATATCACCGAATGCATCTATACGTCTGTCTCGGAAGAATGGCCACCAACGTCGTACCTGTTCAGAACGCTTCATATCTATTTCTACTATTTGTACTTCTTCTTTGTCGTTGGATGCCTGCCAGATAATTTCGCCTTGAGGGCCTGCAACAAAGCTGTTTCCCCAGAAAGTGATTCCATTCGTTTGCCCCGATGGGTCGAGTTCGTATCCTGTGCGGTTCACAGATACAACGTGCAGTCCGTTAGCTACAGCATGTCCTCGCTGAGAGATCACCCAAGCTCCAAGCTGGCGGCTTTTCTCATCTTCGGTATCGGTCGATTCCCAACCTATAGCTGTAGGGTAAATAAGAATATCAGCCCCAGCCATTGCCATCAGGCGTGCAGCTTCGGGGTACCACTGATCCCAACAAACCAAAACCCCCAGTTTACCCAATGATGTTTCGATGGGCTTAAAGCCAAGATCTCCGGGAGTGAAATAAAACTTTTCGTAATAAGCAGGATCGTCAGGAATATGCATCTTGCGGTATTTACCTGCAATAGTTCCGTCTTTTTCTATTACTACAGCTGTATTGTGATACAGTCCGGGAGCACGACGTTCGAATAGGGAAAGTACAATGACAACCTCTAACTCTTTAGCCAAAGCTCCGAAGTCGTCGGTAGACGGTCCGGGTATTGTCTCGGCTAGATCAAAAATATTTGTATCCTCTACTTGACAGAAATAAAGCGAATTGTGCAGCTCTTGCAAAACAATAAGTTGTGCACCTTCGTTTGCTGCCTTACGGATTTTATCTTTTAGTCCTGCTATATTTTTCTGTATATCAGGAGTATTTGCCTGTTGTATGATTCCTATTTTCATAATCCTCTAATCTGGTAATTTAATCGTATTGGGAGACATTTGTATATGTTTCTCAAACTCGTCAATCCTTAACTGAATGTCATCCAGAAACTCTTGCGTGCATCCGCCCTTTTTAGCATCCAGATAATATTGTTTAAGTAAAGGTAAAAATAATATGTCGTTTCCCGAAAATACCATCGCCGGAACATCGTTTTTTATACACCTTAATAATAATGCTTTTTGATCTTTCATAAACGCTTGGGTATTATACAAAATTATCGGGATATTGCATCGTTATGCAGTGCAACGAACCATGTTGACGTATCAATGAAGAACAATCTATTCCTATGATTTCTCTTGTAGGAAAAGCAATTTCTAATTTTTCTTTGGCCTCTGTATCTCTTTCCTGATCGTTGTAGAATGGAAGTAGTACAACGTCGTTCATTATAAGGAAATTGGCGTAAGTCGCCGGAAGCCTTTCATTGTCTTCGTCGTATACGGCTTTTGCCATAGGCAGCGAGATTAACTTATATGGATTGCCTAGATAATCGGTGAAGGTTTTTAATTGTTCCTCCATCTTGGCAAGAGCCTCATAGTGTTCATCTTTTTTATCTTCACATTTTACATATACAATTGTGTGTTCGTCACAATAACGAGCCAATGTATCTATATGGCTGTCAGTGTCATCTCCGCTTAGGTAACCATGATCTAACCATAATATCTTATTTAGCCCGAAGGCTTCTTTTAGATATTTTTCTATTTCATCTTTCGACATGAAAGAGTTTCTGTTTGCAGAAAGCAAGCATTCGGATGTAGTCAAAAGTGTGCCTTTTCCGTCCGATTCCAATGCTCCTCCTTCGAGGGCAAAATCTTTCTTGTTGAGTAGCTCTACATCACTTTTAAATATATCGTTTTTGAACAAGCCTCTGCTTATTTGATTGTCGTAGTTCGATGCAAACTTTAATCCCCACCCATTGAATGTGAAATCATACACCTGTTTTTTCCCATTATTGATAACAGATATCCCGCTGTGATCACGTGCCCAAGTATCATTGGTTGGCAATTCTACCAATGTGAGGTTTGGAAATAAGTCTTTATGCTCTTTCAACTCATACTTCACGGTTTCTGCATTGTGACACACAACAATTAATTTTTGCCTTTTCAGTATTTCTACTGCTATATTCACATAGCATGCAGTAACTTCTTCGAGCATATAATCCCAATCGGTGTCGGGATGAGGCCATGTTAACTGTATTGCACTTTGCGGATACCATTCGGGTGGAAAAAATATATGATTCATTATCAACGGTCTTTTTATTGTTTGTTTGCTACACAAAAGTACAAAATTATTACTTCAATACACCTCCTGTTAATATCCGCCCCGAATTGATTGTCTGTCTTCGGGCAGAGAAGAAAAGTTCGGGATGAGAATAAGTGCATAAGTTCGCAACCTCTATATTCTTGTTGTCGATGCCGGCTTCAATTAACAGTAATTTATTTGCCAATTCAAGATTTATGTGCATTTTTCCGCTCTCAGTATTGCGATATGCTATATCAGTGATGGTAAATCCTGTCTGAATAAAAGCATCCACAACTTCACCTCCTACTTCAAAGTGTTTCTGTGAGATGCAAGGGCCTATTCCTGCCCCTAGATTTTGAGGTTTGCTGCCGAAATGCTCTGTCATCTTTTCTATTGTTTTGTCTGCGATTCGGGCTACAGTGCCTTTCCATCCGGCATGTATTGCAGCAAGCACATGTTGTACAGGATCAAATATAAGAATGGGTACACAATCGGCAGTCGTGACTCCTATGCAAATATCTTTCTGATTGGTGATTAAAGCATCAATTCCATTCAGTGATTTTGCTTTTTCCAAATCACTCTTGTTCAGAAAGTCATTATCAATGATTCGTATCTGATCGTTATGAGTCTGATAGGGGATATATAGGTTTTCTATGGATACATTTATTTCATCAGCAAGAAGCTCCTGATTTTCACTGACACAATCTGCATCATCTCCCGAATAGGGGCTCAGATTTAGAGAAGCGTATGCTCCCGTGCTAATTCCTCCCTCAATGGTAGTTGTGAAAACAGATACGCTCTTTGTAGGAAAAGAGGGAAATGTTAGTAGATTCAGTCTGTTACTTCGAATTGTATCCATATTCCTAATTTTAAGAAATGCCCTCGATCTCTGTTGATAAAGGGCATTTGCTTTTCTTATTTATTTTCTTCTTCAGTATCTTCTCCGTAATAAAAATCCGGATCGAAATCCTCATCCTCTTCCTCATCCCAGTCTTCTTCTTCATAGTCATCTTCCGGGATAGATTCGTCATCATCATCGAATTCCACAACTTTTATGTCGAGGTTTCGATGGGTGATGCTTTCAAACGATTTTTTGTATTCGCCGTCTGCATTTAGTTCACGCCATAGCATATCTTTTAGGGCTGTAATATTATACCCTGTAATGGATGAAATAAATATATGCGGTATTTCGGGTAGATCAGCTTCCAAAGCTTCCATTAGTTCATCGTCGAGCATATCAGCTTTCGAGATCGCTAATATTCTTCGCTTATCTAACAATTCGGGATTGTACTGAGCCAATTCATTCAATAAAACTCTGTATTCTTGATGGATATCGTCAGCATCGGCAGGTACCATAAACAGTAAAAGCGAATTACGCTCAATATGTCGTAGGAAACGCAATCCGAGTCCTTTCCCTTCGCTTGCACCTTCTATAATACCCGGTATGTCAGCCATTACAAATGATTTGTAATCACGATAACTCACGATACCGATTTTAGGTTCAAGGGTAGTAAACGGATAATTTGCTATTTTGGGTTTTGCTGCACTAACTACCGATAGAAGTGTTGATTTTCCTGCATTCGGAAAACCTACAAGCCCTACATCGGCAAGAACTTTTAGTTCCAGTATGACTCTGCGCTCTTGAAATGGTTCGCCGGGCTGTGCATAGCGGGGAGCCTGATTTGTTGAGGTTTTGAAGTGGTTGTTTCCTTTTCCCCCTCTTCCTCCTTTCAATAGAACAACTTCTTTTCCGTCTTCAGTAACGTCGCAAAGATATTCTCCTGTTTCGGCATCATAGGCTACTGTTCCGCAAGGAACATCTATGATTTTAGAATCACCACTTTTACCTGTACTCAATCTGCCCGATCCACTTTCTCCATGTCCTGCAAGGATATGTCGTTGATATTTCAGGTGGAGCAATGTCCACATGTTTCGGTTAGCTCGGAGAATAATATCACCTCCGTCACCTCCGTCACCTCCGTCAGGGCCACCTTTCGGTATATACTTTTCCCTGCGGAAATGGGTTGAACCTCTACCACCTTTACCCGACCGGCAGTATATCTTGACGTAATCTATGAAATTTGATTCTGCCATATTTTTATTTATTCTATTTAGATAACAAAGGAAGTTATAATACCGTTCACGGTTTATAACTTCCCTGTATATATAAATAATTCAATTATTTAACTTTGTCCACGGCCTCGGCTATAAGATCAAATATCTGATCTATGGTGCCAACTCCTTTTATTGTGGCCAATTTCCCCGAATTCATATAATGATCTTTCAGTGGGGAAGTTTGATTTTTATATACATCAAGGCGGGATTTTATAGTCTCCAGATTATCATCTGAGCGTCCCGATTGTTGTCCGCGCTTAATAAGTCTGTCTATCAGTTCCGGCTCTTCTACATCGAGATTGATAACGATAGAAATTTCTTCTCCGCGTTCTTTTAATATTTTTTCAAGAGCTTCGCCCTGAGCGATTGTTCTTGGAAAACCATCGAATATAACGCCTGCTTTATCTTTTTTACTATCCAAAACATTTGCCAGCATCCCGATAACTACATCATCCGGTACAAGCTGACCTTTAGAGATATATTCTTCGGCCAATTTGCCAAGTTCAGTTCCATTTTTTATCTCTCCACGTAGCACATCTCCTGTCGAAATGTGAGCGAGATTATATCTTGTGATGAGATTTTCACTTTGAGTTCCTTTTCCTGAGCCCGGAGCTCCAAAAATTATAATATTCAGCATACTGTTAGAATTACGAGTTACAAGTTACGGGTTGCAAACAGCAAGGCGTAAATCGTAAATATTATTGTTAAGAGTTTTTTATTTTGTATATGTCAGCAAGATTGCGGCCATAACCATCATAATCGAGTCCGTATCCAACGATAAAGTCGCTAGGGATTTCTAATGCCACATAGTCTAGCTGTACTTTATGCTTTAGGGCATCAGGTTTAAGAAGGAGTGTAGTTACAAGTATTTCTTTCGGACTATCGCATGCCAACTGTTCGAGCATCAAAGACATCGTATAGCCTGTGTCTACTATATCTTCAACAATAACTATTGTACGGTCGGTAATATCTTCTTCAAGTCCATATATTTCTTTCAATTTACCTGACGATGACGTACCTTGATAAGATGACATTTTCACGAAAGATACTTCGCTTGGAACAGTAACACGCTTCATCAGTTCCGAAGCGTACATAAAAGAACCATTCAGAACACAGATAAATAAAGGATCCTTACCTGCTAAATCTTTGTTCAGTTTTTCTGCGATATCATCTATTGCTTTTTCAATTACCTCCTGTGTCAGAAATAGTTCGAATTCTTTATCTTTGATTTTTACTGTCTTCATAGAAGCTCTTCTCCTTAAATATTTTATTAAAGTGCAAAAGTAGTACATTTAGCTTAAAAATACATAATGAATTATGTTTTTTAATAAATAGAAATGAATAATTGGGGAGAAAATTAAAAAAGGTATTCTCAATGAATACCTTTTTATATATAAAGAACTTTTACTGATTATTGAGGCGCGCCGTACACTTCTTCACATGGCTGTACTATTACCCAACCTTCTCCTTCAAACATCATCTGGAAGCTTTCGCCGCTACCACGTCCGATGAATGTTTTGAGGGATATATCTGTTTTTATAGTTGGAGTCAGATTGCCCGACCATGCAACAGTAGCGTTAGGGTCCGTAAATATCGGTTGTCCCGGTTTCACCAACAGTGTCATAGGTTTACCGTGAGTAGTAATAGCCACGTGTCCTGTTCCCGCCAGACGTACTTGAAACAGTCCGCCACCCATAATGCCGGCAATGCTTTTCATCATTTTTACATCAGACTGTATAGAATTTTCATGAGCAAGGATGTCATTCCCATTTACATTGATAGCTTCGTTCTCAAGATATAAGATTCTTACTCTTTTTTCGAAATCTGCAGCATATACACGTCCGGTTCCTGAAGTTCTCATCATGGTGGTTCCTTCTCCCGACATTGTTTTCTTTAGTAAGTTTCCGATACCTTTGCTCAGCATGCCTTCCCTTTCAAACTTTATGTTTCCTGTATAGGCTACCATTGCTCCTTTTTTTAACATCACCGTTTGGTTATTGATGTTAAGCTCAAGTATATGAGTGCTTTCCAGTTGGAAGAAGTCGTTTTTTGATTCTTCTTGTGCAGTTTCTTCGATGAAAGATCTAATAGAATATTTGTTCATACACGTAAAGTTGTTGATAATGATTAATAAAAATTGACTATAATTCAGCAAAAGTAATAAAAAATAAGCTGTAAATAAAGAAGATCAGCTTTTATAGCCTGATTCGGGTAATCTCTGACATATTTAAACAGAGTGAAACATTTCATCTCATTGAGATTATTTGTTTCACTCTGTATATCATAAAAACCGGATTGTCTCTTGACAGTTCTTCTTTATGTTTGGTGGCAGAACCTTATTTTTTACTCTTCAACCAGCGCAAAATCGAGCTGTTTCCGTTCCAGATTGGCTCGGGCAACTTTAATTTTCAGCGGGTCGCCAAGGCTGTAAGTGCGTTTTTTGCGACGACCTCGTAAGCAGTAATTCTTTTCATCAAATTCGTAGAAGTCATCATCCAAATCTCGGATAGGAATCATGCCCTCACACTTGTTTTCATTTATTTCTGCATAAACACCCCATTCTGTTATACCAGAGATCACAGCATCGAAGACCTGTCCGAGTTTATCAGACATATATTCTACTTGTTTGTACTTGATAGATGCTCTTTCTGCATTAGCCGCTAGCTGTTCCATTTCAGAGCTGTGTTCACATTTGCCTTCGTATAGATGTTTGTTTACACTGCGCCCTCCATCCAGATATCTGGTGAGTAGCCTGTGCACCATCATGTCGGGATAGCGACGTATAGGGGAGGTGAAGTGTGTATAGTATTCGAAAGCCAGTCCGTAGTGACCGATGTTGACTGTCGAATATATTGCTTTTGCCATCGCACGTATAGCGATCGTAGAAATAAGATTCTCTTCGGGTTTTCCGCTCACTTCGTCCAGGAGGTGATTTATAGCTTTCGATACATTTGTCTTTGTTCCATCTACTTTGATTTTGTAGCCAAAACGACGGATAAACTCGGATAGATTTTCCATCTTTTCAGTATTTGGTATATCATGAATACGGTAAACAAATGTTTTCGCACTTTTATTCTTTGGAACATTTCCTACAAACTCTGCTACAGTTTTGTTTGCCAAAAGCATAAACTCTTCTATCAGCTTATTCGAATCTTTGGCGTATTTGAAATATACACTCAACGGTTTTCCCTTCTCATCGATTTCGAATCTCACTTCGTGACGATCGAATGCAATAGCTCCGTTGTCGAAACGTTTAGCTCGCAATTTTTTTGCCAGATCGTTTAGCTGTAAGATTTCGTCCTTAAAGTCTCCCTCTGCCCCTTCTATTATGTCTTGAGCTTCCTCGTACGTAAATCGTCTGTCGGAATGGATAACAGTGCGGGTAATTCTATGCTTTTTTATATTTGCTTCATCATCTAGCTCGAAGATAACAGAGTAGCATAATTTATCTTCATGAGGGCGTAGTGAACATAGGTTATTGCTTAGTCTTTCGGGTAGCATCGGGATGGTGCGGTCTACTAGATAAATGGACGTAGCTCTACTTTCACCTTCTTTATCTATCGTGTCTCCCTCTTGTACATAATGGGTCACATCAGCTATGTGCACACCTACTTCCCAACGTCCGTTTTTTGATTGTTTGATAGATAATGCGTCGTCGAAGTCTTTTGCATCTCGCGGGTCGATGGTAAATGTAGTTGTACTACGCATGTCTTCGCGCTTGGCTATCTCTTCGGCGGTGATGTCATCCGGTATTTTATTTGCTGCCGCTTCTACCTTTTCAGGATATTTGTATGGTAATCCAAATTCGGCAAGGATCGCATTCATCTCGGTGTTGTTTTCTCCTGCCTTTCCCAGTATGTCTATAACTTTTCCTATCGGGTTCTTCGCTTTCTGAGGCCATTCTACTACCTCTACTAATGCTTTGTCTCCGTCATTTCCTCCCTTGAGGTTTTCTTTCGGGATGAATATGTCATTTGCAAGTATCTTGCTATCCATTACCAAGAAAGCAAATTGCTTTTGTACATCAAGTGTACCAACAAATGTTGTTTGTTTTCGTTCCAGTATTTCTAATACTTCTCCTTCCGGGTCACGCCCTTTTCGCTTTGCCAGCATTTGTATTTTCACTCGGTCGCCATTCATTGCGTGAGCCGAATTGCGTTCGGCAATAAATATATGAGCCGAATCACTTTCTCCATCCGGTACGAAAAAGTTTTTGCCATTGCTTCTTCGTTCGAATACTCCTTCAACGAAAATCCCTCTATTGTTCGATTTATATTTTCCCTTTCCGGTTTCTATTATAAAATCATCTTCTTGAAGATCGTATAGTATATTGCTTATTAGTTGTTTCTCGGCAGGTTTTTTGAACCCTAATTTTTCGGCTACCTGTTTGATGCCAAATGATTCGGAAGCATTCTTGTTGAAAAAGTTTACAACGGAGTTTGTAATGTCGCTCTTAGTCTTCCTTTTGTCTTTTTTATGAGGAGCTTTATTCTTACTCATATTTCTCTTATTAAATTATTTCTTAATATCTATAACAACCGTTTGTTGTTGATTTTTATATGTATATCTGTTAAAACTACTCAAATGTACAAAAAAGTATGGATATTAGATATTAGATAAAGTATGAATAAAATTTAATTATCAAGATTTTGTGTAATTTTGCATCCTGTAAAAATGAAAATGTAATGTCTTGTATTTTAAGTATAGAAACTTCTACAGAAGTATGCTCAGTAGCTGTCTCTAACCGAGGTGAAATAATATTTGAAAAAGAAAATATAGAAGGTCCTTCTCACGCTGTTCTCCTCGGAGAATATGTAAATGAAGCAATCCAATTTCTGAGATTGGAGAATATGTCATTAGATGCCGTTGCTGTTAGTTGCGGACCCGGTTCTTATACGGGACTTCGTATCGGAGTGTCTGAGGCAAAAGGTCTTTGCTATGGATTGAATATTCCTCTGATTGCAATTAATACATTAGAATTAATGGCTTATGGGGTTGTAAAATCAAACATGATTGATCGGTCAATTCTTCTTTGTCCGATGATAGATGCTCGTAGAATGGAGGTTTATGATACCTTATTTGACTTTGACTTAAACTTGAAAAAAGAAATATCCGCTGATATTATAGACGAAAATTCTTTTGCTGACATTCTTAATGAAAATAAGATAGCCTTTTTTGGCAATGGAGCAGACAAATGTAAAAACGTCTTGTCGCATGCGAATGCTCAATTTATAGATAACGTATATCCGAAGGCTGCAAATATGGTGACATTAGCAGAAAAAGCCTATGAGGAAAAATCATTTGTAGACGTTGCTTATTTTGAGCCATTCTATCTCAAAGAATTTGTAGCAACTACACCTAAAAACAAGGTTTTGTCGGGGAAATAATCCTTTATATAAGTTGTTTTCTTATTTATATGGTATCAGTTTTGTGATAGCTATTCTTTTTTTTGTGCATACAAGCAACATTCTGAAGCTTTTTTGCATCATATATTATATAATTAACCTACTTCTTAAAATATGAAAAAGCTTATATTATTTCTTTTTAGCGCATTGTCGCTTATTCTAGTAACTGCTTGTAGTGATGATTCGGATCTTGATTTTAATTATGAAATAGCAGATTGTGTGCAGGTTCAATTATCTGCTGATATTTCTGGTGAGAATTGTATCTCTTCAGGGCAAGCTCTTCAAGGAGAGTTAACGCAAGTGAAAGGTCAGATTATCCTGAAAAAAATTAAAAGTGGGACTACTGTTTTGGATATTATTGTTGTAAAAGGTATTGATGGTAAAGAATATTCAAGTTGTAGTACAGAATTTAATAAGAATAATGTAGGTAAGATGATAATCTTCTCAGGATTAACTTATGGTCCTAGTGCGTCTGCTTTTTATTATTACATACCTAGCGGAGGATTTTTAAAGGTAACTGAACTTTGGTTGAAAAAGTAATAAGCAGATTTAGCTTTTATCAATAGAGAAATCCGGACATTCTCACGTTTCTCTCTTTATTTCATAAAAAAACTTTCTAAATATTTGTATTATAAAAAATAACATCTATATTTACGAAAAGATAGTAGATTTACGTAAAATTTATAATAATGGAAAAGTTAACCCATCAGGAGGAAGCGGTAATGCTTCATATTTGGCAATTAAAAGAGTGTGTAGTAAAAGACATCCTAAATGAAATGGATGACCCTAAACCGCCTTACACTACCGTTGCTTCTATTGTTCGTAATCTGGAGCAAAAAGATTATTTGAACTCTAAGAAATATGGAAATGTGTGGGTTTATACGCCGAAAGTAGCCGAAGATGATTATAAGAAGGCTTTTATGTCGAATGTGGTGAAGAGTTATTTCGAAAACTCGTATAAAGAGTTGGTCTCGTTCTTTGTGAAAGAAGAAAAGATATCTCCTGAAGAGCTCCAAGAAATAGTGAAAATGATAGAAAAAGGAAAAGAGTGAATTACTTAATTGTTAACGCCATGGAACACACAATTATACCTTATTTGATTAAAGCTTCTGTATCATTGGCTTTATTTTATGGCTTATATATGTTGCTGTTAAGAAAGGATACTTTTTTCCGCCTGAGGAGATTTTATTTCCTTTTTTCAATTGTCTTTTCATTACTATTTCCTTTTTTGATGATTGAAGTGACGGCTAAAGAAGAGGTGCCTGTTCAGATACCGGCATATTGGCTTTCGCAAATAGAGGTATCGGCAATGCCTGCTCAACAGGTTTCGGTGATTGATTGGAAACTGATTGCTTTATTTGCAATAGGAGCAGTATCTTTGATTTATGCGTTGCGATTTATAATGCAATTATTTTGTATACTAAAGTTAAGGATCAGTCATGATTCTGAAAAATTAGATACATGTTGTATTGTAAAAATAAAAGATAGGAAAATCTCGCCATTCTCATTTTTTAGATGGATTTTTATCGGCTCTCAAATTGATGAGGAGGAAAAAATGAAAGAGATTATAGCTCATGAGATGGTTCATGTCAGGCAATTACACTCTGTAGATGTATTACTAGCCGAAGTCTTGTGTGTATTCTTCTGGTGGAATCCTTTTGTCTGGCTTTTGAAAAAGGAAATAAAAATAAATCTTGAATATCTAGCGGATGAGGGGGTCTTGAAAGAAGGATTCAGTCCCAAAGAATACCAATATATATTACTGCAAGTATCAAACGTGAATACCGGTATACCAATTATAAATAATTTTAATGTATCACAATTAAAAAAACGAATTACCATGATGAATAAAAATAGAACATCGCTAGGTAAAGCAACTAAATATTTATTGCTTGTACCGGTTGTTTTTGTTTTGCTATTAGGAAATGCTGTGCAGGCTTCGCCCGATATAGCTGATATGATAACGATGCCTTTTGTTAATGGCGGACAGCAAGTGCCTCAGAAAAAAGGGGATGTATATGTGACTGTAGACAAAATGCCTGAATTTCCGGGAGGACTAAATGCTCAGCAAAGGTTTATTGGGCAAAATTTGAAATATCCTGTTGAAGCTCAGGAGAAAGGCATTGAAGGGCGTGTCATTGTGCGTTATGTTATAAGAAGTACAGGGGATATTACAGATATAGAGGTTATAAGAGGCGTTTATCCGTCTTTGGATGAAGAAGCAGTTCGCGTAGTGAAAGCTATGCCTAAATGGACTCCCGGAAAGCAAAATGGAAAAGCTGTCGATGTGTACTATACATTACCTTTGATATTCAAAATATCAGGCAGTAAGAAAAATTTTTCGGAGGGAGAAAAAGATAAAGATGTTATGGTTGTCGTCGGATATGGAACTCCTAAAAAAGAAGGCTTTACATTGAAGGAAGGTGGTGCTGAACCATCAGTAGATCATCCTTTTATTACCGTAGAGGATATGCCGGTGTTTCCCGGAGGGGAGTCGGCAATGCAGAAATTCGTAGCAGATAATTTAAAATATCCCCAATCTGCACAAAAAGCAGGTATACAGGGGCGTGTAACTATTCGGTTTATAGTGGGTAAAACGGGTGAGATTTCAGATGTAAGAGTTATTAGAGGTATCGATCCTGAATGTGACGCAGAAGCAGTGAGAATGATTCAATCTATGCCAAAATGGACTCCCGGCAAGCAGAATGGAATAGCTGTACCTGTGTATTTCACATTGCCGATTGTATATAGACTTAAAAAAGATACGATAGTAAATACAGAAAAGAAATAGCAGATTTTTTTCTCAAGATTATATAGAGGCTAGGTGATAGTATAGCCTACCTCTATTAATCTTGAACTGCAAAAGATAATCTATGAAAAAGACCTTGATACTCCTTTCTTTTTTAATTGTGCATTCTGTTTTGTTTTCTCAAACTGTAGAGAATGAACTGGAAGCTTACATTCAAAATTTTCAATACCAAAAAGCGTTGGAGTATATTTCCGATAAAGAACCTTCAGCGTATCTACAGTTTCAAGAAGCGATGTGCCATAAAGCTTTAGGTAATTATTTGAAATCGATCGATATTTTACAAAGACTATCTACCGATAATCCCGAAAATGTTCGTCTCAAATCTGAATTGGCAAATTGTTTTGCAATAACAGGACGAAGACAGGCAGGGATAGATTGTTATGATGATCTGATTCGTTTGGATTCAACGAACTTATATTATAAGATACAAAAGGCTGAACTGCTATTTCAACAGACGAAATACGAAAAAGCGTTGTGTTTGTTTAAAGAGATATACAGTCGCAATAATTCTCCCAACACTTTATCTCAGATCGCTCAATGTTTTGAGAAGATGAATCAAGCTGATAGCGCTATGGTATACTTCAAAGCGGCATGGGATACGAATCCCTCTGATAGTTATTCTGCGGCAAGTCTTGTTAACCTATGCTTAAAGGCTGATCGTAGTCTTGAGGCTTTAGCTCACTCTACGGCATATATTGAAAAAGACAGCACAGATCAGCAGATGAATTTGCTGAATGCGTTGACGTATTATGTGATGGATAATTATGAGGAAGCGATCTCCCGATTTAAGAAGTGTTATGAAGCCGGTGATTCCTCGCTTATTGTTAACCGTAGTCTTGGAATTTCTTACTATTCATTGAGGGAGAATTACGAAGCTGAGATTTTTTTAGACAAAGCATTTCGCCAGGATACTACAAATAATAATGTGCTCTATTGTCTTGCTGTAAGTTCGAACGAATTGGCAGATCATAAAAAGGCAATTCCCTTGTTTCGGAAATTGTTGGATAGGACAATTCCGCCTGATCTGACCTTATATCTTTATTATAAAGGATTGGCATCGGCTTATGATAAGGGCTCTCTTTTCGAAGATGCTGTAAAAGCATATAAAAAGGCATTGATATATGCCGGAATCAATCAGAAAATGACAATAAATTTTGCGATAGGTCAATTGTACGAAAATCAAGTAAAAGATAGTTCGAATGCTCTTATATACTATCAGAATTATAGAAAGGATTTGAACGAATACCTTGAAGGTCTGATAAGGAAAAATGAAACGGATGAAAATATTGACGATACGAAGAAACGACTGAAATATTTAGATGAGCATATCAAAGAATTGACAAAAGCGATGTCTGTCAATTAGCTGATTAAACCCCAGTTGTACTTGTTGCCACCTAGTTTGCGTAATTGTCTCTTTAGTAATAAGCTCTCAGACTTTTCCATTTGCGGATCTTCATCCAGTACTTTCTGGGCGACTTCACGTGCATATTGCAGTATCTCCCCGTCTCGTACAAGGTTTGCTATCCGCAGATTGAAAGGGATACCGCTTTGTTGAGTTCCTTCCAGATCACCCGGGCCTCTTAGCTTTAAGTCGGCTTCGGCTATTTCAAAGCCGTCATTGCTTTCTACCATTATGTCGATGCGCTTCCGTGTGTCGGCTGATAGCTCGTAAGGCGTCACCAGAATACAATATGATTGGTCTGCTCCACGACCAACACGCCCTCGTAATTGGTGCAGCTGTGATAGCCCGAAGCGTTGAGCCGATTCTATCACCATAACGGATGCGTTTGGTACATTTACACCTACTTCAATAACGGTAGTGGCTACCATTATCTGAGCCTCATTGGTGACGAAGCGTTGCATTTCTGCATCTTTTTCTTTGGGCTTCATCTTGCCATGAACCTTGCAGACCGTATACTCGGGGAAGATTTCTTTTATATGCTCAAATCCCTCTTCCAGATTTTTGAGGTCGAGCTTCTCGCTTTCTTCTATCAGTGGATAGACTATGTATACCTGTCTTCCCTCTTGCAATTGTCTGCGAATGGACTCGTATAAAGCTCCTCGCTTTTTGTCATACTGATGAATTGTTTGTATGGGCTTGCGTCCCGGTGGAAGCTCGTCTATTACCGATACATCCAGATCGCCATATATGGTCATTGCCAGCGTGCGGGGAATAGGGGTGGCAGTCATTACTAAGATATGTGGCGGGTTTACGTTTTTCGACCACAATTTAGCTCGTTGTGCTACGCCAAAGCGATGTTGCTCGTCAATAACCACTAAACCTAGGTTTGAAAACTGTACGGTGTCTTCAATAAGGGCATGTGTGCCAATTAATATTTGAAGGTCTCCCGTTAAAAGAGCATTGTGTATGCGTTCCCTATCCGATTTTTTTGTTGAGCCGGTTAGTAATTCTACATTTACATCAAGCCCTGCCAATGCTTCTGAGATTGTTTGGTAATGCTGAGTTGCCAATATTTCCGTTGGAGCCATAAGGGCTGCTTGGAAGTTGTTGTCCAGTGCAATTAACATAAGCATAAGAGCTACAAGCGTCTTCCCGCTACCAACATCTCCTTGCAGTAAGCGATTCATTTGTTCGCCGGTAGCCATATCTTGCCTGATTTCTTTTATGATTCGTTTTTGTGCATTGGTTAAAGGAAAGGGGAGGTTTTCATCATAAAATCTATTAAGGTAGTCGCCTACCTTAGAAAAAACGAATCCTTTTAACTTTGACTTTCTGTCGGCGGTATATCTTAGAATGTTTAGCTGAATATAAAATAATTCCTCAAACTTTAATCTGTATTGTGCTTCTCGTAACAATGCCGTACTTTCCGGAAAATGGATGTTGCGCATAGCACTTTTTAACCCCATCAAGCGAGCTTCGTTAATGATGCTGTCCGGTAGCGTTTCGGGTAAGCTTCTTACAACAGAAGAAAATGCGGCTGCCATTATTTTCTGAATTGCTTTTGAGTTCAGATAATGGTTTTTCATTTTCTCTGTTGTGTTGTAATAAGGCATCAAGCCTGTAGGGCGTTCTTCTTCGCTGATATATGGGTCAATATCTGGATGTGGGATATTAAATTTGTCTCCAAAAAGAGTAGGTTTCCCAAAAACAATATAGGGTAAGTTCACTTTATATTTGTCCGTAATGAACTTTGCTCCTTGAAACCATACCAGATCAATAAATCCTGTACCATCCGTAAAATGAGCTACGAGTCTTTTTTTTCTGCCTTCACCGAATGTCTCAAAAGCTGTAACTCTTCCTCTAATTTGTATATATGGCATATTACCGTCTATTTCGTGTATAAAATAGATACGGCTGCGGTCTATATATTTGTAGGGGAAATAATATAGTAAGTCTTCAACCGAAAATACATTTATTTCCTTGTTGAGTATTTCGGCCTTCTTTGGGCCTACACCTGCCAGATATTTTATGTCCGTCTGAAAAGAATCTGTCATCTTTCGGTTTAATGCCTAAATTCAAATAAAGTTAGCTTTCTGTTATTTTTGTTCTACGAAGATAATAAATAAAAATGTTTTGCGATCAAGAGGAGGTTGTTATTGCCTATTGGGAGGATAATGTTTAATGTGTCTTGTTTTAATAAAGGATGAAATTTTTATTAAAAAATTTAAATTAAAAGGTTTGAAGGTTAAAATTGTAAAGCTTATTCGTTTATTTTTATCCTCATGTGATGTCATATTTAAATAATAACGAAAGTAAATGTTAATTAACATTTGTATTTGTCAATATTCTTAGAATGCTCTGTATATTTGTATTACCTGACGATTTATTATGAAAAATGAGTAGAATAAGGATGTCCGGCAGCTTTGGCGATGATCACATGAATGAACATTAATTGTGTAATTGCATTATAATAACATAACAGGCGCATGTAGTTTATTATGAGAATCGGAATAGATATAGGTGGATCAAAAATCCGTATGGCAGTGGTTGATGGCGGGCAGATATATAAAAAAATAGAAGCTCCTACGAATGCTGTTGAGTCAGAAGAAGCGATCCTTGCTAACTTGTGTGATATGATCCGCAAGATAATGAACTCAAATATTAGAGGGATTGGCATTGGAGTGCCATCCGTTGTTGATGCAGAACAGGGAATTGTGTATAATGCTGTGAATATACCTTCATGGAAAAGAGTCTATCTGAAAGATATTCTGGAAAAAGAATTCAGAATTCCTGTTTTTGTAAATAACGAGTCTAACTGTTTTGCTTTCGGCGAGCGTTATTATGGAGAAGGCACAGCTTACCGGAATATTGTTTGTGTAACTCTCGGTACCGGGGTAGGAGCCGGAATTATTATCAATGACGTATTGTATAACGGAAATAATACCGGCGCTGGAGAAATAGGGAGTCTTCCTTATCTCGATGCCGATTATGAATATTATTGCAGTCGCAAATTTTTTGATCGTAATAATATTTCCGGTCGAGATGCTTTAAACATGGCTTTGGTTGGAGATACGAAAATGATTTTACTGTGGGAAGAATTTGGTAAGCATATCGGCAAACTGATAAATGCTATCTTGTTTACTTACGATCCGCAAGCTATAATACTAGGGGGTGGGCTCTCGGCTGGATATCAGCTGTTTTCGGAGAAGATGTTTGATGTGATTACGACCTTTCCTTATCCTGAGACAATAAAGAGAATGAAGATACTACTATCTCGTAAAGAAGATATATACCTACTTGGAGCAGCTGCTTTAGTTGTTTGATTTTTTATAATAAATATTTACAATAGAACCATTAATAAATTTTTAACATGAGATTGGATTTAAGTTCGCAAATCGTATTAGATCGGGTGTCACCACGATATTATCGTCCCGAAAATGAATTTGAGCTTTCTGCTTTAACTCGTTTCGAGAAAGTACCCACCCAAATATATGAATCTTCAGTAGAGGCTTCGCTAAGCATCGCTAGAGATATTGCGCATAAGATTAAAAACAAAACTATTGCCGGACAAAAATTTGTTTTGGCACTTCCCGGAGGACATTCACCTCAAACTATTTATCAAGAGCTGATACGTTTGCATAAAGAAGACGGACTAAGCTTCAAAGATGTTGTAATATTCAATATCTACGAGTTTTATCCCCTTGCACCTCAGTCTAGTGGTAATCTGAAACTACTGAAAGAGTCTTTCTTGGATTATATAGATATTGATCTGAACAATGTATATTCTCCTGATGGGCAAGTACGTAAAGAAGAAATATTGAACTATTGTAAAGCCTACGAACAGACTATACAAAACGTTGGAGGAATTGATTATTTGTTATTGGGATTAGGTCGTGCCGGTAATATCGGAATTAACATTGCCGGATCGAGTATGAATTCAAATACTCGCTTAGTCCTGTTGGATCAGCAATCGAGAAAAGAAGCTATAAACACATTCGGATCTTTAGAGCAGGTTCCACCTAGTGCTGTAACGATGGGGATATCTACTATTATGAGAGCTCGTGAGATAGCTCTTATCGCTTGGGGTGAGGATAAAGCAAAAAGTATAAAAGATGTGGTAGAAGGCCCGGTTTCTGAGTCTGTTCCTGCTTCATGCTTGCAAGCTCATCCAAATACAACTGTGCATATCGACCTGAATGCGGCATTCAGTCTGACTCGTATAAACCAACCATGGTTGGTAACAAGCTGTGAGTGGACTAGCAAAATGATTCGCAGAGCTATTGTTTGGCTTTGTTTCAAAGTGAATAAGCCGATCTTGAAATTAACAAATAAAGATTATCAAGATAATAGTCTTGAAGAGTTATTGGCGCTATACGGTTCTGCTTACAATGTAAACATCAAGATATTTAACGATCTTCAACATACAATTACCGGTTGGCCGGGAGGTAAACCAAATGCTGATGATACTAATCGTCCTGAACGAGCAACTCCGTATCCCAAAAAAGTAATCGTTTTCAGCCCACATCCCGATGATGATGTAATCTCTATGGGAGGAACATTCAAACGTCTTGTTGACCAGAAGCACGATGTGCATGTGGCATACCAGACATCAGGTAATATTGCGGTAGGCGATGAAGAAGTTGTTCGCTATGTTTCTTTCTTAGAAGATGTGAGAAATAAATACGATGCCAATAACGAGGTATTGAAGAAAAAGTATGCTGATGTTTTGCAGTTTTTGTTGCAAGATAAAAAAGAAGGTGATGTTGATACAGCAGACATTCTTTTCATGAAAGGGCATATTCGCCGTCAGGAAGCTACAACAGCTTGTCGCTATGTAGGAGTGCAACCAGAAAACGTTACATTCTTAGATCTTCCATTTTATGAAACCGGCCGTGTGAAGAAAAATCCGATTTCAGAAGCAGATGTAGAAATCGTGAAAAACTATTTGGTAAGCGTGCAACCTCATCAGATATTTGTTGCAGGTGACTTGGCTGACCCACATGGAACTCACAAAGTGTGTCTTGATGCTATACTTGCTGCTATTGACGAGCTAAAGGGTGCTGAGTGGCTCAAAGAATGTCGTATCTGGATGTATCGTGGTGCTTGGGCTGAGTGGGAAATTGACCATATTGAAATGGCTGTGCCTATCTCACCCGAAGAACTCCGTAAGAAAAGAAATGCAATATTGAAACATCAGTCGCAAATGGAGAGTGCTCCATTCTTGGGCAACGATGAGCGTCTTTTCTGGCAACGTTCCGAAGACAGAAACCGTGCTACTGCTGAATTGTACCGACAGTTAGGATTGGCATCTTACGAAGCTATTGAAGCTTTTGTAGAATATCATCCTTTATAATATTATTACGAAGACAAACCTTTTAGTATATTGTACTAAAGGGTTTGCTTTGTTTTTTATAAACTAACATATTTAAGATTTAATAATCATGAGATTAATTATTCAACCAGATTACGATTTACTTTCGCAATGGGCGGCAAACTATGTAGTTTCTAAGATTAAGGCTGCAAATCCAACTGCTGAAAAACCTTTTGTGTTAGGATTGCCCACCGGTTCTTCGCCTATGGGCATGTATAAAGCGTTGATAAAGCATTATCAGGAAAAGAGAGTTTCCTTTCAGCATATTGTTACTTTCAACATGGATGAGTACGTTGGTTTACCAGAAGACCATCCACAGAGTTACCATACTTTTATGTGGAGCAATTTTTTTAGCCATATAGATATCAATCCGGCAAATGTAAACATGCTGAATGGTAATGCATCAGACCTAAAGGCTGAGTGTGCGGCTTACGAAGCTAAAATGAAGGCTGTAGGCGGTGTTGATTTGTTTTTGGGTGGAATTGGTGCAGATGGTCATATTGCTTTTAATGAGCCGGGATCTTCTTTGTCTTCTCGTACTCGTATAAAAACGCTGACACAGGATACCATAATTGCGAACTCACGCTTTTTTGATAACGATGTAAACAAAGTGCCAAAAACATCAGTCACTGTTGGCGTTGGAACAATTCTTGATGCTAAAGAAGTGCTAATCATGGTGAATGGTCATAACAAAGCCCGTGCTTTGGCTCAGGTGGTAGAAGGTTCTATCAATCAGATGTGGACTATCACAGCTTTGCAATTACATCCTAAAGGAATTATTGTTTGCGACGAGATGGCAACTTATGAACTAAAAGTAGGGACATACAATTACTTTAAAGATATTGAAGCTGTAAACTTAAATCCGGATAGCCTTCTTTAATTTTACAGTATTAACGATATGTAAGCTGTGTACATTTTTGTATGCAGCTTTTTTTATTGAATAAGCTTTTGATATTTATTCAAAATTTATATATTTATCCTTATATATGGATTGAATCTATATATATGTATTATTCGTTATTTTTGTGTATAAATATAGATTGAATGGAAAATAGGAATGTATCGATGATAACCAAGTCGATGGAGTTGCTTGAGCTTTTGTCGGAGCACCCTCAAGGACTGACTTTGCAAGAAATTGTCGGGCTTCTCGATTATCCAAAATCCTCCATTTATAAAATAGCGACAAATCTTCTCGAGATCGGTTACATAGGGCGAGAACCCGGTAACTTTCGTTATTTCCTTTCCCGAAAATTACTTTTGCTCGGACTTAAAGCTGTAAGTAGCTACGATATCATTGAGATGTCGGAAGAATATATGAAGCGTTTGCGTGATAACGTCGGAGAATCGGTCATGATAGGAACACTTGTTGATTCAGAAGTGGTTTTATTGAAGCAAGTGCAGGGTAATCTTGACTTTGTATTCATCTTGCAGCAGGGTATGCGCTTTAATCTTCATTCTACTGCTCCGGGGAAAGTATTACTGGCTTTTATGTCGGGGAAGAAGCAAAAGGAAAAACTTTCGGAGATACGCTTTGAAGCCCTGAATGAATATACGATAACAGACAAAGAGCAATTGGAGAAAGAATTGAATAAGATAATTCAGGAAGGGTATGCAATAGATCTGAATGAGACTGTTGAAGGTGTGCATTGCATTGCAGCCCCTATATTTGACGAAAAAGGAAATGCAATAGCCTGTATTTGGACTTCAGGTCCAGCAGGACGTTTACCCAAAGAAAAAGTGAAAAACATAGGACTCCAGATCAGGGATACGGGATTGGAGATATCTCGTAATATAGGATATAATCGTAAATTAAAAACAAGATAGAAAAATGAAAAAAATCGCACTTAGTTTATTTGTTGTAGTATTAGCCCAATTTGCTTCAGCTCAGAGTTTAGAAAAAATGCAATGGTTTAATGAACCTGAAAAATGGGAAGTGAAAAATAAAACATTAAGTATGTTTGTGACCCCTCAGAGTGATTATTGGCGTATATCTCACTATGGGTTTACTGTCGATGATGCTCCTTTTTATTATACGACATATGGAGGAGAGTTTGAGGTGAAAGTAAAAATTACAGGAGATTACAAAGCTCGTTTCGATCAAATGGGCTTGATGCTTCGTATAGATCACGAAAACTACATCAAGACAGGAATTGAATTTGTAGATGGAAAGTATAATTTAAGTACTGTGGTAACTCATAAGACCAGCGACTGGAGCGTTATTGAATTGGATAAAAAGATATCTTATGTATGGATCAAGGCTGTAAGACGTATTGATGCCGTTGAAGTCTTTTATTCTTTCGATGATAAAACATATACTATGATGCGTAATGCTTATCTGCAAGATAATACTCCGGTAATGGTAGGGTTGATGGCCGCCAGTCCTGATGGTAATGGTTTTGAGGCTAAATTCGAAAACTTTAAGGTGACTCATTTACCTGATCAAAGGAGGCTGAAATGGCTAGAAAATAATAAATAACCGTCAGTAAAAGTAGAATACACGATATGAGAGGCTATCCTTCAGGGATAGTCTCTTTTTTTATATCCTATTCGTTATCAGTTATAAAGTTGTTTGCTGACATTTTGTCACCATTAGTTTTTGGCAAGTAATTTGAACGATAGAATATAGATACAATAAATAACGAAATAAAGAAACTAAAAATATGAATTTCAACAATTTTACAATCAAATCTCAAGAGGCTGTTCAAAAAGCAATTGAGATAACGAAAGAGAGAGGACAGCAAGCTATCGAGCCTGCTCATATTCTACTTGGAGTGATTATGAGTGGTGAGAATGTTGTGAATTTTCTTTTTCAAAAGCTTGGAGCTAATCCGGCGTATATTACTTCTGTGCTTAATAAAGAAATAGACTCTTTTCCGAAAGTATCGGGTGGGGGCGAAGCGTACTTAAGCCGCGAAAGTAATTCAGCTTTGGACAAAGCAGTGGATTATGCTAAAAAGATGGGAGATCAATACGTATCTATCGAGCATTTGCTGTTAGGTATTTTAGCTACTAAAAGCTCAGCTTCGCAGATATTGAAAGACGCCGGAGTTTCAGGAAATGAGTTGCAACAAGCTATAAGTGAGTTGCGTAAAGGTAGTAACGTAAATAGCCAAAGTGCAGAAGATACATATCAGTCTTTGGAAAAATATGCTATCAATCTGACTCAAAGAGCAAAAGACGGGAAACTTGATCCCGTGATTGGTCGTGATGAGGAAATCCGTCGGGTACTTCAGATTCTGAGTCGTAGGACAAAGAATAACCCAATACTTATCGGTGAACCCGGTACAGGAAAAACAGCTATTGCTGAAGGACTTGCTCATCGTATTGTTCGTGGTGATGTGCCCGAAAACTTAAAAAGCAAACAAATCTATTCTTTGGATATGGGTGCTCTGATTGCAGGAGCTAAGTACAAAGGAGAATTCGAAGAGCGTCTCAAATCGGTCGTGAACGAAGTGATAAAATCGGAAGGGGAGATTATTCTTTTCATCGATGAAATACATACTCTGGTAGGAGCCGGTAAGAGCGAAGGTGCTATGGACGCAGCCAATATCTTGAAGCCTGCCTTAGCACGTGGAGAACTGCGTTCGATAGGAGCAACCACCTTGGACGAATATCAGAAATATTTTGAGAAAGATAAAGCACTCGAACGCCGTTTCCAGATAGTGATGGTAGATGAGCCAAGCGAAGTGGATGCAATATCTATCCTGCGTGGCTTGAAAGAGAAATATGAAAATCACCATAAGGTACGTATCAAAGATGAGGCTATTGTTGCTGCTGTTCAGCTTTCGAGTCGTTATATTACAGATCGCTTTTTGCCTGATAAGGCAATTGACCTGATGGATGAAGCTGCTGCCAAATTACGTATGGAAGTAGATTCTGTTCCCGAAGAGCTTGACGAAAAGAGCCGTCGTATCAAGCAACTGGAGATTGAACGAGAAGCTATCCGTCGAGAAAATGATAAACAGAAAGAAGCTGAATTGACCAAAGAGATTAGTAAACTCAAAGAAGAGGAAACAGAACTTAAAGCAAAATGGCAATCAGAAAAAGAAGTCATCAATAAGATACAGCAGAATAAGATAGATATTGAGAATGCTAAGTTTGAGGCTGAAAAAGCAGAGCGTGAAGGCGACTATGGTAAAGTCGCAGAATTACGTTACGGCAAAATAAAAGAACTGGAAACAGGCATTGCTCAACTCCAATCTCAATTGCATGAGATGCAAGGTAGTCAGGCAATGGTAAAGGAAGAGGTCGATTCTTTTGATATTGCCGATGTCGTTTCTCGTTGGACAGGTATACCTGTGAACAAGATGCTCCAGAGTGAAAAGGATAAGTTATTAAACCTGGAAGAAGAGCTGCACAGAAGGGTTGTTGGGCAAGATGAGGCTATCTCTGCCGTATCCAATGCTATTCGCCGTAGTCGTGCCGGGTTGCAAGATCCGAAACGTCCGATAGGTTCGTTCATATTCTTGGGTACAACAGGTGTTGGTAAAACTGAGTTGGCAAAAGCCTTAGCGGAGTTCTTGTTCGATGATGAGAATATGATGACACGTATAGACATGAGCGAGTATCAGGAGAAATTTAGTGCTACCCGTCTTATAGGAGCACCTCCGGGATATGTAGGTTATGACGAAGGAGGTCAACTTACCGAGGCTATCCGCCGTAAACCTTATTCAGTCGTTCTTTTCGATGAGATAGAAAAAGCACATCCCGACGTGTTTAATATCCTGTTGCAAGTGCTTGATGATGGACGGTTGACAGATAATAAAGGGCGAGTGGTAAACTTTAAGAATACGATTATTATTATGACATCCAATATGGGATCTCCACTGATTCGTGAAAACTTTGCAGGCATTACGCCAAAGAATCATGATGAAGTAGTAGAAAGAACCAAGAAGGAAGTTCTCAATATGTTGAAAGTTAATATTCGTCCCGAATTTCTGAATCGTATTGACGAGATAATCATGTTCGAGCCATTGACATTGAAAGAGATAGAGCAGGTTGTTCGTATTCAGCTCGATGGCGTTGTCCGCATGCTGAAAGGAAACGGTGTCGATCTCAAATTCAGAGATGAAGCAGTCAATTGGATTTCTCAAATGGGATTCGACCCAGAGTTTGGCGCACGTCCTGTAAAAAGGGTTATTCAGCGAATGGTGTTAGATCCGCTGTCGAGACAGTTGCTTGCCGGTACTATAGATAAATCGAAGTCTATTATAATTGATATGAGAGATGGAGAGTTAGATTTTAAGAATTAAGTATAGTGAATATATATTTTTTGAGGGGTAGTTGGATTTATTCAGCTACCCCTTTTTATTTAAATATTTTTGAACTCATTCGTATGCTTTGATACTTTATGTGATTATTCTCACCTTATTACGACTAATATATAACAAGAGTTTAAAATTTAATAGATTATGAAAAGGAAATCATTTATCTCAAACATCCTTATGTTGATGTTTTTATTTGCTTCGATGAGCGTTTTTAGTCAAGCTCCCAACATCCCTTTAGAAGATTTTTTCAGAAACCCTGAAAAGTCATCTTATCAGATATCGCCGGATGGAAAATATTTTTCTTTTACAGCGCCTTATGAGGGACGGATGAATATTTTTGTACAAAAAGTAGGTGACAATACTCCAGTAAGATTAACTTCTGAAACAGAAAGAGATATTGCCGGTTACTTTTGGGGAAATAATAATCGCATCTTGTTCCTCAAAGATACAGGGGGTGATGAAAACTTTCAGCTATATGGGGTAAACGCTGATGGAAGTAACCTTCTTCCTCTTACAGCTTTTGAGAAGGTACGTACTACTATAATAGACGATCTGCCTGAGATAGAGAGCGAAGTTATTATTGGTCTCAATAAAAGAAACCCACAGGTGTTTGATCCATACAGGCTAAATATCGAGACAGGCGAGCTGACAATGTTAGCTGAGAATCCCGGAAATATTCAGGGCTGGATGACAGACCACGATGGGAAATTGCGTATAGCAATCGCACTTGATGGTGTAAATCAAAGTTTATTGTATCGCGATAAAGAAAGTGATCCATTCAGAACACTTATAACTACAAGTTTTAAAGAAAGCATAAGTCCTTATTACTTTACTCCAGATAATCAGAAGTTGTATGCTACTTCTAACATAGGCAGAGATAAAGAAGCTGTCGTAATATTTGATCCGCAAACGGCTAAAGAAGTCGAAGTTTTGTACGAAAATGATACTTATGATCTGTCAGGGATTTCATATTCTCGAAAATATAAGAGGTTGCAGGCTGCGTCTTATCAGGCTCATGAAGGAGCAAAGCGTCATTTCTTCGATAAAGATTTGAAAGCTGTTTTCGATAAAGTAACAGCAAAAGTATCAGGAAGACCTATTAGCGTTAGCAGCCAAAATAAAGATGAAGATATGCTGATTATTCGTACATATAACGATAAAACCCCCGGAGGATACTATCTCTATGATGTAAAGAAAGATGAACTGACTCATATTGCAGATATTTATCCTTGGATCGATGAAAACAATATGGCCGAAATGAATTGTGTGAAATATACTACACGTGATGGTTTAACGATAGAAGGTTACCTCACACTACCGAAAGGATATACTTTGGAGACAGCAAAAAATCTGCCTGTAGTGGTTAATCCGCATGGTGGTCCGTGGGCACGTGATAGTTGGGGCTTTAATCCCGAGGTACAATTCTTAGCCAATAAAGGGTATGCTGTATTCCAAATGAATTTCCGTGGATCTACCGGATTTGGTAAAAAGTTCTGGGAAATATCGTTCAAACAGTGGGGAAAAACAATGCAGGATGATATAACCGATGGTGTGGAATGGCTGAAAAAGAAAGGCATAGCAGATCCTGCTAAAATTGCCATCTACGGAGGTAGTTATGGTGGATATGCAACACTTGCCGGACTAACATTTACTCCCGATCTTTACGCTTGTGGAATTGACTATGTGGGTGTATCTAATCTATTTACTTTCCTAAATACGATTCCTCCATACTGGAAGCCAATGTTGGATATGATGCACGAAATGGTGGGAGATCCTATTGCCGATAAAGAATTACTGGAAAGTGCTTCACCTGTATTTCACGTAGATAAGATTAAAGCACCGTTGTTTGTAGCGCAAGGTGCAAATGACCCACGTGTAAATAAAGACGAATCGGATCAGATGGTTGAGGCATTGAAGAAAAGAGGTGTTGAAACCCAATATATGGTAAAAGACAATGAAGGTCACGGTTTCCACAATGAAGAGAATCGTTTCGATTTCTACCGTGCAATGGAAAGCTTCTTGTCAGCGCATATTGGTAAGTAATATTTAATTATATATAGAACTGTTTGGACTGTATAGCTATGTCATTCTGAGTGTAACGAAGAATCTCTTTTAGATCGAGATGTTTCACTTCGTTCAACATGATAAAGAGACAAGGGTAATACACTCCAAACAGTTATCTTTTTTATACTTTCTCAATGAAACTCTTTTTGTGACTAATGAGAATATTCCTATGAAAACTTAATAATAATTGTAAAATGCAGATTGTTTTTTGCTTAAGTCGTTAATGTGTTTTGCTCATAAAGGTTAGATTCTAAATAAATCCTTGAAAAAGTATTTAAACTTCCACCACATTTTGTATAGTTTTCGCAATTGAAAACGGCGATTGTAATGACGCATACTTTTGTAGTAAACATCTCGGCGAGCTTGTATCGGATACTTATCTATGATAGACCAATCCATTACGCCTCCCAAAGGAATCAGTTCGTTTGTTGAGACTGCTTCTATTTTATATTTTTTTGCTAGCATTGAATATATGCTTTGGTCGTGACGGTTCTCTTGAAATCCTTCTAAGTTAGGGCTTCTCGAAGGAGCATCTGTAATAAGACTGAAATCATCATCAATAACTTTTACCCATTCGTTGACAAAGGCAGTTGACACAGGACCTTTTTTAATAAATATGATCCCTGCCTCATATTGGCTTGTTTGCGTTACTTCTGTATTGTCCCTGACGCCAAAGTAATCAAAAATGTCCCCTTTAGTCCATTCATATTCAAATCGTAGACCTTCCCGCATTCCATTATAGTTTTTCTCAAAACTTCTGAAACCTAACATTCCTGAAGGGCTTTTTTCTACTATGTCATAATATTCCGTCAGTCGTTCCTTCCCATTCGGGTTTAGGTAACATCCTACATCTGTATAGAGTAGAATATCTCCTTCTTCCATCGTGTCGAGAGTCTTCTTTATCAAAGGTGGTTTCCAACACCAATAGCCATATCCTTTTGAGTAAGGATACATGTATCGACCCCATTTCTTCCTGAAATCTTTACTTAGGTCTTTTTCGGTATATGTATATATTTCGTCGAATACTCCCATTGCCTCTGCATTTCGTACAAATTGCGGAAATCCGGGAGCTAATAGTGTATTACCAAATGTGCATAATACTTTTTTCATGCAAGGATTGTATAATTATAATCTATCTTTGAACCAATATTTTACACGCCACCATCTGCGATAAAGTTTTCTTAATCTAAAGCGATGTTTGTAGTGATATCTACTTGGGTAGTATTTATCTCTACGGGCTTGTATGGGATATTTTTCGAGAAGATTCCAGTCTCGTTGAAATATTTCGTTTGTGGAAATTTCTGCTATACCATATTTTTTAGCAAGGATAGAAAAAATGCTTTGATCGTGTCTGTTTTCTTTAAATCCATGCAAGTTAGGAATTCGTGACGGTGAGTCTGTAGCAAGACTGTAATCATCGAGATATGCCTGATACCAGTCTCTGACAAACTGCATCACAACAGCGCTCTTTTTGAAAAAGATAATAGTGGATTCAAACTGAGGGGTATGTGTATAAGCCTTATCGTTATATACACCATAATATTCAAACACATCTCCCTTTGTCCATTCATACTCATAATAAAGAGTTTCGGGCATACCGTTGTAGCTGACCTCTTGGCTCTTTACTCCAAGTATTCCGGTTGGAGTTTTCTCTACAATATCATAATACTCTAGAAGTCGCTCTCTGCCTTTGGGATTAAAATAACAGCCAATATCTGAATAAAGGAGTACATCGCCGTCCTCAATTTTCTCCAATATTTTTAGGATGAAATAGGGTTTCCAACACCAATAGCCAAAACCTCTGGAGTAGGGGATAAGGTATCGTCCCCATTTTTTGTAAAAGTTTGCATCTAAATCTTTTTCACAGACAGTATATATATCATCAAAGATATTCATACTTTCAGCCATGCTTCTAAAGCGGGGAAAGCCTTCTGTTAAGTAATAGCTACCAAATGTACAGATTGCTTTTTTCATTAAGTTTTGCGTTAATAATTAATACAAAAATAGGGCATTTTTCGAATAAAATACCCTATCTTATTTTGATTGTTAGTTAATTACATTACTTTATTGCTTTACTTCTACCCATTGTCCTGTAGTACGTCCATTTATATCAGGGCTATACATAGCCGAACTTGCTACAGCCGGAAGATAGAATTTGCCACAATACGCAGCTTGCAATCTTATTTTGAATGACATCGAATATCCCGTACCCAGATTGAAGTAAGTGTACACTCTGTCCTCTCTGATGTCCTGATAATTATATGCACCGGCTGTTCTTGTATCAGCTTCGTTGAACAAGCGATTGTTGAATATTTCCCATCCCGAGGCAAATATCTGATCGAGTGTCATATCGGTAAGATACTGTCCCGAAATGTTTTGAACAATCACATTTGCATAGAATTCTGTTCCTTGTCTTAGAGAAGAAACATCTAGCTCTTTACCGTTTTCGTCTATATATTTTACATATAGTTTTACTCCATTCGCTTCGGCAGGGTTCTTGTCTGTCAGAGGTTGTGTTTTGCCTAACAGGCGGACAAATATATCACCCTGTCCCTTATTTTTGATAGATATGTTTACCTTATCGTGAGGTTTTATATTCACTTCTTGGAAAACATCGCCCGAGTTACTTGCTTTTTGAGGAACTCCATTCAATGACCATTCGTACGAAATAACACCTTTGCCCATTTTTTCAGCCAGTCGAGACATGGCTATCAATCCATAAGCCGCTGTTTGAGTTGTTATATAACTTCCACTCAGGTATTCTGATACTTTAAATGAGAGTTTTAGCGCTTTTTGTGTCTGACCTAACAACAGGTATGTCTCCATTATCATAGCCATATCGCGTTGAGAACTACCAAACGTGTTGTTACTAAATGCATAATGTTCTACCTGATCGCTGGCATTGTTTGTCAGTTGCAGTGCCGCATCTTTCTTCCCTGCTAAGGCGTAGGCAGCAGCCAACCTCCAACGAGCCTGTACCGAAAGACCTTGCATTTCTTTCAATCGGTTCATCGCTCCCAACTCAGGATCTCCGGCAAGAGCCAAAGTATATAAGCGGTATGCTTGCTGTAAGTCGCTCATAGAGTATGTGTAATAAGAACTGTAAAGGTTACCTTTATTCCACGTTTGAGCTGCTTTTTTCTGGAACTGCTTCCACTTGTTGATTACTGATGTTGGAACTTCCCATCCGGCTTTCTGAGCTTCCAGTAAGAAGTGTCCGGCATAGCTGCTTACCCATTCATCCGGATAACGATTGCCCGGCCAGTAAACAATACCACCGTCGCCAAGTTGACGTGAAACGATTGTCTGAATAGCCCCTTTTACGTTGTCTGTTACTATAACTTCTTTCTCTTTCTCGGTAAGAGGTCTGAATTTCTCTAAGAATAGTAGCGGGAATCCTTTTGATGTTACCTGCTCGGTACATCCGTGTGGATAGTAACGCAGATACGTGAGTGTGTTATTCAGATTTACTCCCGGCATACGTGATACTTCGAGTTTTGCCCAGTCTTCAGCTTTGATATCTTCGAATGATATGGCTAGATGTGCCGTATCGTTTGGCGAAACAAGAGCGTGAGAACTTAACAGAACATTCGGGTTCGGATTGCGAATCTCAATATCAATTGTTTCTGTAGCAGATTCTCCTCCTCCTGTGGCTTTTATTACTACTTTTTCATAGCCTGTTTTCTTACCGACTTTTACCTTGAAGTAAACCATCTTATCGCCTACATTCGTAAATGATACAGATTTAGAAGTTCCTTCTGTAAACTGGAATATACCTTTGGATTCTACTGTCAGATTTACAGTTTTTACTTTCTTGTCCATTGCAAATACATTTACAGGAAGCAAGAACTCTTCGTCAGGACCCGCCACACGTGGTAATGTCGATAATATCATCAGCGGATTTCTTACAGGAACAGTTTTCTCTCCACTTCCGTAAGCACCTTTTTTATTTCCGGCAACAACCATTACACGTACAGACCCGAAATAAGATGGAAGTTTAATTTTGTGCGTATCAGTTTTACCTCCGCTTATTGTAAATGGCCCCATATATTTTACTACAGGTTTAAACCGGCTCATAACATTGTTGGCTGGTTTCAAAGCTTCGTCGCCACCGATGCTCAATAGAGGGCCGAGCTTGCCCGTTTGTGTGCCTACTACCATGTCGAACATATCCCATGTGCGTACTCCCAGTGCCTGACGTGCATAGAAATCAGCCCAGGCATTTGGTGTTTTAAATGATGTGAGGTCTAACAGCCCTTCATCTACAATGGCGAGGGTATAAGTCATCTCTTTTTTGTTCTTTTCGGATATGGAAACACTGAATTCCTTTTCCGGACGAAGTTCATCCGGCATCGTGATGACAGGATTCAGTTCCGTTTCTTTATTTTCTACATTGATATTCAAGATACCATACATGCGTATAGGCAGATCATTGTCTGTTTGCGCATGCGGTTGTAACTGGCTGGCGGCAATGTAGAAGTTAGGTGTCATTTCTTCTGTCACCTTGAAGGTGTGTTTGGTATCTTCTGTCGCACTTGTTTTTACCCATTCGCGCGAAATGATACGTGAGCCATCCTCTATGGTAATCAAGGTGCGGCCTTTTGAGCTTTTTGGTAAAATTACAGTAACAGTTTCTCCAACTTTGTAAGCCTGCTTGTCTGTAGAGAATGAAAGCATTGTTAATCCGCTTGGGTCATCTTTCTCCGAGCGTCCTCTCCACGATGGCCAATCCACATAAAATACTCTACCTGTGATATGTCCGCTCTGTTCATCTTTTACCATGATGAGATAACGTCCCCAGTCGGGATAATTGACACGGAACTTGGCTTTTGCTTTTCCTGCCGAAGTTGAAATGTTTTCATTTAAGAGTACTTCGGTAGACGTATTATTCACATAAGAAGCCAAATTATCATTGGTATTCCACCACCAAGACCATTTCAACTTATAAATTTTCACATTTACATTCGAACGGTTAATCGGTTTTCCTTCGGGGCTGAGAGTAACGATATCAAACATATTGTCCTTGTCTGTTTCCAACCAGCCGTAATCGCTGCTTGTTGGGGCTTTAACACCCACGTATGCCGAATATGGAGAGTAAGCAGCAGTTTGAGTATATATACTGGCATCTCCTCCCGACTCAAATACTCGGGAAACGATATTAGCCCGCAACATTCCCGGTGCACTGGATGCCTGAGGCAGGCTTGTTCTCACTGTTGCATTTCCTTCGGCATCAAGTTTTCCATCAAAAACTGTATAGGTATCCGACGCAAAGTTCGACGTTGGGTTGTTGAACGTGTACGTTTCGTATCCTTTGAATGGATTGTATGCTTTACTTAATGTCATTTCCACTTTTGCCGCTAGGTTTGCCGCCGGAGCACCATGTAGCCATTGCGAAGACAACGGTGCAGAAAATGTGCCGCTTCCTGCGTTTATCATTTCACCTGCATCAAGTCGTACTTTTAAACGGTTCGGCTTAACGGTTTCTATTTTCAATGTCTTCGAGAATGTTACTCCTCCCACCTTTACACGCGCCCTCCAATTGCCCGTAATAGCATTCGGATCGGTAGCCATACGGAAAGCATAGAATCCATCTTTACCCGTGGTGGATACATAACGTTGAGCCATTTGTCCGCGTGGGGTATATAGTTCGAGTGAAACAGGATGGTCTTTTGGTAATGTCTGATTTTTATCTTCGAGAATGAAGGTGACAAATATAGAATCGCCCGGGCGCCATACACCTCGTTCTCCATAGATATACCCTTTCAGTCCTTTTTGTNNGTATCTCTTGTCCGCTAACATCAAAGTTGCTTAGCGATAAAGAAAGGTTTGAAGTGACCTTCAGATATCCTTTTTCTTTGCCATGTGATGCGATAACAGCAAACGGAACACCTCCCTTGTATTCTATTTCTGTAAAGCCGTCTCCATCCGTTTTGCCTGTGCCAATGCGCTGCATCTGATAGTTGTAAATATCAACGGTTGCACCCGAAATAGGGTTTGTAGTTAGTATATCTGTAAGGGCTACCGTCATTTTCTTTTCGGAACCCATTTTTGCAGTCATTCCAATATTCGATGCTAGTACAACGACCTCTGATGTTTTGTTCATGTAATATGTCGGATCGCAAGGATTATTTCTTTCTTGCCAGTTATATTCTTCCCAATCCCATTCATCGGAGTAGTAGTAATATTCCGGATTATCCCATTGCTTTTCGTCTTCTTCGTCCATTTCATTGTCGAAACGTTGCAATGCCGCATCTTTCGGTATCTGAGGAATCATACCGTCGCAAGGATAAAGAGAGTATTCTTTTTTCATGGTGAATTCCACTTTATACACAGCTCCCGGATCTTGCTTAATTAGTTTTGCCATATCCAGAGAGAATGCATTCCATTCATCCAGTTTCATCGTTGGGTCTTCATCCAGTCGGATACGTTTTTTTAGAACCAGACGACCGAAACGTTTTAGCTCGTTGCTTCCTCCAAAATCATTCGATTGTAGATAACCCAGTATATTGTTTTCGTATATTTTAATAACTTTTACATCCACTGCCCAAAGGTTGACAGCCTTGAATGGAATGATCAGATTATCCGAATTGGGTAGTATATTACCTGCATTTGGTACTTCTATTTCGGGTTTATTCTTTTCAAAATTTACACTGAATGTATAATCTTTATCAAGAGTCTTGTTTTGTGAGTTTCTCAGCTCTTTGAATATTTTCAGATCGGTACTTGTCCCTCTTGTCGTTTTATCAAGATAGAGTTTCATTATATTTTTCTGGATATCGAAAGAGAAACTTTCTATAATACCCGGTTTTATCAGCCCCTGTATATTCTGATTGAGAGAAAGAGGATCACTGAATGTAATGCGAACGCATTCTTGCGGAGAATATTCCATTGATACGTCTAATACCTTAAAATCGGAGATTGCAGGGATAATGATTTTTTGCTCATCATCTCTTTTTGCATTTATGGCACTCCCCTTTATGCTCAATGTATATTCTATTTCTTTTGTACCTCTGTAGAGGCTGTCTATCGTTAGATTGTATCTACCTTTTATTTCGCTTGGAGTAATCTTTATTTTAGCATCCTTAGATTTATCTCCGCCCGATAAAGAGAACATACTTTTTACATCGTCTGTGTTGGCCTCATCCGCTAAAAGAATTTCGCCTTGTACAGTGTTCCACACAAGGTCATTATCTTTCATTTGAGTATAAGAACGTAGGTTTACGTTGAAGTTTTGTTCGGGCACACGGAAAAAAAAGTAGAACTCTTTGAAGTCGCTATCTACTTTCAGAACCTTGTCGAGTTTGAACCAAGCATCATATTCTGTCCCTTGTTTCAACTCACCCGGATCAGGTACAAATTTGATAGTACGTGTACTGGTCCAGTAAGCTTTACCTTTTATCGATGGTGAAAATTCAAATAGCTCCTGCTCAATTTCTTTATTGAGTTCGGCTGTCGGAATATCTTGTGTCAGTTCGATTTGTATCTCCGAAGAGGAAGATATTTTCCCATAGGTAAAGGCTGCAATATATTTTGCAAACTCGGAGTTGATCTCTTTACTGCCACTTTTTTTACATGAATTTAGACTAAAAAGACATGAAATGACGATCAGACTAAGGGTGAATAAGTATTTTTTCATAAATTGTGTTATTGATGCAAGTTAGTATAAGTACAAATATATGAGAATATTTTCGATAAAGAGATTGATTGTATTTACTTTTTATAAAACACATATAAATTGTTTGCTTTGTAAAGATTCTGTTTTCTAGTGCTTTATGTATTTATTTCAAAAAAACAGGAAAAAGTTGTAACTATATTCTTGGGATTATCGTCTTATGTATAGAAGCGCTTTTCAAATAATTGGTAAAAAGATTAAGAAATATTTAAAGTAAATACAGTCATGAGAACAACAATATTAACATCACTTTTAGTCGTATTATTATCTGTAGCAAATGCATATGCAGGGAGTCCTAAAACCAGAGTTTATAGCAATAATGACGACAAAACGAAAGAGTACGTAACGGTAGATAAAGAAACCTCGAAGGCGTTGGACAAAACAGTATACAAATATAGTACTGATGGTTCTTTACAAGAAAGAGTACTTTACAAATGGGTAGATAAAGAAGGTTGGGTAGGAGTTCAAAAGTACAGTTATGAATATAACAATAAAGGACAAGTGGTAGATATTGCTTACACAACATGGGATCAGGGTATATCTACATGGTCGTTACAGTCTCAACACTTGCAACACATATATGATGCACAGGGTGAACTGTTGGCCGTAGTACAGGTGAATGCAAAAGATAATCTGACAGCAATAAAATAGAACTTATATTTATCAACACGGTATTGTGATCCTGCTTCCCGAAAAGAGGCAGGATTTTTTATATAAACAGATATAAGCTGAATGCCATCACCAACATCCCGGCTACGAGTCCCATGATGGAAATATGATGTTTTCCGTATTTCTCGGCACTAGGCAAAAGTTCGTCCAACGAGATGAACACCATGATGCCCGACACCGCAGCCAGTATAAGCCCATTTATAGCAGGAGTCCAAAACTGTAAAAGGAAAAAATAGGCAATCAGAGCACCGAACGGCTCAGCCAGACCCGATGCAAATGACAGCCAGAAAGCCTTTTGTCGGCTGCC
The DNA here is from genome assembly GCF_002483985.1 of Dysgonomonas sp. UBA7630. Classification (NCBI taxonomy): domain Bacteria; kingdom Pseudomonadati; phylum Bacteroidota; class Bacteroidia; order Bacteroidales; family Dysgonomonadaceae; genus Dysgonomonas; species Dysgonomonas sp. UBA7630. The sequence goes on from NZ_DLIY01000028.1 coordinate 86,603, forward strand.
TGTTGCATGATATATGGGTACAGCTACAGCAATTCCTTCGGGGATATTGTGTATTGCTATCGCTATCGTAATCGGTATTGCAACGTCTAAAGACCCGAGAGCCGATGTAAATGTGGCTATCCCTTCGGGGAAATTATGAATTGCTATAGACATGGCAACTACGATGCCGGTGCGTTTCAATGCTCGTTTTTTTATACCCATGTCTTCTACTCCTTGTATTTCATGAGGGTTTAGAGACTCGGGGATAAGAAAGTCTATGAGATTGATAAATGCAATTCCTATAAAAAATGCCAGAATAAGATATAGTGTACCTAGTTTTTCTCCATAAGCAGCAACAAGTTCTATTTTCCCTTCGGGTATCATTTCCATAAAGGAAACGTATAGCATGATTCCTGCCGAAAAGCCGAGAGAAGCACAAAGGAAATTCGTATTTGTATGTTTTGCCAATAACGCAATCAGGCTGCCTATTCCGGTAGATAGTCCGGCTATAGCAGTAAGTATAAAAGCTAGTAGTATATTATAATCTGACATCCTTAGTAGCGTGTTATGAATGTAAAGGTATGATATAGTTTTTATTTTGAAAACTATATTTTTTATAGATTGTTCTTGATATGAACATTTTTGGTACATTTAAAGTTTAAATCACACAAAAATATAATTATGTCTACATACAGGGTTCATTATATTCAACATGTTCCATACGAAGGCTTGGGATATATCGAAAAATGGGTAAAGGATAACGGTTATAGTCTAACCGTAACCAAAATTTTTGAGGACTATAAGTTTCCTGATCAGGATGACTTTGATATGCTCGTAATTATGGGAGGTCCTATGGGGACTTATGAAGAAGACAGTTATCCTTGGTTGAAAGATGAAAAGCTCTTTGTTCGAAAAGCAATTGATTCGGACAAAGCAGTACTGGGTATCTGCTTGGGTTCGCAGATAATAGCCAATGCATTGGGAGCCGCAGTATATCCAAATAAAGAAAAAGAAATAGGCTGGTTGCCCATATCGTTTGCAGACAAAGAGTCTCAGGTTTTATTCGGAAGTGAAACCGTTTCTCCTATTGTTTTCCAATGGCACGGCGATACATTTGATTTGCCCGCAGGAACCAAATTGCTTGCTTCGAGTGAGGCATGTGTTAATCAGGCTTATTCGTATAAAGAAAAGGTTATCGGTTTACAGTTCCATTTTGAAGCCACTGAAAAAAGTTGCGCCGATATACTGAACAATAGCGATGAAAAACTTGTCGAAGGAAAATATATTCAATCGGAAGATTATATAAGAAAAAACACTCAATATATTCCATCATGCAATAAGATGATAGAAACAATCTTGAATAAACTGATCAGACTATGACGCATCCTGAGAAAAAAGCAAACACAGGAGCTTTGTTATTTATCCTGTGTCTGGCTTCTTCGCTTGTGCCTTTTATAAGCTCGGCTCTAAACCTTGCGTTGCCGTATATTAATAAAGACTTATCGCTCAACGCAGTTATGTCGGGATGGGTGCCAACTTCTTATATGCTGTCTACAGCCATTTTGCAAATACCTTGTGCCCGTATGGCAGACATGATAGGACGCAAGAAAGTTTTTATATGGGGAGTAGTTATCCTGACTATATTTTCGGTATTGAGTGGATTAGCAACAACAGGAGTCATGCTTATCACTTATCGCTTCCTTGCGGGAATCGGTAGCGCTATGATGTTTGGTACCAGCACTGCTATTCTCACTTCTTCTGTGCCAGCCGAAAAACGGGGGAAAGCTATGGGAGTAGTTGCTGCAACTGTGTACTCTTCATTGGCTGCCGGACCTTTTGTGGGTGGTTTGCTTACTCAATACTTCAATTGGCATAGTATCTTTTTTGTTTCTGCGGCTATTTGCTTTATCGTCGCCGTAGGTGGATATTATATCATTAAAGAAGACTGGAAAGAAGAGGCCAAAAGTAAATTTGATGCGATAGGTTCTATCTTGTTTGCTATTGGGCTGTTTGCTCTGATTTATGGCTTTGCGGAATTACCTCATATTCAGGGTTTCATTTTTATTGTAATAGGTGTAATCGTATTATTCTTATTTGCTTTGTATGAAAAGAAACAAGAGTTTCCGGTGTTTAACATTCGTGTTTTTATCGGTAACAAAATGTTTCGGATGTCTTCGTTGTCTGCTCTGATAAATTATTCGGCGACATTTGCCATTTCCTTTATGTTGAGCTTGTATCTTCAATATGTGCGGGGATTATCTCCTCGTGATGCGGGACTAATACTTATCATACAATCTGTTATACAGGCTATCGCCGCTTTGAAATCAGGAAGCTTGTCCGATAAAATGTCTCCAACATTTTTGGCTACATTAGGCATGTCTATTATTGCAGTCGGGTTGGGTGGATTGTGCTTTATCACTGAGACTACAAGCTATTACTTTATTGGTATCATGATGGTTCTTTTGGGTTTAGGATTTGGTATATTTTCTTCTCCAAATACAAATATTATCATGAGTTCGGTAGAAAGAAAACATTATGGATTGGCATCTGCAACGATGGGTACGATGAGGCTTACAGGGCAGTCGCTTAGTATGGGGATCGCTATAATGGCGATGTCGATAATGATAGGCAATATCGATTTGTCTTTAGCACCGCACCCTCAGTTTATAGGGAGTATGCGTATAACATTCATCACCTTCTTTGTGCTTTGTCTCTTTGGAGTATATGCTTCCTCTGTGAGGGAAAAGAAGAAACAGAAAGAATAAATTTCTATTTCACTTTTCTTCTTATTATCAGAATATTCAGCGAAGATAAAAGTAAGAATATACATACTCCGGCAATCAGAGTGATCATAATATCCGAACCTTCGAACTCACTCCATACATTGCGTACAATGTCGCTATACTTGATGCGTATCACCAAGACCGACGCAATAGCAAGTATGAGTATCGCAAAATTCATCCCGATAGCCATCAACTCGTAAGGACGGATTACCGCACTTTTTGCATAACCTATCAGACGAAGATTCCGTAGTTTCTCCATATTCTTTTCCAATAGCAGATAAATGCTGAGAGTAAGGACAAAAAAGGCTAGAGTACAGATTATTAATCCTATTGCAATAACAATACCTACCATTATCTTGAGGAAGTACGACATTTTACTCACTGCCGAGTTTTCACCCTCTACTTCATAGTTGTTCTTTTTGAGGAAGGTGGCGATATTGGGGTCGGCAGGATTGTTTACTTCTACCATCAGGCGACTGGGATTAGAGACGGCTTGTTCGCCGTAATTTTCATTTGCCCATTTCATAAAAGATTCGGGAACAAGGATTGTGTTTATCCGATTCGAGAAACCTGCTATTTGCCCCTTAAACTCTTTATGCTGCCATTTACCTGATATCGTGATGTTGAAATTCACCATTCCGATTACACTCTGCGAAAGTTTCGGCATGGAGCGAGCTTCGGCAAAACCAAAGTTGTAGAGGTCAAGGTAGTTTTTAGGAAGGATAATAGGAACGAATTCATCATCGGGACTAAATTTCCACCTGTCGGTCTTCACATCTATGAAATCATCAGGAACCGATTCGAAAAACATCTCGGTGTTGAAACCTCCCTGATTGGTATTTATTCCTCCAAAAACCTTATATCTCGAAGCGGTAAATGCTCCTACCTGCGTTGCAAAACTGGTATTTTCTATATTTTTAATTTCTTCGGCCGAAAAACCTGATGCTTGAGGGTTCAGTGTATTGTAGATGCCTACTTGTTTTGTTAGTACCAGAAAATCCCTCTTCATGATAGTATCCTTTTCCGAAAACAAGGGATTGATATCCAGGTAAAACTGGAGGCCAAGCAGAACAATCGTTAATCCGATAAGATTGGCAATGAAGAATCCGGCAAACTGTCCTTTGCTTATATTTTGTTTCAAGAGCTTCCAAACCAGATTCATAGCGATAATATTAGAGAATAATCCATTGGTAAATCTTTGCCTATCGAGGTGACTATCAATCCTGCATGCTGTACTGCTACCTCTTCGTGGATAAGCTCAGTAATGATTTTGGCATTGTTGTCATCAAGATGGCTGATGGGTTCGTCGAGGATAAGAAAGTCGAAAGGCTGGCAAAGCGAGCGGATAATTGCGACACGTTGCTGCTGTCCCCAAGACATTTTTCCTATTGGTTGGTTTTTCTTTTCAGTGATGCCCAACCTGTCGAACATCGAATCGATTTCCGATTCGATTTTGTGGTGAGTGAGATTGTTTTTTAGCCGGATGTTTTCCAATGCTGTCAATTCGGGAAAGAGACGTAGCTCTTGAAACAGAAGACTCAGATGTTTTGATCTGATGTTATCCCATTTTTTTCTCTTTATATTTTTGACTTCTCTTTCGTCAAAAAGGATGTTTCCCGAAAAATCGGCTCTGTAGCCATAGATATAGCTACAGAGCGAACTTTTCCCTAAGCCTGATTCTGCTTTTATCAGGTATGTTTTTCCCTTCTCAAAAGTGACGTCTTGTTTCCAGATATCTGCTTTTATATCTTTTATCTCCGAGAAGACATCAGGAAGGGCGTTTCTTAATTGTATCGTATTCATCCATGCTTAGCCGTTAGCCTCNNTTGAGCGATATGTGTAACTACACTGTCTACAAATTTACAAATTACAGCAAGGCTATTATCACTTGTATCTGTAATAACGATTTTACCACTGCCACTCATATCCTGAGTTGTTATATAACTATAATCACCAAGCAAGTCAAAGCCTTTTGTGGCAAGCTCCTTAGCCTTATCGTTACCTCCCATTTCTGACAATAATAATGGTTTTAGAGGACTGAAGGTTCCACATATAAATGTAGTCTTATCTTTAGCCTGATCCGACAGATCACTCTTTAGTCCTGTTGCTGATATGTTTTTGAATACACTTTCGCTATTTGTAAAGAAGAACATATTGTTGTTGATTCCAAAGTAAGCATTCGTATTCTCATCCACTTTTAGCGAATATGTATTTGGATTCAGTTCAGTGAAAACGGCAGCTTCGCCATTAAGTTCTTTTATTTTTCCTTTTGCAATATTCCATATAGAGTTTGCGTCTTTGAGGTCTGCAAAAAATGAAAGTTCAGGAGATGAGTCTGTATATTCAAAATCGTAGTAATCAGATTTTTTTGTTACAATTTTTACATTATTTACGGCAAAAGTAATGTCTCCATCCATATTCGATATAAAAGATTTCAGGTCGATGCCTAACTCCGATAAGTTAGAACCGGCATTTTCTTCTATCAGAGAAATCAAGCCTAATTCGTTCAGATAATTATAAATACCTTCTCCTTTCATGTTAGCCGAGATGGAAAAGATCGGTTTATCTGTAAAGTATTTAAGCTGATCACCTTTTAGTTTACCTGTCATCTGCGATGCCAGTTCGTTAAATTTCTTCTCTGCTTCCGGGGTATCATAGTACATTTTATTGCTAAATGCTATTTCCCCTTTTTCGAACGAAATAAAAGCAGCTGTATTTATATCTTTTAATTGGTCATATAATCCTGTTAGCATTTTATTTACAGCATTCCCGTCATGTCCTTGCATTGCCAATGCAGGAGGTAACAAAGAAGACCACATTCCTTTTATATTACTGTATGAAGAGAAGATCGAAATATCCTTTTTGTTCGAAATAAATTCTGCGAATGATTTTTTAGAGTTGATGCTCTCTTTAGCTGTTTGCGTTAGTTGTTTTGTAACCAATGTTTTCAGATCAGGCAAGGCACTATGGTCGCGATAATATACAGTTCCCATATATGTAAGCAATAAAAGCTTGTCCTTAGTCCAGCCTATAACAAAGTTTTGTTGTGCACTTACTGTAGTCACTCCGTCTTTCTCTTCCAACATTTGTTCCGGTAGTTCGAAGGTCTTGATAAGTAATTCCTTCAATTTCTTCTGATCGTCCATTTTCAGAACAATACCCATTGTCGTACTGTCCATATACATGTAACAGTCGCTAAGAAAATCGATGCCTGTCGAATTTGGGTTTTTAAGGAAACTCTCAAGCTGTTCAATTGCTTTTGTAGCGTTACCGCCGGACTTAGCCTTGTCAAGGGCTTCTTTTATAACTTTATTCTCCAGTGGCTTATAGTCGGCTTTTGTCAATAGAGATTTTGTATCGATATGTATAACAGTAGCGGCACTCGCCGGTATCGAGTTGGTCAAGTCTGCCGAATCTTTACATGAGTAAAAAAAAGCTACAAATAATGCAACTATGAGAGTAATACCCGTTTGTTTCATAATTTCGTGTTTAAAAATATTAATTCTGCGAATATAAGAAAAAGAAAGGTGTTGAGCTTTGGAATGATTAATTCTTTTCACATTTTATGAAGATTGTTTTGCGAAAAAGATAATTTTGTATCCAAATATAGAACGTAATGAATCTTTTTGAAAATTTAAAGAAAGCATATACACGCATTCACCCCAAACCAAAGTATGGTGCTTTGGAGCTATTAAAATATATAGGTCCCGGACTGTTGGTAACTGTGGGATTTATTGACCCGGGTAACTGGGCTTCGAATTTTGCAGCCGGATCGGAGTTTGGATATGCCCTGTTATGGGTGGTAACGCTGTCTACCGTTATGTTGATTATCCTTCAACACAATGTAGCTCACTTGGGTATTGTGACAGGGCTCTGTCTTTCCGAAGCCGCTAATAAATATTTACCACGAATGGGTTCGCGAACTATATTGTGGTCGGCAATGGGAGCTTCTGTCTCTACATCTTTGGCCGAAATATTGGGTGGAGCTATTGCATTGAATATGCTTTTTGATATTCCTATCAAAGTGGGAGCCGTATTGGTTGCAGTTTTCGTTTTCGCGATGATGTTTTCCAATTCGTATAAAAAGATAGAGCGCTATATTATTGCTTTTGTCTCCCTTATCGGACTATCTTTTATCTACGAGCTTTTTCTTGTTGATATAGAGTGGGGAGAGGCTGCACAAGCATGGGTAGTGCCTTCTATCCCGGAAGGGAGCATGCTGATTATAATGAGTGTGCTGGGAGCAGTGGTGATGCCGCACAATCTTTTTCTGCATTCGGAAGTGATACAAAGCCGTCAATGGAATTTACAAGATGAGGCTGTGATTGAAAAGCAATTGAAATACGAGTTTTTCGATACATTTTTCTCTATGTTCATCGGGTGGGCAATAAATAGTGCGATGATCTTATTAGCTGCTTCAACTTTCTTTAGAGAAAATATTGTAGTCAATGATCTTCAACAAGCTCACTCTCTGCTCGAACCATTGCTAGGGAATAATGCGGTTGTGATATTTGCACTGGCGTTGCTGTTGGCGGGAGTTTCGTCTTCTATGACTTCGGGCATTGCGGCAGGCTCTATATTTGCAGGCATGTATAACGAGCCTTATGATATAAAAGATATCCATTCACGTACAGGTGTTATTATTTCGCTTGGAATAGCATTGCTAATCATATTTATGATAGGCGACCCTTTCAAAGGTTTGATTATCTCACAAGCTATTTTGAGTGTGCAGCTTCCAATAACTGTGTTTTTGCAGGTAAGGCTTACTTCATCTAAAGAGGTAATGGGCAAGTACGCCAATACTCTTTTTACGAAAATACTTTTGTATGGCATAGCCATCGTTGTTACACTTCTTAATATATTGTTGTTGGTTAGTTTCTTTGTAGATGTTAAGATATAAACGATATTGCTCGAATAAAGAACAGTTTTTAGGTCTGTTTTTCTCTCTTATAAACACGTTGCGAGTTAAAATATAACAATAAGAGAGATCAGATTCTTTTTTGAATACGTATCTTTATCACTTGATTATTAATAAAAACCGGATAGTTATGAAAAAGTATATTGTTTTTGCTCTTATCTGTTCGATTGCATTCGCTGCGTTTACTGCGTGTAACTCAAAATCGAAGACGGATAATACAACAGATGAAAAAACTGTAAAAACAGAAGTAAAAGGAGAAGCTCCAAAGAAGAAATATATTAAGCTGGCCGAAAAAGCAAATGCTTCGATGCCAATGGTATTACCCGGTAATATACGTATCGATCGAGCCGAGGCTATTTCTGCTACAGAATATAAGTATTACTACACTTTTACTCAAGAGCCTACCGTATCTGTTGACGAATTTGTTCGGAGTGCAAAGCCTGCTATCACTATGGGAATGCGTGAGAATAAAGGCGAAGATCTCGATATGTTTCGTAAAGATAAAATGACGGTGATATTCGCTTATTACAAATTAGATGGTACGCTTTTTGCAGAGATAAAAGTGTCACCAAATGAGTACGCAGAATAATTTCTGCTAGTTTTTATCTATTAATAGAATGATTTAAAGGAAAAAGGTGACAATATAAATATGTAAATAAAGTGTCACTTTTGTCACCTTTTGATAAAACTAAAATATAACTGAATATGATTAAACACATCGTAATGTGGAAGCTGAAGGATGAAGCTCACGGAAATGATAAAGCTACAAATGCAAAGCTGATAAAAGAGAAACTGGAAGCTTTGTCGGGCAAAATTGATGGATTACTCAAGATAGAAGTAGGTATCGACTTCTTAGGAGGTGGCAACTTTGATGTTGCTCTTTATTCAGAATTGAGTAAGAAAGAGGATTTAGAAATATATCAGAATCATCCGTTACATCAGGCTGTTCTTCCTTTTATCAGAGAGGCTGTAATAGATAGAAAAGCCGTAGACTTTGAGGTATAAATGCAAGAAGATATAATAAAAGACATTCGTAAGAGATGCCGTATGGCTATGAACGGCATCGTTTCAACAAACATGCGCCAGCGTGGTTTGGATTACAAGCTAAACTTTGGCTTGTCTGTTCAGCAAATAAAAGATTTAGCGAAGCGTTATCAACCCGATTTAGAATTGGCTGAAATCCTTTGGGCAGACAATACCCGTGAGTTGAAAATATTGGCAACTCTACTTTATCCAACAGATTCTTTTACAAAAGAAAAGGCTGATGAATGGGTTTTATCTATTCCCAATCAGGAGATAAGAGAACAGGTTTGTGCAAACTTGCTTCAGAATGTGACATTTGCCAGAGAGATAGCATTGGAATGGGCAAAATCACCAGTTGCAGATGTCAGAGCCACTGGTTATTGGCTATTAGCTCGTTTGTTTATTACTAAGAAGACTGAACCTGTAGCTGTAGAATTAATATCAACTATTTGGGATGATGTGATATCCGAGGATATTTTTCTGCGAAATGCTGCATTATTAACACTAAAGCATACCGGACGCCAGTCTAAAGATATTGCAGATCGCATTCTTCAAAAATTATCTGTATACAAGGAAGATAAAGATCTGATAAAGCAAGAGGCGTTTAATAGTATGGCTTTCGAGTTTGATTATTTCTTTGAGGGTTGAAAAATAGAATTTTGTTGTAATGTTAGAAAAATTAATAGGTGATTTAAAACAAAAGTATAAAGGAATTCGCTATTCCAATTTGCTAAAAGACAGAGAGTGGTGGTTTACAATTTCTCCAGAGTCATTCAACACTACTTTGTACTTAATGCTTATTGATAAGAGTTCTGCTAATATTAGGATACTAAAGATAAACACAACGGAGCAATTCGTTGGTATTCTTCCTCGAAAGGAGGGTGTATATCTTTCGGGACAGTATGATCTATATTTTTCTATTGATAAAAAAAGTGTTTTAAAAGTTCGCTATTTAACTAGTTCTGGTTACGTTGAAAGTGATGTTTCTATGAATGTTTTAGAGTTTATAGAAATAGAGAAATACTTATTTGCAAATTCTCCAATTATTGAAACTCTGGAAGATTTGATTGATAATCTTTTGACAATAGAGGCATATCTTGGAGGTGATTATTCTGAAGAAGAAAGGAAGTTTGCTATATCTCTTGTTCAAAGAGGATATAACTTTGTTGCCTATAAAGTTCAAAATGAGTGGCATTTTGCTCCTAGTAGATTTGTTGGTTATAAAGACAACAATATATACAAGTTCCTCAATAATGATAGTAAAGAAGGTAAAGAAACTATACCAATAATTAACGAAATAGCTAAAAAAGAACTTTGTTTTGATCCGATACTAGAAAAAGCATATATAGAATATTGTGAATTGTTAAATATAGAACTGCATCATAATAAAAGACAATATTGGTTTTTTGATTTTACAGATACTAGCTTTGAAAAGTTAGCTAATAAGCATGAAAATAGATATCAAGAAGGCTGTCTTATAGAACGGAGACATAAAAAGAGAGAAAGAAATAGAAAGTTAGTTGAAGAAGCAAAACGTCGATTTCGGAATAAACATAATGGACAAATTTATTGTGAAATTTGTGGATTCAATTTTATGAGTACATATGGTATCGACTATATTGAAGTACATCATTTGAAAGCTCTTATGGATATGGAAGAAGGAGATGTTACAAGTTTAGATGATGTGTGTTTAGTTTGTTCTAATTGTCATCGAGTAATTCATAGCCAATATCCTTTTTTGACTATTGATCAAGTAACAAAATTAATAAAGTCAAGACAATGATGTCTTATACTACTTAGTTATGTTGCTAATGCCAGATTTCTCCCTCATATTATTCTTCGTTATTCTTATACCGGCTTATGTATTGATAAAGCATTTTAAGGGTAGAAGAGAGCCTTTGGCTTTATTGGTGATGTCTGTCCTTTCTATTCTTTGTTGGCTGCTGATAGGAGTTGTACTTTACTTTCTGGATATAGATATGCAAGCAACGGCATTGTTAGTCAATGTCTTGATTTTTTTACCTATCTTCCTTTCCTCTCTCATCTTATTGATAAAGCTAATTCTCTTTGTAAGAGATAAATATAAAAAGCGAGGTGAAATATCCCATTAATTAAGATACTTCACCCCGCTTAATATTCTTAGATTATAAATACCTTAACTACTTGCCAATAGCATATCTTAGTCCCACGTAGAATTTACGACCCTGAGTTGGTCCCCACACCATTGTGGCATCAAAGTCATCACCAAATGGATTTTCTGCCGAGACGATTGGATTCTTTTGTTTGAAATCTGTAATGTTTTCTGCACCCACATAGATACTCCAATTACGGAAATTCTTAGTGATCTGTGCATTCAGTATTGTAAACGAATCGAATGTAGTTTTCCACAAAGGATTCACCGTATCAGGGGTTGGCATACGTCCACCTCCGTTAAATTGGGCGGTAAGGTCGAATACCCATTTTTTTAAGCGGGTTTCGTAAGAGCCTGTTAGAAGTGCTTTGTAATCACTTATCAAAGGTTTCTTCATTAGTTTATCTCCGTAAGTTGTTTTTGCATTTGTCCAACGATACGCCCCCAATATATTAAACCCTTTGAATAAGGGGTATGACACTTCTATCTGATAACTATCGGCATACGATTTGCCCGACAGATTATAGAACTTTACAGCATGAGGGTCGCTATCTACATCGGTTACCACCTGATTGTCAAAGTCTGTTCTGTACCACTCTCCCGATATGGTTAGCTCTTCTCCTCTGATTGGTATATGAAAAGAGATGCTTGTACCATAGTTCCATGCCGATTCTTGTTGCAGATTATCTGCTATTTCTATCTTGCGGCTGCTTGCCAAGAAGTAGCTGTTTTCAGGCATAACAAATACTGTACGATAGCCTTTCCCCGCAGATGCTCTAAGGTTTAGCCACTCTACAGGCATATACTTTAAGTGTAGGCGTGGCGTAACGAATGCTTTTTTGTGCAGGGTGCTGTAGTCTGTCCGCAATCCGGCTAGGGCAATGAACTTGTCATCCTTGTTAAAGGTATATTGCAGATATCCTCCTGTTACAGTTTCTTCATTGGGCTGATTTGTGATTGGCTGAGTCAGATAAATCGATTGATTGTATTTGTCCCAGTTCATGCTTAAACCTGCACTTAGTTGGTGCATCTTGCCAAACCCTGTTTCATACATCAATGATGCATACAGATTATTTTCATACACATTGTATTTGTCGGCTGCATACTTTGATTTCTGATCGTGGTGTGAGCCTGTGAATATCAGAGCAATATTGCCATTACGCTCTTCATCTACAATGTATGAATTTTTTGTGTAAAATTCTCCTCTGTTTGTCTTTACAGATATTTCGTATGGGTCAGTATTAATGGAGGCAGAATTTAAAGTATGCATTGTTTGCCCACTGGTACGGTAATCTTGTAAGAAACGAACGCCGAATTGTGAAGCATATCTGCCCGACATATAATTCCACCTGTTCATCATATTAAACTGGTGTTTCTTCGGCATATCTAAGAAGCTGTCATCGTTGTCGTCATGTGATGCAGATTCATTCGAATAATGCAAGAATACTCCCATGCTTAATTTATCATTCAAGATAAATGCTGCATCGGCATTGCCTTCGTATCTTCCGGCATCACTCGAAAATAAATTCAAGCTGAGAGGATCTGCGCTATTTGGCTTTTTGTATTCCACATTCATTTGTCCTGTAATCGACTCATAACCGTTCTTTACCGAAGCTGCGCCTTTAGATATCTGTATGCTTTCCATCCATGGTCCGGGTATGTAATCCAGTCCGTATACTGAGGCTGCACCTCTAAAGTTAGGATAGTTTTCTGTTAATGTTTGCACGTAAGTTCCGGCTAGCCCGAGCAGTTGTATTTGTTTAGCTCCCGTTACCGCATCGCTAAATGATACATCTACCGAAGGGTTTGTTTCGAAGCTTTCGGAAAGGTTGCAACATGCCGCACGGTGCAGTTCTTTGGTTGTTATTTTTTCGGTATTCAAGAGGCTTGTCCGAGATTTGATTGTTCCCGGTACTGTTCTTTCTACGACCACCTCACCTAATTCGGCATTTTCTTGCAATACAACGTTTTGTGTCTCTGCAAAATCATGTATGTGGATAACTTTATCTTCAAATCCGACATACGATATGGCGAGCATGTGATCTTTGTGTGGTGTACCCGATATTTCAAAATAGCCATGTTCGTCAGTCATTACTCCCGCTTTTGCATTCTCCCATCGTACCGATGCACCTATTAAGGGCTGTTTTTGGTTGTCAAATACATACCCTTTCAATATGTCTTTGCTAAAGGCGAAAATGGGAATAAGGAGAAGTAAAATAAATATTTTAAATGTTTTCATTTGGATTCTTATTATTTGATTTGTAAAATACAATAGAAACTTTGTTGTATACCCGATTGGTACACAATAAGCAGATATGTATTACAAAAATCAAATAATAAGTACGCGAATGAGGGACAGGTATTCACGAGGTGGAATATCCGGTGGAGATTCGAATATAGAATTATCCTGAGTATATAAAGAATTATCTGTAAGGATACTCAAAGGAATAGTTGGAGAAGCATCCGATATCCAAACGAATGGTACGGATACTATCGGTATCGGTCTGAATGAAGAGGCATCAATATCTATAGATAAACGAGAGGCGGTGCAAGATATATCTTGAGTGAAAGAAGTGTCTCCGCACGATTCATCGTGTGATACATCTTTGTGCATCGAACAGCAATCACCTTTCTGCTCCGCTTTCTGATGTTCTAGAGAACAACATGTATGTTGCTCGGTCATGAAAAGGGTTTGCTCGCTACATGAATTGCAGCAATAGTTTATAATTGTAACCCCCGCACCGGTAAGAAACACCGTTGCGGCAGCAATTATAAGGATTATATTTTGCGCAAATCTTTTCATATCAAATGCAAAGATATGAGAAAATTATAGACAGATATAGGTTTTAAGTTTTTTTTAATTTAGAGTGATTCTATTTAGTCTTTTCTCTATTCTCTCTATTTCGTTACTTCATCAATCAGATAAAATATAGACTTGAAGTTTATATCGCTGTATTCGCTCATCCCGATTTCGCAAGTGCGGCTCGTAGAGTAGCCGTCTTTACATCCGGCAGGGATTTGTTCGTTGAGGTGTCTTTGCCCGTGAGCATTCAACTCTGGATATGTGAATCCTCTATCGCCGGCAAAACCGCAACAATTTGTATCCACAAAGGCAACCTCTTTGGCGCATAACTTGGCCAATTGCAAAAGCTTTTGTTCCATACCAATTTTTTTTACAGAGCATACAGGGAAAACAGTCACTATATTCCGAGGGTGTTTGATTTCGAGTTTAGGCATCACAAAGTCGAGCATAAACTCTATCGGGTCATATATCTTTAAATCTTTATTCTCGTATGCCTCATGAAATGTATAGAAGCATGGACTCATATCAAACAGAATAGGATATTTCCCATTTTCTGAAGCTTTCAATAATGCATTTTCCAGCTCTTTCGATTTGCGGGCACCCTCTTCTTTTAGACCCTTACTGCTAAACGCCATCCCACAGCAAAGGCTATTGATACCCTCGGGGTAAATAATCGAAAATCCTGCACGTTGTAAAAGTTCCTGTGTCTTTTTTGTCAACTCTACATCACCCTTTTCATAGCCATTTGATTTGCCCATTGAACGGTTTATACACGAAGGAAAGTAAACAACTTTATCCACCTGTCCTTCATTTATTACCATATCCTTTATCTTGCTCGCTCCCTTAGGCATATCCTTATTCCATTTTGGAATCGTTTTTAGAGATAAGGTTCGCATCGTAGAGGCGATTCCACTCATCAGTGTATCGCCTAATATAGAATGGACGAAGTGAACAAAATTAAGTCCGACTCTAGCTACCGAGGTAGTTCCGGCCATGCGGTTGCCAATGTAAGATGCTACTTTTTTTGCTGTGTCCGATGCTTCTTCATGTCGGACATGCTTGATAAATTTGCCAGTATCTATTTTTACAGGGCAAACCAAGCCACACAGTCCATCTGTAGCACACGTTTCGTCTGAATAATACTTGGCGTCATTCAGTATTTGTTTCAACCGTGAAGGATCTTCTCCGAATGCTTTTAGTCTTGATATCTCACGGGCAATGACGATCCGCTGGCGTGGCGATAGGGTTAACCCCTCTGCAACACAGTTTGGTTCGCAAAAGCCACATTCCATACATTTATCTATTATCTCATTTGCTGCAGGAAGAGGTTTCAGATTCTCAAGATGTATCTTGGGGTTCTCGTTGATGATCACGCCCGGATTTATAAGTTTATGAGGATCAAAAATATCTTTAATCTTGAGCATGATTTTATAAGCTGCTTCTCCCCATTCTTTTTCTACAAAAGGAGCCATGTTGCGCCCTGTTCCATGCTCAGCTTTTAATGAACCGTCAAACTTGTTGACAACAATGTCGGCCAGTTCGTCCATCATGTCTGCATACTTCTGTACCTCGCTTGTACTGTTGAAGTCCTGAGAGAACACGATATGGAAGTTGCCGNNCAGCATATCCTAAACGCTTGAATAAATCTTTTAAAGCCACACATGCATCTCCCAGTCTATCTATTGGAAACGCAACATCTTCTATAAGACATGTTGTTCCTGTTTTTCGTAGGCCTCCAATGGAGGACAGAAGTCCTTTGCGAGCTTTCCAGTTAAAATTATATTCTTTAGGATCAGAAGTAAACTTATATGGTTGTACTGTGGGATATGTTTCAATTGCCTTGCGGATGATAGCCTCTTTTTCATTCATTTCGGGTTGTTCGTTGGCTTGTATTTCTACCAGCAACAAACAGGCTGTTTCGGGTAATGTCCGAAAATATGAAGGAGCTTCCGGATCGTCTTCGATAGATCGTATAGAATCTCTATCGAGTAATTCTACTGCAGACACAGGTGTCTTTTTGAGCATAGGAACTACTTCACAGGCTTTCTCTATGGTTTCGAAGATCATTAGAGTACAAGCTTTATGTTTTTCATCAACAACCGTATGGTAGGTTATGTCGGAGGTGAAAGCGAGTGTCCCCTCCGAACCAATCATCAGGTGCTTAATGATATCGAAAGGATCTTCATAATCTACTAATGCATTTATGCTATATCCTGTCGTGTTCTTTATTTTATACTTTTGTTTAATACGCTCTGTAAGCGTATTGTCTGCTTTTATTTTATCTCTAAGTTTTTCTATTTCACGGATAATTTCAGGGTGTTTTTCTGTGAAATCCAATTTACTTTTTTCATCCGAAGTATCCAGAATAGTACCGTCATAGAGGACGATGCGGATATCTGCAATTGTTTTATATGAGTTCTGATCTGTACCACAGCACATTCCGCTCGCATTATTCGCGGCTATACCCCCGATCATTGCGGCATTGATAGATGCCGGATCGGGACCTATCTTACGACCAAATGGCTGTAGGTGAATATTTGCTCTGGCACCTGTTATTCCGGGTTGCAGCTTTATCTTTAAAGCGTCATCATCAAGAATCGTATATTTCCGCCATTCGTGTGTTGCTACCATCAGTACCGAGTCGGTTATCGCTTGCCCCGAAAGGCTTGTGCCTGCTGCCCGATATGTTACCGGAATATTAAGTTTTCCTGTCTGACGTATTACTTCTACAGCTTCTTCTTCTGTATGCACTTGTACTACTATTTTAGGTATCAGGCGATAAAAACTTGCATCAGTACCGTATGCTAATAGTTGTAGAGGATTGGTAATAATTCGTTTCGACGGAATTGTTTTAGATAATTCTTTTTTCAGTTGCTGATAATTATCAGGTAACATAGTATTTAGCTTTTTAGTGATCAGTATAGATAAACGGTTTCGGAAAACCTATGCAATTTATAAAACATATTTGAAATAGAGGTACGTTTTAGACTTATTTCAATGGTGAGTAAATGTGATAAAAACCTAAAAGGTCAACGAATTATTTAGAGGTCTGAGGTTTATTTTGTATATTTATTATTCTTTTTAGTTTTGGAGATATGAGTTGCTAAAAAGCATAAATTGATATATTTTTCCTCTGCTATAATTTATTAAATACAAGAAAAAAGACTAATTTTGCTACTCAAATTTTAACAAACAAAAAACGAAATACATTATTCATTTTTAAACAAATAAAAACAATGAGAATCGAGAAAATTTTCGCACGTGAAATCTTGGATTCAAGAGGTAATCCTACAATTGAAGTTGATGTAACTTTGGAATGTGGCGTGGTTGGTCGTGCTGCAGTACCATCTGGTGCTTCAACTGGTGAAAACGAAGCTTTGGAACTTCGCGACGGTGACAAAAAACGCTACCTTGGTAAAGGTGTAGTGAAAGCTGTTGACAATGTAAACAAAGTTATCGCTCCAGCTCTTTTAGGTGAATCTGCTCTTGATCAAAGAGGTATCGATTTGAAAATGATTGCCCTTGACGGAACAAAGACTAAGTCTAATTTAGGAGCTAATGCTATTCTTGGTGTTTCTCTTGCTGTAGCTAAAGCTGCTGCTAACTACCTTGAACTTCCTTTGTATCGCTATATTGGTGGTACTAACACTTATACTCTTCCTGTACCAATGATGAATATCATCAACGGTGGATCTCACTCTGATGCTCCTATCGCATTCCAAGAGTTTATGATCCGTCCGGTAGGTGCTCCTTCTTTCAAAGAAGGTTTGCGCTGTGGTGCTGAAGTATTCCACGCTTTGAAGAAAGAATTCCACGACAGAGGTCTTAGTACAGCTGTAGGTGACGAAGGTGGTTTTGCTCCAACATTGAATGGAACAGAAGATGCTCTTGAATCAATCCTTAAAGCTATTAAAGCAGCAGGATATGAGCCGGGAAAAGATGTTACAATCGCTTTAGACTGTGCTGCTTCTGAATTCTTCAAAGGTGGTGTTTATGACTATTCTAAATTTGAAGGTCCTAACGGAGCTAAGCGTACATCAGCAGAACAAGTTGAATTCCTTGCAAGCCTAGTAGCTAAATACCCTATCGATTCTATCGAAGATGGTATGGGCGAAAATGACTGGGACGGATGGAAATTGCTTACAGACAAACTTGGAGATAAAGTTCAGTTGGTAGGTGACGACTTGTTTGTAACTAACGTTGAGTTCTTGAAAAAAGGTATAGAAACAGGTTGTGCTAACTCAATCCTTATCAAAGTAAACCAAATCGGTTCACTTACTGAAACTTTGGATGCTATCGAAATGGCTCACCGTGCAGGTTACACTAGCGTAACTTCTCACCGTTCGGGAGAAACTGAAGATGCTACAATTGCTGATATCGCAGTTGCAACTAACTCAGGCCAAATCAAAACAGGTTCATTGAGCCGTTCAGACCGTATGGCTAAATACAACCAATTACTTCGTATCGAAGAAGAACTTGGAGACAAAGCTGTTTATGGATGGCAACGTGTACAACGTAAAAAATAAGGAGCAAACTTCTTTATATAACAAAGGCTGTCCCTATCGGAACAGCCTTTGTTTGTTTAGTTTCTTTTGTATCTATATATTTTAGTTTTCTCCCCTTGATAGAGATTATCGCCTACAACAAAATCCTTATTCGACCCAATCTTTGGCGAAATCTTAGTATCTTTACCAACTCCAAAATTTCTTACTGCCGTTCCGGCTAAGTTTAGTGACATATGAAATATATTCGACTTATAATCTTTTCAATACTTATAATATCAAGTGTCTCCGTTTATTCTCAAAGTGAAAAAGATACACCTCGTAATGGTGAAGGTATACTCGCTTTTCTGAGAAGAAATAAACGTACAGGAGCAGAAAATCTTAATACGTTTCTAGAGTTGAATAAAGGAAAGTTTGGCAAAGGAGATTCCTTGTTGAAGGATGTTTCGTATCTATTACCTGACACGGATAAGGATAATACGAGAAAAACAGAGAACGAAGTTTTTGATTCTGGTCAAACGGGTAAAAAAACGGAGAATAAGCTTTTTGGAGAAAAATATGCGGAATATACGATTAAATCAGATAAGCTAAAAGGTGCTTGTTTCTTCTTATCTAGCGGGCATGGAGGTCCTGATCCGGGAGCAATGGCAGAGGTAGACGGGTACGAGCTTTGCGAAGATGAGTATGCTTATGATATAACACTCAGGCTTGCACGCAACTTGATGGAAGAAGGTGCTACAGTATATATGATTATTCAAGATGCAGAGGATGGCATAAGAGATGATCGTTATTTGTCGAACAGTAAGCGTGAAACTTGTATGGGTGCTACTATTCCTTTGAACCAGATTGCCCGATTGAAGCAACGGACAGATAAAATTAACAGCTTGAGTAAGCGTTCGAAAGCAAAATATAAAAGATCTGTTTTTATCCATTTGGATAGCAGAAGTCAGAAACAACAACTAGATGTATTTTTCTATTACTCAAAGAATAGTACTGTGGGTAAAAAACTAGCGAACACAATGCGTGAGACTTTCAGTGATCATTATGACAAGCATCAGCCGGATAGAGGCTTCACTGGAACAGTAAGTACACGAACCTTATACGTTCTTGATAAAACTCTGCCTGTAGGTATTTATGCCGAGCTTGGCAATATTCAGAATAGTTTCGACCAGCGTCGCTTTTTACAATCAGATAACAGGCAGGCTTTAGCCAATTGGATGTGTAGGGGTTTCATCAAAGACTATGAGAACTGGAAAAAGGGAAAGTAAAGAATAGATATTCTAATGCTATTTAGCCCTTATCCTTTTGAATATTGATAACACAACAATACAACAGATGAAGAAAGCCGCCATTGTCAGTTATCATAAAAACTAATATATTTGTATAAATACAAAAAAGTCCATTATGAGATTATTACTTATCAGCAATTCAACGAATCCGGGAGAGGCGTATTTAGACTATCCGAAGTATAACATTAAAGAGTTTTTAGGAGAAAAACCTATAGAAGCACTATTTATTCCTTATGCTGCGGTTACTTTTTCTTACGATGAGTATGAGAAGAAAGTCAATGATCGTTTCAAAGAAATAGGACATAGTGTTGTTAGTATTCATCACTACGACGATCCTGTAAAAGCAGTTGAAGAAGCAGAGGCTATTGTAGTAGGAGGCGGTAATACATGGAAGCTTGTTCGCATGATGCGTGATAATAAGATTATAGAGCTTATTAGTAAAAGAGTAAAACAAGGAGTTCCATATATAGGATGGAGTGCCGGTTCAAATGTGGCTTGTCCTACATTGCGAACAACAAACGATATGCCGATCATCGACCCAAAAGGATTTGATGTGGCAAATCTGGTTCCTTTTCAAATAAACCCGCATTATCTGGATACACATCCCGAGAATCATGGAGGCGAAACACGTGAAGATCGTATCAGAGAATTTATAACAGAAAATCAGGATATATATGTTGTAGGGCTGCGAGAAGGCTCTATGCTGAATCTCGAAGGCGATGACTTGAGGCTTATCGGTAAAAAGACTGCACGTATATTCAAATATGGCGAAGAGCCAAGAGAACTGAAAACAGATGATGATTTCAGTTTTCTACTGAAGAAGTGATTAAAGACTCATCTTATCAATAGACATACCACACTCATAGCCCTCTTCGTAGAGTGCTGTGAGTTTGTTTATATCTTTTTCTATACGGTCTACAATGATCGGTTTTTGAGGTCTGATAACAAATACTGATCCTTCCTCCTCAAGCTTTTCTATCAAATCCAATTGAGAATTATAAAGACTATTTCTGTTACTTAAAGCCTCACGCATAGCCGGATATTTCCGGTAAATGAAAGATGGTATTTTTATGTCTTTGCTTTCTTTTCTGTATCCCTTGTTGCGTGTAAGAATTACTATGTTTTTTTTATAACCCTGATCTATTGCCCTGTTTACAGGTATTGAGTCGCAGATGCCTCCATCAAGCATAGGAGTGTCGTCTACATACGCTATAGGGCACATAATAGGTAAGCTGCTGGATGCTTTCACAATATCTATAACCCTTTCTTTATTCGATTTTTCTTCCAAATATTCTGCTTTTCCTGTCAGGCAATTAGACGTTACCATCTCGAACCGTGATGGAGAGGAAAAATAAGTCTGATAATCGTAGGGTATGATATTTTCAGGAAACTCATGGAACAGTAAATCGAAGTCCATGATATTTCGTTTCTTTATATAATGTTTAAGCCCTATATATTTATACTTAGCTAGAAGGTCTATGTTGCTATACTTAGCTCTCCCTTGTTGTTTGGATATAAAAGAGAGCCCATTACATGCCCCCGCAGATACACCAATTGCATAAGGGAATTCTATATTTCGACTCATAAAATAATCCAGAACTCCACAGGTGAAAACTCCACGCATACCTCCTCCTTCAAGTACTAATCCTATCTCTGATGTATTAATCATCTTCGTTTTTATACTTATTGGGGGTTAAAGGTAGCAATTTTTGCAATAAAAAAAGTTCTGCTCTTTATCACAAAGAACAGAACTCGAAAAGTAGTAATTCTAAGTATGTGGCTTATTTATTAGCAATAAGACCACTGGAATTATTGTTTACTTGAACTTGCTTAACTGTTAATAGTTTTCCGCTCGCATCATCATATACGTGTATTAAATGCTGTGATTTGGTAGACCATGTTGCCATATTTTTATCCCATTTGGTGAAGATAAGATTGGCCACTTTGCTTCCATCCGAATTATATTCATATACATATTTATAAGTTCCAACCCATCCTTGTGAACTCCATTTGTAATATGTTTTTTCCTTCAGATTGTTTTTTGTATCGTAGACAAACACAGCTTTTTTCAAAGCTTCTAATGAAGTGCCGTCTACTGTTGTATATTCTTTTGTGCAACCGTATTTAGTGGTTTCAATATTACTATATACTTTGTCTTTTGAATTTCCTGCATATATATTAGAGAATGAAAATAGCGTTGCCAAAACTGTTGTTAAAAATATTGCTTTCATGTCGGTATCTTTTAAATTGTTACCTTGTTAATAGATCGAAATTTTGTTTTTTTAAGCGCTTTCTATATATATGACGTTGTCAACTATCGAATAGTTACAAAAATATTGGATTGTTTTTAGTACTATGTTATGCATAGAAGTGTGTTTTGTGTATATATGTTTGTAAATTAGTCGTTTATTGTTGGTGTTAATTAAGGTTAATGGTTGGCTGTTTGTTCTTTTATAGCCATATTTTTTATGATATAATTAATAAAATACTTTTCAGTAAGGTGAAACAACTTATCTTTACATCGTTTTCTGCTTACAGATAATATAGAATATTATTTATTGTCCTTAATGAATTAAAGAAATGGAAAAGATTGATTTTTATCAGGTTATAGATGGTATTAAGCAAGTCATTAATGCCGAAGAGCAATTCCTGCTATCATTGTCAGAAGAACTGATAAGCACGAAAGTAAATAAGCAGAACAGAAATATAAAACAGATACTTGGACATTTAGTAGATTCAGCGTCTAATAATATACATCGTATTATCCATTTGCAAAACCAGCCTAGTCCATTGATTTTCCCCGATTATGCTAACTTGGGAAATAATGACAGATGGATCGCTATTCAGGATTATCAGACAGAGAATTGGGAGGACCTGGTTCAATTATGGAAATATTCCAACCTCCACATAATGCATGTTATCAAACATGTAGACACTGATAAGCTCGGTAATGAATGGATTACAGCCCTTGGGGATAAAGTCTCTCTAAAAGAGATGATTACAAATTACCTCCCTCATTTGCACTTGCATATAAATGAGATTCATGAGCTGCATGCCAGTAATGCTTAAGGCATACTCCTCAAAATAAAGAGAGGATTTGGAAACCCCAAATCCTCTTCTATTATAAGTTATTATTTCCCTCAATTAATATGCTCTGGCGAATACCACTCGTTGAGTAGATGGTTTTCCTGTAACCATACATTTGCCGGGAGTTTTATCTCCTTCGAGAGGGATGCAGCGTATTGTTGCTTTGGTTTCAGCTTTCACTTTTTCTTCAGTTTCGGTGGTGCCATCCCAGTGAGCAAGAATAAATACACCTTCCTCTATCTTCTCTTTAAACTCTTCGTATGTCTCTACAGTGATCGTCTGCTTAGCTCTGAAATCGAACGCTTTTTTGTAGATGTTAGCTTGAATATCATCCAATAGATTCTTGATATACATATCCAGCCCATCGCATGATACAGTCTCTTTAGTCAGCGTGTCGCGGCGAGCAACTTCTACTGTGTTATTTTCCATATCGCGCGCGCCCATAGCCAAACGTACAGGAACTCCTTTCAATTCATATTCAGAGAATTTCCATCCCGGTTTTTTGTTGTCTGCATTGTCATATTTAACACTGATGCCAAGAGCTTTCAATGATTTTACAATGCCATCTACCTTTTGGTTGATCAAGGCTAGTTGTTCTTCACCTTTATATATAGGAACAATAACAACTTGGAAAGGAGCTAATTTTGGAGGAAGTACAAGCCCATTATCATCCGAGTGTGCCATTATCAGAGCTCCGATAAGGCGGGTAGATACTCCCCATGAAGTAGCCCATACGTAATCCATCTTACCCTCTTTATCCGCAAATTTTACATCAAATGCTTTTGCGAAATTCTGTCCAAGGAAGTGAGATGTTCCCGATTGAAGGGCTTTTCCATCCTGCATCATGGCTTCGATTGTATATGTATCTACAGCACCGGCAAATCGTTCAGATGCTGATTTCACACCTTTAATTACAGGCACAGCCATATACTCTTCAGCAAACTGAGCATACACGTTCAACATTTTTTCTGCTTCCTCTACCGCTTCTTCTTTTGTGGCATGAGCAGTATGCCCTTCTTGCCACAAGAATTCTGCGGTACGCAGGAATAAACGGGTACGCATCTCCCAACGTACAACATTTGCCCATTGATTTACCAAAATAGGTAGATCTCTATATGATTGTATCCAATTACGGTACGTATTCCAGATAATCGTTTCGGAAGTTGGACGAACAATAAGTTCTTCTTCCAATTTTGCATCAGGGTCAACTATTACTCCTTTTCCGTCAGGATCATTTTTTAGACGGTAGTGAGTTACAACAGCACATTCTTTGGCAAAACCTTCAACATGGTCAGCCTCTTTACTCAAAAATGATTTGGGGATGAAAAGCGGGAAGTAAGCATTCATGTGTCCTGTTTCTTTGAACATATCGTCTAATTGACGTTGCATTTTTTCCCAAATCGCATAGCCGTATGGCTTTATCACCATACATCCGCGTACAGCAGAATTTTCTGCTAAATCTGCTTTTAATACCAAATCGAGATACCACTGACTGTAATCTTGACTTCGAGGTGTCAGTTCTTTAAGTTCTTTTGCCATATTATTGAATTCTGTTTTTCCAAAATTGCTACAAAGTTAGTAAAAGCCCTTAATTAAATGATATTTGATTTGTATTTCTTACAGGGTTTGTTTTATAGAAGTCACCGTAACTTCCAATACCCTGCTCAGAAATGAGTATTTTCCTTTCATATAGTCATATTCCTCTCCCGAAGTAATATATCTCGCCGTTCCTTCTATATAAAAACCTGTTCCCTGATAGTCTTTATAACCTAAAACATTTCTACTGCCCAATGTAAGTTTTACTTTGTGGTTTGCTTCTACATTTTTTTGTGTTTTACGCAAGCCATAGGCTGGGATGAGAATGCGTTCGTCTTCTGTTACTTCCAGATATGAGTTCCATGTGTTAGCTATATGTGGTTCTTCTTTTCCCCATGATACGATTGATACTACGCCTTCATTTTCGNNTTTATGAAATTTCTCTGTAAGTTTCTTTGATTCATTCATTGTTTTCTGTTTTTTATTCAGGCATAAAATTACAATTCATCGGATGGGTAAATCTTAAGCTGGTTTAAGAAATAACTTAAGGGTTCTTTTTCCTAATCTCACTCAGGTATTCCGGGGTAAGTCCTAGGAACGAGGCCAGCATATATTGAGGAACACGTTGAACAAACTCGGGGAAAGATGTCTTAAAGTGTTTATATATCTCTTCTTTCGAAAGTTCATAGAGCAGCTTCATTCTAAACTGTGATGCAGCAAGTGCTCTTTCGGTGACTAACCTGAAATATCGTTCTAAAGAGGGCAACTCTAAAATCATTTTTTGAAAATCGTGAAAACCAATAGCCAGCACACTCGAATTTTCTATCGCTTGTATATAATAGTCGGACGGTTTTTGGTTAGAAAGGCTCATATAATCCGTCATCCACCAACCCTCCAACGCAAATTGAATCGTTTGCTCCGTTCCTTTGTCGTTGTGGAAGAACATGCGCATGCAGCCTGTCTCAACAAAGTAGTAAGCTTTGCAGACTTGTCCTTCTTCCAATACAAATTGTTTGCTCTTTAGATCAAGGAGGGTTATATATTGAGATAATATTTCAATATCGGAGTCGTAGAAATGAATATAATTGCGGATATGGCTGATTAGTTTACTATACATCGCTTGTTATTTAATAAAGACTCTAAAGTAATATAAAAAAGACAGAGTTTGTCCTTATCTATATTTTGTATCTTTGCTATCTACTAATATAAGATAATTATGAAATCAAAATATACAGATATTCTTCTCGACTTGGATGATACGCTTATAGATACTATAGAGAATACCCGGCAGACTTTAGTAGAGCTATATGATGATTATAACTTTGGAAACTACTTTCCGTCTTTTGATGATTTTTATACAATATATTATGCCAATGTCAGCCAGCTCTGGGAGATGTATGGGCAAGGTAAAATATCGAAAGCCACTTTGCAAAGAGAACGTTTTATTGCCCCTCTTTCTTTGGTAGAGGATATCTCGGAAGAAAAGGCTCTTGCTATTAATGATGATTATATAGAGCGGATCATGCAAAAAAAGATCCTTATCGATGGTGCTGTCGATTTACTCGACTATCTGAAATCGAAATACAAGATACATATCCTATCCAATGGCTTTACCGAGATGCAATATATCAAAATGGATAATGCCGGACTAACAGGCTATTTCGACAAGGTAATACTTTCCGATGCTGTAGGGGTGAATAAGCCTCATCCGCATTTGTTCGATTATGCTCTGAAAGAAGCAGGGGCGGAGAGAGACTCTACAATCATGATAGGGGATAATCTATTCACAGATATCGGCGGTGCATACAATAGTGGTATCGATCAGATTTGGTATAACCCCGGAGGTAAGCCTGTCGGAGATTTTCAGCCCACTTATATTGTCGATAAGTTGTCAGCAATAAAGAATATCCTTTAGGAAAAGTAAAGAGTCGGTTGGGGATACTAACCGACTCTTTATATACATCACTAAATAAAGATATATTTATTAAAAATACTTTTTTAAATCTTCAAGCCAGTCTGCTACACGCTTCTCTGTCTCATTGTATTCATTATCTTCATCCAAAGCCAGACCAACGAATTGCCCGTTTACAACAGCATCAGATTCGTCGAATGTATATCCGTCTGTTGGAACGAAGCCTACGATTTCTACTTTTCCTTTCAGAGCCTTGTACATCGTATACATACCTCCGGCAAAGCTGGTAGAGAAAGATGCGCTGTCGCCTAATCCAAAGATGGCTACTTTCTTATTTGTAAAGTCCATTTTCTCAAATTTCGGCAAGAAAGCTTCCCAGTCATCCTGTAAGTCACCAATACCTGTTGTAGATGCACCTAAAATAAAAAAATCATATGATTGCAAGTCGTCGACACTAACACCATCGGCATTAAAAAGTTTAGCATCGCCGAGTGCTGCCTGTATTTTTTCCGCTACCGCTTCTGTGGCTCCGGTAGACGAGCCATAAACTATTGCAATTTTACTCATAACTAGTTAAGATGTTTATTAATTGATTATCAATTATCTGGAATCATTCAAAATAGAGGGTGCCATAAAGCTTTGGATGATACCCCTAAGTCCCAGATACACTATAAACGCCAACCATAGGATATTGTTCGCAGAAGCGTCGGAAAACATAAAATATATAAGGAAAAAAGCACTTACCGCTATCAGCATAGAATTCCTCATTTGGTGCGATGCTGTAGCTCCAACAAAGACCCCATCCCAAAGAAAAGCAGAGAATCCTGCAATAGGGATCAGCAAAACCCAAAACTGATAGCTTTTGCTTAACTCTAATATATTTTTTTTATCAGTGATCAATGCCAGTATATAATCCATGCCGGTGGCATAAATGAGCGTAAACAGGATAGCTATAATAGTACCCCATACGAAGAGACGCTTCACCAGCCGTTTTAGTAAAAACCGATTGTTTTCTCCGATATACTTTCCCGTCAAGGCCTCGGCTGCATAGGCAAAACCATCCATCATATACGAAAAGAGGATAAACATTTGCATCAACAAGGCATTAACAGCAAGGATATCTTTTCCCGATTTGGACGATGCAGACATAAAGAATGTTGTTACTGCAATCAGTGCCATTGTGCGAATGAAGATGTCGCTATTCACTTTAAAGAAGGGAACGTATGCGTGTAAGTTTTTGAGAACAGAGAAGTCGATGTGTTTTTTCAGCCAACCGTATTTCATATTCCAGACAAGTATAAATGATAAGAATCCTGTATACTGTGCACATGCGGAGGCTAGGGCTACGCCTTCTATCTTCATTCCCAATCCGTATACAAAGACAAAGCTTAAAGCTATGTTTACAATGTTTACCGTGATGGCTATAAACATTGGTGTTTTGGCATCTTGCATGCCTATAAACCAACCGTTGAATGTGTACATGCCCAACACGGCAGGTGCAGCCCAGATGTATATATAGAAATACTGATGAGCAAAAACCTTAACGGTAGGGTCGGCATTGAGTAGAAAAAATCCGGCAAGAGCAATAAAGTATTGTAGCAGAACGATTACAATGCCAGCACTCATCGCAACCGAGAGAGACCTCAACAGAGTATTGGCTTGTTCCCTATAGTCTTTTGCGCCATAGGCTTGTGCTGTGAAGCCGCTTGTCCCCATGCGAAGAAATGAAAAGCTCCAATAAATAAAATTGAATAGCATTGTGCCCAAAGCAATGGCTCCGATATAATCTTCCGAGTCGAGATGTCCCACAATATACATATCTACCAATCCGAGTAAGGGAACAGTGATATTGGAAATAATGTTGGGTATCGCTAATTGTAATATGCTTCTATTCATTGTCACTTTTCTGATATATTTGTCACTTTTTTTATTCGCTTATTTTGCTCTGTATTTACCTACTTTATAGTATTTTATGCTCTTTTTGGAAATGCAAAAGGTGACAAAAGTGACACTTTTTTATGTGTTTTTATCATGTCACTTTTTCTAGCTTTTCAGCATTCAATGGTCTTCAGGTAATCCGGCAAAACCATCTATAATAAGATAAATCTTTGAGCAAAACATATTGAACTTTAAAGGTGTACAAAGGTAGTGCTCTTATAAAGAACGTACAAATGTTAAATAAATACATCTCGTATCTTCAAAATGTTGTATCTTTATGCATCTCCAATCTTGAATATTTATAATTATAAATACCGTTTTAAGTACCTATGGATGTAAAAATAGAACAAAGTTGGAAAGACCAGTTGAAAGATGAGTTTGAAAAAGATTATTTCGAAAAGCTTACCGACTTTGTAAGAGTAGAATATAAAACCAAACAAATCTTTCCTCCGGCGAGGCTTATCTTTAATGCTTTTGAGCATACTCCGTTTGATAAAGTAAAAGTTGTTATTTTGGGTCAAGATCCATATCATAACGATGGTCAGGCTCATGGGCTGTCTTTTTCCGTGCCCGATGGAGTACCGGCTCCTCCTTCGCTTGTGAATATATTTAAGGAGATAAACCGAGACTTGGGTATTCCCGTACCTCGATCGGGAAATCTCACCCGTTGGGCAAATCAGGGTGTATTACTGCTCAACGCTACACTAACTGTTCAGGCGCATATGGCAGGCTCGCATCAGAAAAAAGGATGGGAAGCATTTACCGATGCGGCAATACATCAGTTAGCCGAAAAAAGAGAGAATTTGGTGTTTATACTGTGGGGGGCATACGCTCAGAAGAAGGCCTCATTTATAGACCCTAATAAGCACTTGGTGTTAAGGTCTGTACATCCTTCTCCCCTTTCGGCTTATAATGGATTTTTTGGCAATAGTCATTTCAGTACGGCGAATAAGTATTTGCAGTCGAAAGGTATCGCGCCAATCGAATGGTAGAGTATAACAGATATTGATATAAAAAGATCAAATAAAAATGGCGGCAATAATTACATTGCCGCCATTTTTTATATATGCTTGATTTATTTGCTTATGAAACTCTTAATGATTTTCCGGCTCTAAGCGTAGCCCTTGATGTGATATTGTTCAACTTGCAAAGTTTGCTGATTGTTGTACCATGCATCCTTGCAATTTTACCCAGTGTGTCACCTTTTGCTATTCGGTGGTACTTCACAGAACCCGTTGCGTATTTATTTTTCACATCGTTGCTTGATCTTGTAGTAGAGGATGAAGCAAGATTTCTAACGTCTACACCTTTGCTGCTTTTTCTGTAGCTGTTTGGTGTTACTGTATAGGTGTCTTTGTGGCAAACCTTGTTATCAAAATCAACAATGTATATAGGATTTATCGGATTGCCTAAAAAGCGGATTTCGAAATGTAAGTGAGAACCTGTCGAACGTCCTGTGTTTCCTCCTAAAGCGATCGGGTCTCCCGATTTTACAACTTGGTCTTCTTCTACTAAGAATCTGGACAAGTGTCCGTAAACAGTTTCCAATCCATTTGGATGGCGCAAGGCTAAGTAGTAACCATATCCACGTCTTTCGTATTGTTTTACACGTACTTTTCCGTCGAAAGCTGCGTAAATCGTATCACCTACCTGTACTTTAAGGTCTATTCCGTAATGCATACGGCGGCGGCGAGGTCCGAAATTAGAGGTAACATATCCCATTGTCGGCATTGTGAAATTGGCCAGGCTCACTTTGAATGTATCTGGAATATTCTCTATAGAACGGTATGCGTTCACATAACGATTATTCCATATACCTCCGTAAAGATCTTCTGCTGGGATTTCATTCTCTCCAAGGATGCGCTCTTCTTGAATTTCTTTAAGTATAGAAAGGTCTCTTTTTATTTTAATTCCATCTGCATATAGATTGGAATTTGGGGTCTGTCTGCTGTGTCGTTGCTTGTACTTTAGCTCTACTCTGTCGGGTGATGCTTCTTCTGTTATTTTCTTCTGGGCGAAACCGGTCATTGGGATGAAAAATACTGCCACTAGAGGCAATAATCTGATTCGCTTGAAGCCTTTTGTTAAAATGTTACTGCTTATTCCTGTCATAAATATAAATTAAATCTCGTCACCCGCATATAAATTAGCTAACGTGGATTGTTTATAATCAAAAATCTCGTTGTCGTTAAAAAAGCGTTTTAGTTCAATCTTTGCAGATTCGGACGAATCTGATGCATGCACAATATTCTCCTGAGAACTAACCGAAAAATCTCCTCTAATAGTTCCCGGAGCAGCTTCCCTGCCATTGGTTACACCAATCAGGGAGCGTACAACTTTAGTTGCATTCTTCCCTTCCCAACATTGAAGTATAACCGGACATACCTGCATGGAGTCTTTTACACGTTGGAAAAATGGTCTGTCTTTCAAGTGTGAATAATGCTCACTGAGGATAGCATCAGTCAACTGTACCATTTTCATTCCTGCTAGACGTAAACCCTTCTTTTCGAACCGAGAGATAACCTCTCCTATCAGTGCTCTTTGAACACAAGAAGGCTTAAGAATAACGAGGGTTTTTTCCATGTGTGTACCTAAAAATAAATAGAATTTATCTGATATAGAGGTCAAATATAAAACATATTTCAATTTGTAACAACTCCGTAACCTCCGAAAAGGTAGATTTTAACAGTATTTACGCTATGTTTAAGAACATGTTTTGTTTGGAATCTCTCTAAAGAAAAGAGGTCTTACGCTCTATGAGAGGTGTAGTGCGTTTAACTAAATATAACTAATTTGTAAACCGTTCCTTAAAGGAGGTGTATTGTCTCTATTTCTTAAATATCAGATATACAGCAGCAATAAGAAAGACAAAAGCCAATAAATGGTTCCATTTGAAAGTTTCGGTCTTGAATGCCAGTGTGCTGAACAATACAAAGACAGTGAGGGTGATAACCTCTTGGATGATTTTTAGCTGCATCAGAGTAAAAGGTCCTCCATTGCCCTGAAATCCGATTCTGTTTGCAGGTACTTGAAAGCAATATTCAAAAAAGGCAATACCCCAGCTGAAAAGGATAACACCAAATAATGGAAGTGATTCGAACCACGAATATTCTTTCATTTTTAGATGCCCATACCAAGCAAAAGTCATGAATATATTAGAAAAGACCAATAATATTATTGTATATACACCGGATAAGTTCATTCTCTGTAGATTAAAAATTTCGCAGCAAAAGTAATTATTTTTTGGAACTTTTGTTTTGATTTAATTCTTACCTTTGAAATATCCATAAAAAACAACACAATAATAATTAGCACTATGAAAAATATTGCAAGAAAAACACTTGATGAATTTATCATCGAGAGACAGGAAGATTTCAAATATTCGAGAGGAGAGCTTTCTCGCCTCTTAAACTCAATCCTTCTCGCCGCCAGGGTCGTTAGTTACAAAGTAAACAAAGCCGGTCTGGTAGATATCTTGGGAGCAGTAGGCACTACGAATGTACAAGGTGAGGATCAGAAGAAACTGGATGTGTATGCCAATGATGTCTTTATACAAACACTTATCAACAGGGAAATTGTATGTGGTATTGCTTCGGAAGAAAATGATAACTTTATTACAATTGAAGGGCTTGACGAGGGGCATAACAATAAATATGTAGTGTTGATGGACCCGCTTGACGGATCGTCCAATATTGAAGTAAATGTATCGGTAGGAACTATCTTCTCTATATACCGTCGCATTTCTCCGATAGGCTCACCCGTTACGATGGAAGACTTTTTGCAGCCCGGAGTTAATCAGGTGGCAGCAGGGTATATCCTATATGGTACATCGACTATGATCGTTTATACGACAGGTAGAGGGGTGAATGGTTTTACGCTGAATCCTGCGATTGGAAGCTTTTATCTGTCACACCCAAATATGAGATGTCCTAAAAATGCGAATATATATTCTGTAAACGAAGGTAACTACGTCCATTTTCCGCAAGGCGTGAAAGATTATATAAAATACTGTCAGGAAGAAAAAGAAGACCGTCCTTATACTGCCCGATATATAGGGAGCTTGGTCTCGGATTGCCATCGCAACCTTATTACAGGCGGTATCTATTTCTATCCGTCTACACACAAAGCGCCTAAGGGCAAACTGCGGTTGTTGTACGAGTGTAATCCGATGGCATTTATTACAGAGCAAGCCGGAGGAGCTGCTATAGACGGGCATAATCGGATATTGGAGATTCAGCCGCAGGAGTTACACCAGCGAGTTCCGTTTTATTGTGGTAGCTTGAATATGGTGAAAAAACTAAAAGACTTTATAGAAAGAGCTGAAGAAAAAGAAAAAAAAGATAAATAAAATAAAAGCTCTCATGGTTAACGCTATGAGAGCCTTTGTTTTTAACTAACTTTGTCTCTCGAATATGGAGCTTAGTTATACATTGTCTACAAATGACTATTTAGAGTTGCAACTTTATAATTTGTCTCACAACAACGGTTATAAAAAGCAGCGGAAATGGGATTGTTATCGGTTGCCGGGGTTATCTCTTTTCTTTGGTGCGATCCTGTTGTTTGACGGGATGAACGATATTCTGGCTTATGTCTTTATCGCATCATCACTTTTGTTTTTTATGTTTTATCAACGCTGGTCGGCGTGGATGTATAAGCGTATGAGTAAGCGAAAGGTAATAGAGAGTATGAAAGGAGAATCTCTTTACGAAATAAAACTTTTACTGGGGAATGATGTTATAGAAGTCGACAGTAAGCGAGGTCATAATTTTTTTAATGTGCATGATATAAAATCCATCATTGAAATAGAGCGATATTTTTTTCTGATGATGAATCAATATGTTTATATCATTATTCCCAAAGATCAGATTGTTAACAAGGAACAACTGGCAGAAGTTTTCGAAGGATATAGGAATACTAAAGGTATTCCACTTATAGCCGAATTGGAGTGGGAATGGAAGTAAATATTTTTTAGCTTATTTCACATTAGACGAGATGTTTCTTGCCTTAAATGTAAAGTAGAGATTGCAAATTTTATTATATTTGCTCGATTTTATAAAAAGGGTTCGTCCTGACTTCGTATTGGATAAAAACAATCATTATATATTATGGATTTAATTAAAGAGATAGTAGAAAGAGCAAAAGCGAACAAACAGCGTATCGTATTGCCGGAAGGAACAGAAGAAAGGACTATAAAAGCAGCAGATCAGTTGCTTGGTGATGGTGTTGCCGACATTATTCTTATAGGAAATGTGAAAGAAGTAAAAGAATTGGCAGCCGGTCTTAATCTGAAAAATATAGATAAAGCAACCATTCTTGATCCGAAGGATTATGAGAAGAAAGAGGTTTATACGAATCTTCTTTTTGAGTTGAGAAAATCGAAAGGCTTGACTATCGAACAGGCAGCAAAACTTGCTGAAAATCCGCTATATATTGGTTGCCTTATGATCAAAAACGGAGATGCCGACGGCGAAATTGCCGGAGCCGAGAATACAACAGGAGACGTGCTTCGCCCTGCATTGCAAATTATAAAAACAGCACCCGGAATCAGTGTGGTATCAGGTGCTTTTTTAATGTTTACTACTCAGAAACAATATGGTAAAGACGGGCTGTTGCTTTTTGCAGATTGCGCCGTTACTCCCGATCCTACAGCGTCTCAGTTGGCCGAAATAGCTGTTGCTACAGGTCAAACTGCACGTGCTTTGGTTGGTGAAGAACCTCAGGTGGCAATTCTAAGTTTTTCGACAAAAGGAAGTGCTAAAAGTCCGTTAGTAGATAAGGTGATTGAAGCTACACAGTTGGCACAGAAGATTGATCCTACAATGAAGATCGATGGCGAATTACAAGCCGATGCGGCTCTTGTGCCTGCAGTAGGTAAGCAAAAAGCTCCCGAGAGTGCTGTTGCCGGACATGCAAATGTACTGGTGTTCCCTTCGTTAGAGGTAGGAAATATAGCTTACAAACTTGTGCAACGTTTGGGTAATGCCGAGGCTGTAGGTCCTATCCTGCAAGGAATGGCTGCACCGGTAAATGACTTGTCGCGAGGTTGCTCGGTAAGTGACATATATAATATGGTGGCTATTGCCGCTAATCAGGCTATTGCCGCAAAGAAAAAGTAAAATAGTTATAAATAGCTTTGAGAAATAGACGGTTGGTACGAACAATCATTCGATTCGCTTTTCCGACCTACTCATAGTTTATAACTCTAAATTTATAATTAAAATATTTATGGCAGAAATCATAGAACCTATTGAGGAGTATGGGTTAAGCTCAAAAAATAAGAAGAGGTCTCTTTTCTCTAAGATCGGGGTTGTAGGCTGCGGTCGTGATGGACGACATATTGTAAGCCTTACAGCGCTATCGGGTATCGAGGTTACTTTTGTTGAAGTGTCGGAAGACAGGATACAACTAGCCTTGAAAGATATAGAGCATGGATTGGATACAAAGATAGAAAACTGGGGGTTGACTCAGGGCGAAAAGCGTTCTACCATGGGACGTATCAAAGGAACCCTTGATTATCAGGATCTTCAAGATTGCGATTTTGTGATCGAATGTATCCGTTACGATGTGGATGGCGGACGTAGTACTGATCTGAGGAAAGAAGTTTTCCGCAATTTGGAACAAGTCTTGTCGCCGGATGCTATTATCGCTACAAATGCAACTACAGTTATCATCAGTGAACTAGCTGCTGATCTGAAATACAAAGCACGTTGTATCAGTCTGCATTTTCCTGTCTCACATACAGATGCTCGTTTGTTAGAGATCGTAAGAGGAACATTTACGTCCGAAGAAGCAGTACACAAGGTGTATCATTTTGCTCACATGATCAAGCATACGGCTATACAAGTGCACGAAAGTAGCGGGCTTGTAAGTTTTCGTATGATGATAACAATGCTGAATGAAGCATGTCAGATATGGATGGAGAATGTAGCTTCTATAGAAGATATAGATAAAGAGTTTACAATCATATTCGGACAACGGTTTGGTATTTTCCAATTGGCAGACATCCTAGGTATCGAAAAGCTGGTAATGCTTATGGAAGATATGTTTGACGAGTATGGCGATAAAAAGTATAAGGCTAGCCCGGTATTATGGAAGTTGTTCAGATCAAAACAACTTGGCGTATCTACCAAACGCGGTTTTTATATTTACGACGATGCAGGGAAAATAATAGGACCAAACGATTTAATTTAAAGACATGAAGATATTAGTATTGAACTGTGGAAGTTCTTCTATAAAATATAAGCTTTTCGATATGGAAAGCAAGGCTGTGATTGCACAGGGAGGAGTCGAAAAAATCGGTTTGAAAGGTTCTTTCCTTAAGTTTCCGCTACCTAATGGTGATAAGGTCGTTCTTGAAGGTGAAATCCTAGAGCATCAGGCCGGGATAGAATATATATTGGGTGTTTTGACAAGTTCTAAGTATGGCGTGTTAGGCTCTTTGGACGAGATAGACGCTGTTGGTCATCGTGTGGTTCACGGTGGTGAAGAGTTTAATAGTAGTGTATTTATTACCGATGAGGTGATAAAGAAAATGGAAGAATGCATAGAGCTTGCTCCATTGCACAATCCACCTAATCTTGCAGGTATTTATGCCGTGAAAGAATTGATGGGAAATATCCCGCAGGTGGGAGTTTTCGATACTGCTTACCATCAGACAATGCCGGCAAAATCATATATGTATGGGTTGCCATATTCATTGTATGAAAAATACGGAATCAGACGTTATGGCTTTCACGGAACAAGTCACAGATATGTTTCACGCAAAGGATGTGATTTGCTCGGTGTTCCCTACGAAAAACAACGTATTATCACAGCTCATATAGGTAATGGCGGCTCTTTGGCTGCTATCTATGGCGGCAAGTCGGTAGATACATCAATGGGTATGACTCCTGTTGAAGGTCTGTTGATGGGTACTCGTTCGGGCGATGTAGATGCCGGTATTATATCTTTCATTATGGAGAAAGAGAACATCGGTACACAAGCTATTTCTACTCTCGTAAATAAGCACAGTGGGCTGTTAGGTGTATCGGGTGTATCGTCTGATATGCGTGAGTTGCGTGCCGCAATGGATGAGGGTAACGAAAGAGCTATATTGGCTTTCGATATGTTTGTACACCGTATAAAGAAATATGTGGGTGCTTATGCAGCCGTTCTGGGAGGTGTAGATATTCTTATGTTTACGGGCGGTATAGGCGAGAATGCTATTGCTGTTCGTGAGCAAGTATGTAAGGATATGGAATATATGGGAATAAAACTTGACGTAGAGAAGAATGCCAAGATACAAGGAGAAGAGGCTGTTGTTAGTGCTCCCGACTCTAAAGTGACCGTTATGGTTGTTCCTACTGATGAAGAATATATGATCGCCTCCGATACAATGGAGATCGTTAATAAATAAGCTTCTATAGTATATTTAGATATGTGAAAAACGGCACAATATTGTGCCGTTTTTCGTTTCTTTATAATACACAAGATTCTTTAACAAATTCATTAACAATTTGTAGTTCACAGTTAAACAAAATTAAACACGGGAAAAATCATAGTCTATTATTTGGAAGATTCCTCAGGGGGATTTNNACAACCTTTTCTTTTTTATACATCTTTTCGTATGCATCTTATATTATTATATATTACTTTTATTTTATAACATGGAGATAAAAGAGTAAGGTGTGAAAAATTAATTAAGTCTTCCCCTTAAGTTGTTTATCAAAGAAATAATATAATGAAGGTCCCTCTAATTTATTTTCTTTGTATCATGATGGTTCTTCTTTCTTGTTGCTCAAATAAGAAAGAGCTGAACCTATTTCAGAATGAGGGACGCTTGATAAAGTATACTCAGAATATATATAATGAAGCTTATAAATTGGAAGTGAAAATCTACTATTATAATCTCGACCTAAAGGGGTTTAATTTAGAAGATACTACTATCGTATACCCTATGCATAAACAAATAATTAATCTGTATAAAGGTGATTCTTTGATATCAGAAATAAAATTTCAATAGAATCTGAGTATATAAAGGTTGATACATTGATAATGCTACGCTATTATATCGTTGATGTAGGATTTGATGAGATAAATAATCAAGAAGTGATTGTCTTTTATGGAGGGAGCAATAGGGATTATATTACAGAGTTTCTGGGAGCAACCAATTTAAGAGGAGAATGGATTAGTTATCATTTAGGGACTATGTATGAAAATATATATGAATATAATAAGGCTTTTTTCTTTAAGGGTGTCGATTCTTATACTTTACATAAATTAAATAGAGTATTACCTTTATCCTTTCATTGCAATTAGGAGATTCTTAAGAACTAATTTAGGATTGATTTATCGATAATCTCTTATGGGCAGAGTATATTCCTTAATGCGTTAGATTTATTATATTTATTTTAAGAGTGTAACTTTTTGTTTTACCCCACAAGCACCCTTTTTCGCTCCCTAATTACCCAAGCTAAGACTATAAATATTCCAATCCACACCCATAGTACCACAATCAATTCCAATATTCTATCATTGGAAGCACAGGAATAGGATTATAGATAAATTCTATTGAAATATATTTGTGTATAAATAAAAACTATATATCTTTGCGGTGTATAGATAAAAGACATAAGTGTAATTTAAATATAAATAAAATTTATTATGAAACCTATTATTAATTTACAATTACCGGAATTTAAAGTACAAGCTTATCACAATGGAGCTTTTAAGACAGTAACCCATGAAGACGTAAAAGGGAAGTGGGTAATCTTCTTTTTCTNNCCCCGCCGATTTTACATTTGTTTGCCCAACAGAACTTGTTGATGTAGCTGACAAATATGATCAACTGCAAGCAATGGGTGTAGAGGTTTATTCTGTAAGTACAGACTCACATTTTGTGCATAAAGCTTGGCATGATGCATCCGAAAGTATTCGCAAGATCAAATATCCGATGTTAGCCGATACCGTAGGGGTACTCAGCCGTGCATTTGGCGTGATGATCGAAGAAGAAGGAATGGCATATAGAGGAACTTTCCTATTAAATCCTGAAGGGCAGGTTAAGATTGCCGAAATTCATGACAATGGAATCGGGCGTAATGCAGACGAATTGCTTCGCAAGGTGGAAGCTGCTCAGTTTGTAGCAACACACGACGGTGAAGTTTGTCCTGCTAAGTGGAAAAAAGGCGAAGAAACACTCAAGCCAAGTATAGATCTGGTTGGTAAGATTTAATATTCAAATTTGCAGACCGGCTTAACAAAGCCGGTTTTTAAATCAACGTAATTAAAATTAAAATATATGTTAGACTCATCTTTTAAAGAACAATTACGCTCGATATTCTCTGAACTGAAAAATCAGTATATATTAAATATTACTGCTTTCGACCAGCATGACTCCTATCGTGAACTTGTCGATCTTCTCGATGACGTGGCTTCTTGTTCCGATAATATTTCCTGTCAGATTAATAAAGGTGAAGGGCTCGAGTTCTCTTTATTGAAAAATGGAGAAGATACACGTATTAAATTCAGGGGAGTGCCTAACGGACACGAGTTTACCTCTTTATTATTAGCGATACTGAATAGTGATGGCAAGGGGAAGAATATCCCTGACGAATTTGTTGTAAGCAGAGTTAAAGCTCTTCAAGGGCCTATACATCTTACTACTTATGTGTCGCTGACGTGTACCAATTGTCCTGATATTGTTCAAGCACTTAATGTTATGACTACTCTCAACGCTGAAATATATCACGAGATGGTAGACGGGGCGATAAATCCGGAAGAGGTTGATGCTCTTAAACTGCAAGGTGTTCCCGCAGTATTTGCTGATGGTAAATTGATTCATGTAGGTCGTGGTGAATTCGGTGAATTATTATCCAAACTCGAAGATCAGTATGGAAGCAAAGAATTGGCAGATAATAATCCAACAGTCAGAGAGTATGATGTAGCTGTAATCGGTGGAGGCCCCGCAGGAGTTGCCGCATCTATTTACTCGGCTCGTAAAGGTTTGAAGGTGGCTTTGTTGGCTGAACGCATAGGAGGACAAGTAAAGGAAACCGTAGGAATCGAAAATCTGATTTCTGTAACCAAGACAACAGGTGAAGTGTTGTCGAACAATCTCAAAGTGCACTTACAGGATTATCCTGTCGATATTCTCGAGCATCGAAAGGTAGAGAAAGTAGAGTTGATTGAAGGTAAAAAATTTATATCCGTTGTAGGCGGAGAAAAGATAGTTACTCCCGCTGTGATAATAGCTACAGGGGCTAGTTGGAGAAAACTCAATGTGCCCGGCGAATCGGATTATATAGGAAAAGGAGTCGCTTTTTGTCCTCACTGCGATGGGCCATTTTATAAAGGTAAAGAAGTGGCTGTTGTAGGCGGAGGAAATTCGGGAGTAGAGGCCGCAATAGATCTTGCGGGTATTTGCACTAAGCTAACTCTCTTTGAATATGCAGAAGAACTTAAGGCTGATAAGATTTTGCAAGAAAAAGCCAAAAGCCTCCCAAATGTAGAGATCATACTGAATACCCAAACAACAGAGGTGATCGGTGACGAGAAGGTTACCGGAATAAAAGTGAAAGACCGTACTACCGGTGAAGAGCGTATCGTCAATCTGAACGGCATATTTGTACAGATCGGATTGGCTCCTAATAGTTCTGTTTTTAAAGATCTGGTCGATGTAAATCGTTTTGGAGAAATAGCTATCGATACTCATTGCCGTACGAGTATACCCGGCGTTTATGCAGCAGGAGATGTTACAACTGTGCCATTTAAGCAGATTATAATAGCAATGGGCGAAGGAGCGAAGGCTTCCCTTTCGGCATTCGAAGACCGTATGCGGGGAGTTATCTGATCGTTATCTGATATAAGAATAGCATATTTTATCGTCTGTATGACGAGAAATTGAAGAAGGAAAAATTACAGGTATATGTTGCTTGTAATTTTTTTTTGTCTGTAAATGTATGAATTAAAAAATACGATAAAACTTTATCTTCAAGTTTCGAATAATTCCATGCAATCTTTTTACCTTTACTTGTGTTTAGTAGTGTTTATAAATATGGACTTCAGAACAAAAATAGAAATTCCAACACCAGACTTTAAGATATCTCATAAGAGTCATATTGTGATATTTGGCTCTTGTTTTGCCGAGAATATGGGTAAACTGTTTGTGGAAAATAAATTCAATGTAAATCTCAATCCTTTTGGGATTCTCTACAATCCCTTATCCATTAGTCGGGCTTTGAGGCTGCTTATCGAAGAAAAGGAGTTTACAGAGAAAGAAATTTTTGAATACAAAGGACTTTATCAAAGTTTTTGGCATCATGGGTCTTTTTCAGATGTAGATAAGGATAAATGTCTGCAAGGGATAAACCATAGTTTGATGAATGGGTCAAACGATATTCGCAAGGCCGATGTCCTTTTTGTTACATTTGGAACAGCGTATGTCTTTCGGTCTTTGAAAGAGAATGTGGTAGTTGGTAATTGCCATAAGCTGCCTGCTGCTGAATTCGAACGTTTTCGTCTTTCTGTTGAAGATATTTTAGCAGAGTGGGAAGGTTTGGTAAAGGATTTGAGAAAAATAAATCCATCGTTGCGAATAGTGTTCACGGTAAGTCCTGTTCGTCACCTCAAAGATGGAGCCCATGATAACCAGTTGAGCAAATCTACTTTGCTTTTGGCTGTAGATAAAATTTGTAGCATGGTAGAAGGTTTGCATTATTTCCCTTCTTATGAAATTGTTTTGGATGAATTACGTGATTATCGATTCTATGATGAAGACATGACTCATCCAAATCAGATAGCAATTAAATATATCTGGCAACGATTGTCAGAGACCTATTTTGATGAAGAAGCTCCCCCTATAATAAAAGAATGGCAGAAAATATATCAGGCTCTAAATCATAGGCCTATAAATAACCAAAGTGATGATTATAAGCATTTTTTAAGGCAAACTTTGTTAAAGTTGAAAGCCTTCAATAAGAAATATCCATACATTTGTTGCGAACAAGAAATTGTGGATTTGGAAAACAGATCTTAATTAAAAAAGAAGAATGAAATATTCTATATATCAGGTAGCTAAGATAATTGATGCTATGCCAACCGATCTGAACGAAACTGCCATTAGTATTCTACTTACTGACAGCCGTCAGGTCTTTTTTCCCGACGAAACATTATTCTTTGCCCTTAAGACTAAGAATAATGATGGACATCGGTATATCTCCGAGCTTTATGAGCTGGGCGTTCGTAACTTTGTAGTATCTGATTTACAACCCGAGTGGGAAGAATATGAAGATGCAAACTTTCTTGTAGTGGTAAATACGCTATTTGCTCTTCAACGTCTAGCCGCATATCATCGCAATCAGTTTAATGTGCCTGTTATTGGTATTACAGGAAGCAACGGTAAAACAGTGGTGAAGGAGTGGCTTTATCAAGTCCTTCATCATGATTTTAATATTACGCATTCTCCTCGGAGCTATAATTCTCAAATTGGTGTACCTCTTTCTGTTTGGCAAATGAATAGCCATACACAGTTGGGCATATTCGAGGCAGGGGTATCTCAACCTGAGGAGATGGCAAAGCTCGAGGCGATTATAAATCCTACTATTGGTGTTTTTACCAATATCGGACAGGCTCATCAGGAAGGTTTCAAATCTATGAAACAAAAATGTCTCGAGAAACTGGAGCTTTTTATAAACTGTGATGTCATTATTTGTGAAGAAGAGAATGAGCTTGTAGACGAATGTATGGAGATAGCCTGTCTTTCTCACAAACGTCTGACATGGTCTCGCAAGGGATCTAACAAAAGTCCATTGCATATAATGAAAGTTGAGAAGCTCGGAAATTGTACGACCATTCATTATTCTATTCTGGGAATGGCCTCTCAGTTTACGATTCCTTTTGCTGATAATGCAGCTATCGAAAATGCTATCCATGTATTGGCTACTGCCATTTATTTGCACTTGTCTTTACCTGATATTAATCAACGTATGGCCGGTCTCGAGCCTGTTGCAATGCGTCTTGATGTACGTCAAGGGAAAAATAATACAATACTGATAAATGATACATACAATTCTGATATAAACTCCTTGGGAATTGCTCTTGACTTTTTGGCTCAAAGGGCAACGGATAGCCAAAAGAGAAAGGTGCTTATAATATCAGATATTCCACAGTCGGGGTTAGTACCTAAAGAACTGTATTATTTGGCATCGAATCTGGTGTTGAATAAAAAAATAGATGTGCTTATCGGTATCGGTAAAGAAATCTCCACATATAAGGAATTGTTTAAGAATGGCGAAATGCATTTCTTCAATACGACCAATGATTTTATCCATTCGAATATATGGAGCGATTTCCATGATATGTTTATTTTGCTGAAAGGGGCACGTAGTTTCTCATTCGAGAGTATAAATAAACTACTGGAGGTGAAAACGCACGAAACAGTGCTCGATATAGATTTAGATGCAATCGTTCACAATTATAACTTTTATAGATCAAGGCTGAACCCTAAAACCAAAATGGTATGTATGGTTAAG
The DNA here is from genome assembly GCF_002483985.1 of Dysgonomonas sp. UBA7630. Taxonomy (NCBI): domain Bacteria; kingdom Pseudomonadati; phylum Bacteroidota; class Bacteroidia; order Bacteroidales; family Dysgonomonadaceae; genus Dysgonomonas; species Dysgonomonas sp. UBA7630. The sequence goes on from NZ_DLIY01000028.1 coordinate 129,011, forward strand.
GCCGATGGTTATGGTACAGGAGCGACAGAGGTAGCAAAAACATTGCAGTATCATAAGTGCGATTATCTGGCTGTTGCAGTTGCAGAAGAAGGCGTATTCTTAAGGAAACAAGGAATAAAAGTTCCTATTATTGTTCTCAACTCCGAAGTAGGGGGATTTGAAGAGTTGGCGATGTATGCACTCGAACCCGAAGTGTATAATTTCAGAATATTGGATGCTTTTATAAAGGAAGCCAAATTGCAGGGAATTACAAATTATCCGATACATATAAAAATAGATACAGGGATGCATCGGTTGGGATTTACAGAAGAAGATATTCCTGAATTGATGGAGCGTATTAAGTCGCAAACAGGAGTACGTATCCAATCTGTCTTCTCTCATTTAGCTGCAAGTGAAAGTTGGAACTTCGATGATTTTACAGTAGATCAGATTAAAACCTTTAAGAAAATAACACATGCAATAGAGGAGAGTTGCCATTATCCGGTGATGAAGCATATTCTTAATTCGGCAGGGATAGAACGTTTCCCCAACGAGCAAATGGATATGGTGAGGCTGGGTATAAGTCTTTATGGAGTAAGTGCAAGTGGTTTAAACGGACTACGTAACGTATGTACCTTGAAGACCACCATTCTACAAATCAAATATATCAAGGCCGGAGAAACTGTTGGTTATGGGCGTAAAGGCCATTTCGATAAAGATGCCACAATAGCAACTATCCGTATCGGATATGCCGACGGGCTTAGTCGTCAGTTTGGCAATGGAGTTGGTAAGGTATTGGTCAATGGACACATGGTGCCTATTGTTGGAAATATTTGTATGGATTTATCAATGATCGATGTTACGGGAGTAGATGTGAAAGAAGGAGACTCGGTAGTCATCTTTGGGGAAAATCCATCTGTCGTAGATTTGGCTAAAGAAATAAATACAATCCCTTATGAGATACTAACGTCTATTTCTAGCAGGGTAAAACATATTTATTATAAAGAATAAGTTTCGTTAAGCATATATATAATAATAAAGGNNCCTTTATTATTATATATATGTAATTGTTTATTACTCTTTAAACATTTCATCAAAATCTACAACCTGCTTGCCCGGCAATACTTGATTAAGTACAACCCCAATTATAGAAGCCAGCGCCATTCCTTCCAACGAAAATACTTTGCCGATATGTATTGCTGCTCCCCCGATACCAATAACAAGGATAACGGAAGATATAATAAGGTTGCGCTTACGGCTAAAGTCTACTTTGTTTTCCACAAGCATGCGTAGCCCGCTGGAGGCTATTATACCGAACAAGAGGATAGAAACTCCACCCATTACCGGAGTAGGGATAGTAGATAGCAAAGCGGATATCTTACCACAGAAACCAAACATAATAGCAAAGATTGCTGCACCTACAAACAAATAAATACTGAAAGCGCGAGTTATCGCTAATACTCCGATATTTTCTCCATAAGTAGTATTCGGTGGTCCTCCTAATGTGGCAGCTATCATAGTGGCTACACCATCACCCAGCATAGAACGATCTAGTCCCGGGTCTTTGATCAGGTCTTTGCTAACAACTTTACTCAAAACAAGCTGATGCCCGATATGCTCAGCAATAGGAACTATAGCAACAGGAACCATCATTAAGAATACTCTCCATGTGAAAGAAGGTGTATAATGAACAAATGGGATGGAGAAAGAAGGCATTTCGATCCAGTTTGCTTCAACTACGTGTTGCACATCTACAACTCCTAAGATAATAGAAAATACATACCCGCCAATTATACCTACCAGTACAGGAATAACACTAAGAAATCCGCGAGTGAAAATGGCCGTAAGAATTGTTATGGTAAGAGTTACTAAACCGATGAGTACATAAGTAAGGTCATAATCTCCTGCAGGATTGTTAGTAGCCATGTTAACGGCTGTAGCGGCAAGTCCAAGTCCGATAACCATAATCACAGGTCCTACTACCACAGGAGGAAGCAACTTCATCAGCCACTGTGTACCGGCTCTGTTTATAATAAGTGCAACTACCGAATAGGTAACCCCCACAAGGAAACTACCCACAAGGAAACTTCCCATACCTACACCCGACGAAGGATCGAGTTCCAAAGCTTTTACAGCTATGATGGGATTGATAAAAGCAAATGATGATCCCAGATAAGAAGGGACTTTGCCTTTTGTGATGGCTATAAATACCAATGTACCGATACCACTCGAGATAAGAGCTACAGCAGGGCTCATTCCGGTGAGTGCAGGAACAAGTACGGTTGCTCCGAACATGGCAAATAGATGTTGGATACTCAATAATAGCCATTGGGCGGGTTTAGGCTTTTCTGAAATACCTAAAACAATTTTCTTTTCTTCTTTCATTTTTGAGCGTTTGATATTTGTCTGTTGCACATAAAAAAAGCCGAGAACGAAATGTCCGGCTTTATATTTTATATTTACTATTTATTCAAAATTCTTCGTTTTCATACCTATAGATTTTGTCGGCAATAAAGGTAGTATATTTCTGAAATATAATAAAGTACTTCATAAAAAGATTTTTCAAAAAAAAGCAATACCAGCCAAGATATACTTTTGCCGATACTGCTTTTTTCACTATAAATAATCAATGCTATTTTTCTATTCTGATTCTTGCATCCACGGCTATAACTCTCTCTTCGTTAGCCAAAAGCGGGTTGATGTCCATTTCTTTTATTTCCGGAGCAAACCTGAGCATAACCGATAAGCGTACAATGATTTCTACAAATAACTTTTCGTTTAAGCCTTTTTGTCCACGTGTCCCCTTTATTATTTTATATGCTTTTAGCGATTGTACCATCGAAGAAGCTTCATCAAAACTTAAGGGTGCAAGACCCGATGCTACGTCTTTCAGTATTTCTACAAAAATTCCACCCAGTCCACACAAAACAATGTGACCGTATGTAGGTTCATATTTTGCACCGATAAATAGTTCTTGCCCCGATAGCATCGGCTGTACCATGACGGCTGTGGCATCGGTGATTTTCATCAAACGGTCAAACTCGATTGATAAATGGTTTGCTGAATGTATATTCAATACAACCCCTCCTACATCCGATTTATGAATAGGACCTACGCACTTTGCAACAATCGGGTATCCGATTTTGTCGGCAAAAACGATAGCTTCATCTCTGTTGGCTGTCACTATTTCTTGTACTTGTGGAATACCTGCGGCATCAAACAATTGCCTAACCGTTTCACTATCTATATATCCGTCAGCAGAGTTGCTGATAATAGTTCTTATACGGGGTATGTCAACAGATATATCTTCTATTTTGCCTACCGATGGAGGAGTCCAGGAAACAACTTTAGAGAGAGCATTTGCCAAAGCATATTCATCTGTAAAATTGACATGTCCTTTCTTTACAAAGGTTTCCATTTCTTCCGACGCAGCTATCACCGATGGCAATATCGGGTATATCGGTAGTTTGCTGGTCTTTATTTTTTTATCCAGCATATTATAGGCTTCGGCTACATTGCTTACTCCGGGGTTTCCGTATATAACGGCTATACCATTTATTTCTTTAAAGTATGTTTCGCAAAAATCGATACATGTAGCCATGTGTTCGCCTGTTCCTGTTCCTATAATATCTATAGGATTAGATACTGCGGCTCCCGGAAGGAGATGCTTCTTTAGTTCGGCAGCCAAGTCTTTATCCAGTTCTGGAACATCAATATTCCCTTTTGATAGAGCGTCTGTTAATATTACGGCAGGACCACCTGCTTGAGTAATTATAGCCAGATTTCGTCCGTTTATTTTCTTTAATGTCAATACTGCTGCAACGTTCGCAAGTTCTTCGCGCGAGTAGCAACGTATAATTCCCGCTTTTCTGAACAGGGCTTCAACGGCTGAGTCAGAACTCGCTATTGCTCCCGTATGAGAAGATGCTGCGCGACTGCCGGATGTGGAACTGCCCGATTTTATGGCAGCTATTTTGCACCCCTTATTGATGAGGGAAGACGAATGAAGAAGAAACCTATCGGGGTTACTAATTTTTTCTAAATAGAGAAGTTTTATTTTCGGACTGGTTTCCGGATCAAATTCTTTATCTAAATATTCCAATATATCTTCAATTCCTATCTGAGCAGCATTTCCTATTGACCACGCTGAGTTAAATCTCAGCCCAATACGCATAGCAGACTCAATGATATAAGTAATTGTTCCTCCCGAGCTGGAAATTATATCTACTCCATTCGTATCGAGGCTCGGTATAGGACGAGTGAAAATGCTTTGATGATTCGTATTAAAGAAACCTGAACAATTAGGGCCGATCATGATAGCTCCCGCTTTGTTTACGATTTCTATAAGTTGTTTTTCTCTGATAGCACCCTCTTCAGACTCTTCGCTAAATCCGGCCGAAAATACAATAAAAGCTTTCACTCCCTTTTTATTTGCCAAATAGTCTACAGTCTCTATGCATTGGTTGGCAGGTATAAATATAATGGCAAGATCAGCTTGAGGGATATCTTCAACCTTGGTATAGGCTTTAATGCCTTGTATGATACCACCTTTCGAATTTACAATATATAGCTCTTTTTCGAATGTTCCATTTATAATATTATGCAAAACACTCCCTCCCGGTTTCAAAATGTTATCAGAAGCGCCGACTATGACAATGCTTTTGGGGTTTATTAATTGGTTATAAGACATAAAACTGGTTTTGAGTGTTATTTTGCACAAAAATAATGAAATAATATCATAGCTAAGGAATCTATTTTTATAATATAAAACATGTTTTATTATCCCAAAAATATTATTCCTTCAATAAGTTAATTATTAAAGTCTCTGTAAAATTTGCTTATTTTGTAAGTTTTATTTTTTGAAATGCCAGAATACACCAAAATATAAGAATCTTAAATTATGCTGAAAACGCAAATCTCTATGGCTGCATTTGCAGACACAAAACCACATTACAATATACTGGATGGGCTGCGCGGAGTCGCCGCTATCATGGTTGTATGTTTTCATATATTTGAAGCTTTTGCCACCAGCCATTTAGACCAACGTATCAATCACGGATATTTAGCTGTCGATTTTTTCTTTATACTGTCAGGCTTTGTTATAGGCTATGCTTATGATGGTCGTTGGGGAACAATGAAAGCAAAAGATTTTATTAAACGCCGAATTATACGATTGCATCCAATGGTTGTAATGGGAGCCGTTATAGGTGCGATCATGTTCTACCTTCAAGACTGTTCAGTGTGGGATGTATCCAAGGTGAGTGTTGCTGCTTTGCTTATCGCTACATTATTAAATGCACTATTGATTCCTGCTACTACAGCAACAGAGGTGCGCGGTTTGGGCGAAATGTTTCCGCTCAATGGACCTAGTTGGTCTTTATTCTTTGAATATATAGGTAATATTCTTCATGTTTTATTTATTCGCAGGTTTTCGACAAAGATTCTTGCTCTACTTGTTTTTGTTACCGGATGTTGCTTGGCGGCATTTGCGATATTAGGTCCTTTAGGGGATATATGTGTTGGATATTCATTAACCGGAGCTGAATTTATGGGAGGATCGTTCAGATTGTTGTTTTCTTTCTCTGCAGGTTTGCTGCTTTCTCGTATTTTTAAACCAGCCAAGAATGTAAAAGGTGCCTTTTGGATGTGTAGTTTTGTTATCGTTGCCCTTTTAGCTGTGCCACGTATCGGTGGAGCAGAACATTTATGGATGAATGGAGTATATGACACTCTGTGTTGCGTTGTGTTTTTTCCGCTACTTGTCTATTTAGGAGCTTCGGGGCAAACGACCGATAAATACACAATTTGCGTATGCCGATTCTTAGGAGATATTTCTTATCCCTTATATATGGTTCATTACCCTTTTATATATCTATATTATGCTTGGGTGAAGAATGAGAATCTCACATTCCAGGAATCATTACCCGGTGCAGCCGGAGTTCTTGTCGGAAGTATTGCTTTAGCTTATATCTGCTTGAAATTTTACGATACGCCGGTTCGGAAATATTTAGCAAATCGATTTCTAAAACAAAAAAGCAATGTCTAAATCTTTATTTGTTCTTGTTATCTCTATCGGCAAAGTAGAATTTCTGTAGTTTGTTTTTTCTTTAGCGGGTATTTTTCTGATCGTTTTACTTTTTTTCTATTTGCTTGATTGGTCGACTCAGATTGAGTTCTTGTGTCATTTCCCCCTCAAATTTCAAAAAAAGGTTTAAAAAAAATATGTTTAACAA
>NZ_DLIY01000032.1:0-15661 GCF_002483985.1 Dysgonomonas sp. UBA7630
AACGAAAAACACTTTTAATCTACTACAGGCAAACTTACTTTCCTCTCTTAAAGGTATATGAATGACCTTGTTGAGTTATTATATCATATTCGTAAACTTTATACAATAGAGGATATTGAGGATTTATTTCTTTCGATACCAACGGCTCTTTTATATCTGCTGTTTTATATAGCGNNTGATTCACGCCCCTTGCCTCCTGCAATCCATCACCTCTTAATGGCACATAAGAGCGAAGACGCATATTTCCGCCTAGTTTAGATGTAATTGTTACAGAAGATATCTCACCATCACTCCAATCCATCGATGAAATTTCGAAACCGCCACGAGCCATCAACCCTTTAACACTTCCGTTCTTCCACTTATCAGGCAAAGCCGGTAGTAAATGTATTGCTCCATCATGACTTTGCAGAAGCATCTCTGCTACCCCCGCAGTGAATCCAAAATTTCCATCTATCTGAAATGGCGGATGTGCATCAAATAGGTTCGGATAAGTACGTCCATCGTTATTACCCGGCTCTACCAAAGATAGCATATTCGAAATAATTTTATAGGCATGATTACCATCGAGCAGACGTGCCCAAAAATTAATTTTCCAACCTATCGACCAGCCTGTAGCCATATCTCCACGATAGAGAAGTGAGTTTTTTGCCGCCTGAAAAAGCGTTGGATGTGAATATGGCGAAATCTGATTGCTTGGGTACAACCCATACAAGTGAGAGACATGACGATGATCATTCTTCGGATCGTCCCAATCTCCCAACCATTCCTGCAATTGATTGTACTTTCCTATCTGCATAGGTGCAAGGCGAGAAATCATATCCTCGAGTTTTTGATTATATGCTTCATCACCTACGCCTAAGGTTTTAGATGCCTCCAGAGCATTGTTAAGCACATCAAATACAATTTGATTATCCATTGTAGATCCTGCGGTTATACTCGTATTTTTTCCAGGAGGGCCTTGTTCGGGAGAGGTAGACGGTGATGTTACCATCCATTTATATGTAGGATGTTCCACCAAAAAATCGAGAAAGAAATCTGCTGCACCTTTCAGCACAGGGTATGCTTCTTTTAAGAAGTTCTTGTCTCCTGTATATAAGTAATGTTGCCACATGTGCTGACTCAGCCATGCCCCTCCATTAGGCCACATACCATGAAATGCTCCGTCTACAGGACCTGTAGTACGCCAAAGGTCCGTATTATGATGTGCAACCCAGCCATTCGCATTGTACATTACCTTTGCAGTCTCTTGCCCTGTCACCGCCAACTCTTTTAACATCTGGAAAAGAGGTTGATGTGTTTCACTTAGATTGGTAACCTCTGCAGGCCAATAGTTCATCTCCGTATTGATGTTAATAGTGTATTTGCTATCCCAAGGCGGCACTAATTGGTCGTTCCATATTCCTTGCAAATTAGCAGGCTGCCCTCCCGGTTGGGATGAACTAATAAGTAGATAACGCCCAAACTGAAAAAGTAGGGTAACGAGACTTTGATCTTTTCCTTCTTTGAAGTTTCTAACTCTTACATCTGTTTCTTCTAGGACATTGTCCGATTTTCCCAAATCTAAGGATACGCGATCGAATTGCTTTTTATAGTATTTTATATGATCTGCTAACGCTTTGTCATAGGGCTTCGATAGTGCGTCTTTCAAAAAACCAGTAGCCTTAGCCGATTCATTGGCACTCACATCTTTATAGTTAACGAAATTAGTCGCTATAGAAATATAAACAATAACCGAGTTAGCTGCTTTTACAGAGANNTTTATTTGAGTTTGGTTTTCGAACCGAATCACGCCTTTTATACCTTCGTGTTCTGCCCCCATACCTTTGAGAATAAGCTTATCGCCCTTAGCTTGAACTTTATAATCTTTTACAGGAGAGTCATATCCTGCTGTGAAGCTAATACTATTCGGCTTATCAGCCGTAATTCTCATAATAATGACATTATCTGTAAAAGAAGAAAACACCTCACGGGTATAATTAATGCCATCTACCGTATATTTTGTTGTAGCTACTGCTGTAGCCAAGTCAAGTTGTCTTGAATAATTGGAATATTTATTATGTCCTGTAAAATCTAAATATAAGCTCCCTATTGTTTGATAGGGCATACCATTATGCGAAGTTCTCATATTTTTTTCCAACAAAGCCTCTGCTTCTTTTTCTTTTCCGGCAAAGATAAGAGAGCGCACCTCATCCAACACTTTTAACATATTAGGGCTATCATTTCTGTGAGGCCCTCCTCCCCACATCGTTTCCTCATTGAGCTGGAGCTGTTCTCTTGCAGTATTTCCAAAAACCATTGCACCCAACCGAGAATTTCCCAAAGGCAATGCTTCTACCCACTCCTTGGCCGGACGTTTATACCAAAGCTTAGTGTCTTCAGCTTTACAAAAAATAGTACTTAAAGTAAAAATTGATAAAAACAAAAGGTATTTCTTCATGATATTTACAAGTATTCATTCGATAACAAAGAAAAAGCTTATATATTAAAAATCAAATTAATCCATACTTAATATCTTATTAAAAAAAGGAGATTACTCAAATTTTACTGTTTTTGCATCAAAAAAGACTCAATTTTAATGTAATCATCGGTTAATATCGCATTTTAATTACATTTTAATACTCCTATTAACACCTAGCGACGTGTTTTTTTAATTGCCCTCACATTACTTTGCGATATAAAAATATCATAATCATTAATACCAATGAAGAATATCATAAAATCCGGAAATAAAATTATTTCGACATATATGTTAATAAACATTCTTTGAATAGAAAATACAAATCTTAATTCTTTATACGAATGGTATATGTTTACTTTGTAATCGAAATTAAATAAATGCCAACTTAAATTAAAACTTATCATGAAGCTTAGAAATGCATTCACCATTGTTTTTANNCAGCGGTGTCAACAAGCAGCCGGTAGATTATGTAAACCCTTATATGGGAAACATCAGTCACCTACTGGTACCCACCTATCCTACCATTCATCTGCCCAACAGTATGCTTCGGGTTTACCCCGAACGTGCCGATTTTACAAGCGATATGATTAAAGGCTTGCCTCTGATTATTACTAGTCACAGAGGTAGTTCGGCCTTCAACCTGAGTCCTTATCAGGGAGATAAAGCCAAAATAAAACCTGTTATATCCTACAGCTACGATCGTGAAAAGATCACGCCGTACAGCTATGAGGTTGACTTGGACGATCAACAAACGCATATCCAATATGCACTTTCTCACCAATCCGCTATTTATCAGATAGACTATACTTTACCCAACACTCCTGCTTACCTGATACTCAATTCGCGTAACGGAGCGATAAGGACAGACGGAAATATAGTAAGCGGATACCAAAAACTGGCGAATAATACGAATGTATATATATATCTGGAAACAGAACAAAGCCCTGTACTTACAGGAGTATTGAAAGACAATACAATAAACGACAAAGAAAAAAGAGCAGAAGGCAACAATGCCTGTGTCGTATTATATTATGGAGATAATGCACAAACTTTGCGCTTACGCTACGGGGTATCTTTCATCAGCGAAGAACAGGCAAAAGAGAACCTACGCAAAGAACAAAAAGACTATGAAGTGAAACAATTGGCTGATAAAGGCCGCAAAATATGGAATGACGCTTTAGGCAAAATCAAGGTTAATGGAGACAATGATACTGACAAAACGGTATTCTATACTTCTCTCTACCGTTGTTATGAACGTCCGGTATGCATCAGCGAAGGCGGTCGCTACTTCAGCGCTTTCGACGGGAAAGTACATGAAGACGCGGGTAAACCGTTCTTTACTGACGACTGGATCTGGGATACATATCGTGCGACTCATCCTTTGCGTGTAATGATCGATGCTGAGGAAGAAGTGAATATCATTAATTCATACTTGTTGATGGCCGAACAAATGGGCAACAACTGGATGCCTACCTTCCCTGAGATTACAGGTGATTCTCGCCGGATGAACTCCAATCATGCCGTAGCAACAGTTATCGACGGCTATGCAAAAGGACTAAAAGGTTTTGATTTGGAAAAGGCATATATCGCATGTAAAAAAGGAATAGAAGAAAAAACACTTATTCCATGGTCGGGAGCTCCTGCCGGATGGTTAGACGAGTTTTATAAAGAAAAAGGATATATTCCGGCGTTATATCCGGGCGAAAAAGAAACAGTAGCGAATGTTAGTCCCTTCGAAAAAAGACAACCAATAGCCGTAACGCTTGGCACTGCATACGATCAATGGTGCTTGTCGCAAATAGCCAAAGCCTTGGGAAAAGAAGATGAAGCAAAGTATTATCTGAAGAGTTCTTACAACTATAGAAATGTCTATAATGCAGAAACAGGCTTTTTCCACCCGAAAGATAAAGAAGGGAAATTTATAGAACCGTTCGACTACCGCTTCTCGGGAGGCATGGGTGCACGGGACTATTACGGAGAAAATAACGGCTGGATTTATCGTTGGGATGTACCTCATAATGTGAATGACCTTGTAAGTCTGATGGGAGGAAATGAACAATTCATAAAAAATCTGGATCAAACTTTTAACGAACCTCTTGGACGTGGCAAATACGAATTTTATGCACAATTGCCCGATCATACAGGCAATGTAGGACAATTCTCTATGGCCAACGAACCAAGCCTTCATATTCCTTATCTGTACAATTATGCCGGACAGCCGTGGAAAACGCAGAAACGTATTCATACTTTATTGAAGCAGTGGTTTAGAAACGACCTGATGGGCGTTCCCGGCGATGAAGACGGAGGAGGAACATCTGCCTTTGTAGTATTCTCTATGATGGGATTCTATCCAGTTACTCCGGGTATGCCTGTATACAATATTGGAAGTCCTATGTTTTCTCAAGCGAGTATAACATTGAGTAATGGAAAAGTATTTGAAATAGTAGCTCAAAACTATTCTGATGACAACAAGTATATCCAGTCAGCCACATTGAACGGAAAAGAATGGAACAAACCTTGGTTCAATCACTCGGATATAGAAAATGGCGGCAAGCTTGTATTAATAATGGGAAATAAAGCAAATAAAGCATGGGGAGCAAACGATGTACCTCCTTCAGCAGAAAAGCTATAAAAATAAAAGAGTCTTCTCTTTGTTATGCTTTACATTGTTTCGCATAACAAAGAGAAGATAAAATCTATATAATTATGAAAAAAACATTCATTTCACTTTTTATCCTTTTTATCTGCAGTCAACTTGCAGCACAAAATTATCAGCGTACATCTCATGGCATCAAGGCTAATATAAATTCAACAAGCATTGAAATTCAATTTTTTAATTCTAAAATTATAAGGATTTTAAAATATCCACAAGGAGAAGTGCCAGAAAAAAAAAGCCTCTCAGTGATTAAAGAACCTGAAAACACAAATTTTCAAATACAAGAATATAACAATGTGATAACATTAATTTCATCAGATATTATTGTTACACTTAATCTCAAGACCGGAGATGTATTATTTAATGGTACTGACACGAGACCTTTTATTGCTGAGAAGAATAGTTCCTCGGTATTCACACCTAAGAACTACGAGAGTGGTAAATCGTACGAAGTACAGCAGACATTTCTATTGGATAAACAAGAGGCCATCTACGGGTTAGGACAGCATCAGCAAGGACACATAAACCAACGTGGACAAGAAGTAGAACTTCGCCAAAGGAATACGGAAATAGCAATACCGATTATTCATTCGGTAAAAGGATATGCCATTTTCTGGGATAATTACTCCCCTACAATGTATAAAGATTCGGATGAGGGATTGTCTTTCACTTCAACATCAGGCAAATGTATAGATTACTATTTTATGTACGGAGAAAATGCTGACGGTGTAATCGCACAGATACGAGAACTGACAGGACAAGCCCCAATGTTTCCGTTATGGACATACGGATTTTGGCAAAGTCGTGAACGATATACATCGCAAGATGAATTATTGGATGTAGTAAAGAAATACCGCAGTCTAAACATACCTCTTGACGGTATTGTGCAAGACTGGCAATACTGGAGCACTGACAACAAGCAGTGGAACGCTGTAGAATTTGGAAATCCGACTTTCCCTAATCCTCAGAAAATGATAGACGATGTGCACAAAATGAATGCACATATAGCCATCTCTGTTTGGCCATCGTTTGGTCCGAATACAAATATCCATAAAGAACTGAAAAGCAAGAAACTCTTATTTAATTTCGATACATTTCCTCAAGACAATGGAGTAAAGGTATATGACGCTTTTAATCCCGAAGGTCGCCGAGTGTATTGGGATTTCATGAATAAAAATATATTCTCTATCGGCATGGACGGTTGGTGGCTGGATGCCACAGAGCCAGAATACAATGTGAGTGAAAAATCTTTTAATGAGACTACACATCTTGGGCCATACAGAGACGTAGCAAATGCTTATCCACTGGCATCTGTTGGTGGTGTGTACGACAACCAACGCAAGACGACGTCTGAAAAGCGCGTATATATACTTACCCGGTCAGCCTTTGCAGGACAGCAACGCTATGGAGCCAACTCTTGGTCGGGAGATATCGATTCACGTTGGCATGTGCTTCGCAATCAAATTTCGGCAGGCCTAAATTTCTCTCTTTGCGGAATTCCTTTCTGGAACACAGACATAGGAGGTTTCTGGGCAGGGCGTGTCTATCCTAAAGGGGTTGAAGATAGAGCATTCCATGAATTATATGTGCGTTGGATGCAGTTTGCTACATTTACGCCGATGATGCGTTCGCATGGAACAAATACTCCCCGAGAGATATATTTGTTTGGCAAAAAAGGAGATTGGGCTTATGATACTCAGGAGAAATATATCAATCTTCGATATAGCCTCTTGCCATATATGTATTCTATCGGACATGACATTACAGCAAATGCAGGCTCTATGATGAGGGCTTTAAGCATGGATTTTGCGAAGGACAAAGAAGTACATAATATAGACAATCAGTTTATGTTTGGCAAGTCAATACTAGTTGCCCCTGTAACAGATTCTATGTATGTGGATCGTATAAATGGCAATGTTGTAGAAAATTTCAATGCAGTAAAATCTCAAAAAGTATATTTGCCGGAAGGTGTCGACTGGTATGATTTCTGGACAGGAGAAAAGCTTAACGGAGGACAGGAAGTCAGCAAAGCAGTACCAATAGATATTATTCCACTATATATAAAAGCTGGTACGATACTCCCTTGGGGCCCGAAGGTACAATATGCAGAGGAAAAGAAATGGGACAACCTTACCTTGTTTATTTACCCCGGAAAAGATACTGAATTTGTATTGTATGAAGATGAGAACAACAACTATAATTACGAAAAAGGTATCTACTCAACAATTACAATGAAATGGAATGACAAAAGTAAAACATTGACTATAGGAAAGAGGCGAGGTGAATTTCCAGGCATGTTGAAATCCAGATCTTTTAATATTACAGTAATAAAAGAAGGAAAAAGTATAAATACTACTTCGCAACCCGATAAACAAATAGTGTATCAAGGGGAAGAAATGAACATTAAGCTCTAGTATCAAGAAAGATTTAAGAAAGTGTAACTTGCACTGTCAATTTTCATTTTAGGATGTTCAATATAACAAGAAATAAATACACAGGATGAAATATATATTAATACTTCTTCTTTTCATCTCTCAGATAATAGTTAATGCTCAAACAAAAGTAGTCTGCGTGGGAGCCAGCATTACCGAAGGGGCATTGACTACAGATCCTAAAAAGGATTCGTATCCGGCACAGTTCGCACACCTTTTAGGTAATAATTACGAAGTGATCAATTGTGGAGTAAGTGGTTGCACTATGCTTCGCAACGGAGATCATCCCTATTGGAGTACCGAAGCCTATAAGAAAGCTTTAAATAGCAATCCCGACATCGTGTTTATAGACTTAGGAGGAAATGACGCCAAAGCTATTAATCGGGTTTACATAAATGAATTTGTAAAGGATTGTAGCGATATGGTAAAGTCCTTTAAAAGTCTGCAATCAAATCCTCGAATTATACTGATGCTACCATTTGTATCTTTCGAAACAGACTCTAATCAGATATGGGATCCCGTTATTGTGAACGATATTATTCCAATTATTCAACAAGTGGCATATAATGAAGAAGTAGAAGTATTGGATATGCATTCGTTATTAATAAACAGACCTGATTTATTTCCTGACAAGATACATCCCAATGACGAAGGCTCGAGAATTATTGCTAGTAGACTATATGAGCAGATTACATTGAAAACAGATAAATCTTTTGATGTCCTAAAAAAAACAAAAACAGCTTATACTATAAGCAATTTCAAAGGATACACATGTGCCGATTTCAAATTGAGGCATCGTGAATGTAAGATTGTTAAACCTAAAACCACAGCTCAGGGAAAACCTTGGATATGGCGCGCCCGCTTCTGGGCACACGAACCACAAACCGATATAGCTCTACTCGAAAGGGGCTATCATCTAGTATACTGTGATGTTGCCGAACTGATGGGAAATAGCGAGACACTTTCTATATGGGGTGAATTCTACAAACTGTTAACCAATGCAGGTTTATCAAAAAAAAGTACAATGGAAGGTATGAGTCGTGGTGCAATGTATTCTTTTTGCTGGGTAGCCGCTAATCCGGATAAAGTTAGTTGCATATACGTAGATAATCCTTTGCTCGATTGTCGCTATTTGGCAGATAGAGCAGATAATCTAGGTGAAATCACAGAAAACTTCATGAAGGCTTATAATCTAAAAACGAGAAACGATATCCGCAACTTTAAAGGAAGTCCGACGGATAAAATACAGGAAATAGTAAATGGAAGATACCCAATACTTATACTTTGTGCCGATCAGGATGAAGCCGTACCACCAAGTCAGACGATCGAATTTGAAAGAAAAATCAAACAAGAAGGTGGAGATATTACCGTGATGATGAAGCATGGCTTCAAACATCACCCACATAGTCTTTCTAATCCTGCCCCCATTGTTGACTTCATACTAAAAGCAAATAGAAAATAAATAAGTCGTAAATAATTTATAACACTAACCTAAATGAAAAAAGGTATCTTCACCGTATACATCGCTGTATTTTCTCTGTTATCCTGCAATAGCTATAGTCAGAAAAATCCGTTTATAAAACACATGTATGCGGCCGACCCTTCGGCTCGGGTATGGAATGATGGGCGTCTGTATGTATATGCATCGCATGATATGGCCCCGCCTCAAGGGTGCGACCTGATGGATCAATATCATGTATTCTCTACAGATGATATGGTAAACTGGGTAGATCATGGCGAAATACTTCGCTCTACTCAAGTATCCTGGGGTAGACCTGAAGGTGGTTTTATGTGGGCTCCCGATTGTGTTTATAAAGATGGAACATATTATTTCTATTTTCCGCACCCTAGCGAATCAGATTGGAATAAAAGTTGGAAAATTGGAGTTGCCACGAGTAAGTATCCTGCAAAAGATTTTGTAGTGCAAGGATATGTGAAGGGAATGGAGGCTTACATCGACCCTAATGTGTTTATAGATGATGACGGGCAAGCATACATATACCAAGGTGGCGGTGGCGTTTGCCTTGGAGGTAAGCTCAAAGATAATATGATGGAAGTTGATGGCAGCCTTCAGAAAATGGAAGGTCTTTATGATTTCCACGAAGCGGCATGGGTACACAAGCGTAATGGTATTTATTATCTATCTTATTCAGACAACCACGATAACAATTGGAATGACGGCGTAAAAGGGGATAATCGTATGCGTTATGCAACCAGCAATAGCCCACTAGGACCTTGGAAGTCTCAAGGTATTTATATGGAACCAACAAACAGCTATACCAATCACGGATCGATAGTGGAATACAAAGGTCAATGGTATTCTTTTTACCATGATAGTTCCTTATCTGAGAAAAACGGAGAGTTTAATGATTGGCTACGATCGGTATGTGTAGATAAACTTTACTACAATGCTGATGGGACAATACAAATAGTAAAGCAAACAAAGTAATTGATACGAAGTACAACAAACATTTCTATTGGATATATAAAACAAGAATATATTCTCTATCAGCATTAGCAATTGGCAACTGAATAATATAAAGCCTGAATATAAGGCAATTGAACTTTTAGATTAAACAGTTTTTGCCTTTTAATTGTTTTATTATAGAAACACTAAAATTGTTAACTATGAACTCAAAACAATCATTAATTTTACTGGCTATACTTGTTTTACAATTACAAGCGTCAATAAATGCTTGTACAGGTATCACATTAAAAAGTAGCGATGGAAGTGTCGTTGCCGCACGTACTATTGAATGGGCTGAAAGTGTTATGAATACAATGTATGTGGTTGTTCCTCGTCATCAGGAACTTCAGTCGCTTACACCTTCCGGAATCGATGGAATGAAATTTACTAGTAAATACGGATTTATAGGTTTGTCGGTAGAACAAAAGGAGTTTATGGTGGAAGGTGTCAATGAAAAAGGTCTGTCTGCCGGACTCTTTTATTTCCCTAATTATGGAAAATACCCCTCTTATGATCCATCCCAAAAAGAAAGAAGCTTAGCGGATTTCCAATTAGTATCTTATGTACTAGGTGAGTGTGAAACCGTAGATGAAGTTAAAGAAAAACTAAAAAATATACGTGTTACGAATATTGATCCTCGTTCTTCCACTGTACATTGGCGATTCACTGAACCATCGGGGCGTCAGATCGTACTTGAGATAGTAGATGAAATCATGCATTTTTATGATAACCCTTTGGGAGTATTGACCAATTCACCCGGCTTAGAATGGCACTGGACAAACTTGAATAATTATATAAATTTACAACCCGGCACACCTCCAGGACATAATTTTGGCCCTTTGCAAACGAAGTCGCTCGGGCATGGAACCGGTTTGTTAGGACTTCCGGGAGATTTTACTCCTCCATCTCGATTTGTTCGTGCTACGTTTTTCCAATTGACAGCTCCACAACAACAGTCTGCACAGGAAAGTGTTTTCCAGGCATTTCATATTTTGAATAATTTCGATATTCCAACAGGTACAGAACAACTATGGGGAAAAGCATCAGCTGATGTACCAAGTGCTACTCAGTTTACAGTGGCCACAGATACACAAAATTGTATCATCTATTATCGAACTATGTACAATAGTAATATCCGTTGCATCAACCTAAAGACTATTGATTTTGAAAATGTAAAATATCACAGCATGCCTTTGGATAGCATGAAGAAGCAACCTGTGGAATCGGTGAATATAAAATCATAAATATTCATTAAGTATAAGTGTCGTTGTACTTATTCAAATAAGCAAAAATGCTTGTAAAATTGAAATCTTAATTTCTATATTCTAATAAAGAGACAGTTTAGAAATTATTTCTTTTTCTCTCCACAAAATTGTCTTGTGGTTTTACTGTTGGTTTACAAAAACCCATTGAAACACTACTAAAACAAGAGAATTAAAACGATAAAAGAGTTACAGTTTCTACTGTAACTCTTTTATTCTTAAGTGGTCCCACCTGGGCTTGAACCAGGGACCCCCTGATTATGAGTCAGATGCTCTAACCAACTGAGCTATAGGACCTGATTTTCGGAGGTTATCCCGAAATCGGATGCAATATTACTGCTTTTTAGTGAGACTAGCAAGTTTTTGAGTAAAAAACTACCAGAAGATTTATCTCTCAAACCACGATAAAAACTAAGAAACTTTGTATCAACGTGATAAAATTGAACTACAAAAATATTTGTTTGTAATTTTTTTACTATCGGAGAAAAGATAAGCCGCTAAACAACAAACAAGCCACTATAAATATATAAAATAGTACTACTGTCCCCTTTGTTTCTCCTAATGCAAAGAAATGAGATAATAGGAATGATCCCACTCCCATAAAAATATACAGACTCACTTGCGGTGTTATATTTATAAAGATAGAGAATAATAAAGATAAGACTGTGAAAAATATCAATAACGATAAATATGCCCTTATCTTTATTTTATCCTTATGCCTGTTAAGGAAATTATCTCCAATGATAATACTCAAAAAAAGAATTATAAAAATAAGAGAAACCCATATAGCAATATCAAAACGCAGAAAAGGAAACATGACTAACTGTTGAGAACTGCTATAATGTAGAAAAGGAGAAAGAAATTCGTTTAGATTATCCGTAAGAAGATAAAAAGAGAATGTAGGGAAATATACTATAAAGACTCCCAAAAAGGATGCTAACAAGGATCTAAAACTAAAACACCTCATTATTACAAGGGCAATCCATGTTAATGGAACAAAAAGTAATAAAAGAGGCGTAAACAGGCTTCCTAAAGAAAGCATAAACGCTATTTTAAATGCAGCAACAGATCTTTCGGAGTGATTATAAGAGGCGAATAATATAGATACTGTAAAAAGCATGAATAATACCCCAATATACGCTGGAGATATCCACACCAACGAAGGATGACAGCTAAACAGTAAAATTATAATAGCGGGAGGCAACAGAGTCCGCCGCCTTATCAGTACAAAATCAGTATTGATATGAGCAGTCAATACAGCCATTGCAGATACAATAATACTACTACCTGCCAATGAATATAATGGATTACCCGAAAAGAAATCGAGCAGTTGCCAAAGATACCCTCCTTCCATATTTGAAGGCATAGCATTTGATGATACTACAAATGCTATCCTCATACATACTGCAAAAATAATAGAGATTATAAGAAATCCCTTCCCTTCCGCAATATGACTTTTATAAAATCTAGGAATAACTGCCATTTTATTTGAGATCGAAACCTATATCTTTCCTATAGTATTTTTTATCATAAGATATTACATCTGCATTCTTGAAGGATAGAGACAAGGCTTCATTCTTGGTTTCTCCATATGAGCTTATTGCAATAACACGTCCTCCGTTTGTCAGCACCTTATTATTTTCAAGCTTTGTTCCGGCATGAAATAAGATACTATCTTTTACCTTATCCAAACCCGACATTTCTTTATTCTTCTCATAGTCTCCCGGATAACCGCCCGATACAAGCATCACGGTAACAGCATAACGACTATCTATTTCCAGCAATTTACTCTCTAATGTACCTGTTGCAACCCCTTCTAACAAAGAAACAAAATCAGACTTTATCCGCAACATGACAACTTCAGTTTCAGGATCACCCATACGTACGTTATATTCAATTACCATAGGTTCTCCTTTGACCTCTATTAAGCCTAAGAAAATAAATCCTTTATATATAATTTTATCCTTTTTCAGCCCCTCTATTGTTGGAATAACAATGCGGTCTTCTACTTTTTTCATGAATACATCGTCAGCAAACGATACCGGCGACACAGCACCCATTCCTCCGGTATTCAGCCCCGTATCTCCTTCGCCAATTCGTTTATAATCTTTGGCTACAGGTAGTATTTTATATGAATCTCCATCCGTTAATACAAATACTGAACATTCTATTCCCGACAAAAACTCTTCTATAACAACAGTTTTACTAGCATCGCCAAACATCCCCGAAAGCATTTCTTTTAGCTCTTGTTTCGCTTCCTCTATATCACTTATTATAAGTACGCCTTTCCCGGCGGCTAATCCATCTGCCTTCAACACATACGGAGCCTCTAGCTCTTCTAAAAATAAATAAGCTTCGTCCAATTCATCTAATGTAAAGCTTTTATATCTGGCTGTGGGAATATTATGACGCATCATAAATTGCTTAGCAAAATCCTTGCTCCCTTCAAGCTGTGCTCCTATCTTAGAGGGGCCTATAACAGGAATATCTTTAATATCATCATCATTGACGAAGAAATCGTATATTCCTCTTACAAGAGGCTCTTCGGGACCTACAACAACCATATCTATATTATTATCTAAAACAAATTGTTTTATCTTAGGAAAATCAGTGGGCGATAAGTTTACATTTACAGCTATTTCATGAGTTCCTGCATTGCCGGGAGCCACATAAAGTTTCTGAACCTTATTGCTTTGCCTAATCTTCCATGCTAATGCATTTTCACGACCTCCGTTTCCTAATAATAATATATTCATAATTAAAAAGATAATATTTTGTTGTATTCTTAGCTAGATTCACTTAATAATAGGTGTCTCAACACAAGAAGAGTACCATGACACGTTAATTATTTGAGCAGCAAAGATACATGATTATTTTCTTAACATGAAATCAGAAATATTTATTGTAAGTTTGTACCCCTAAAAAAATGAAAATAGAAAGAATGCAAGAGGAAAAAGGAATCTTTAAGAGAGCAGAGCTATTACTGGGTGACAAATTGATGAACAAGATCTCTTCGGTAAGAGTTATTTTATTCGGCGTAGGAGGAGTTGGTAGTTGGTGTGCCGAAAGCCTGATTCGATCGGGAATAAGACATCTTACCATTGTAGATTCCGATAAAGTTTGTGAGACAAATATAAACAGACAACTTATGGCTACAACAAAAACGATTGGGCAACGTAAGGTGGAAGTATTAAAGTCTCGTTTGCTCGACATCAACCCCGATGCTGAAATAGAAATTATAGTTCAGGTATACAGCGAAGAAACTTCTGATTCTTTCAACCTTCAATCTTACGACTATATAATTGATGCAATAGATAGTCTGAAACATAAGGTACATTTAATTCGCACAGCAACACGAACTAAAGCAAAATTATTTTCTTCGATGGGTGCTGCCTTAAAAATGGATCCAACCCGAATTAAAGTTGCCGAATTTTGGAATGTAAAAGGCTGTCCGCTCGCTGCAGCCCTTCGTCGAAAAATGAAACAAGGAGAAAAACCGTGGAAAAAATTCAAATGTGTATATAGTGACGAAGTTTTAGAGAACAAAGGCCTGAAGTATGAACATGATGAGTCAAAGAGTTCAGAATTGCTAAAACAAGACAATCCGAGTGTGAAACGCCAAACCAATGGTACGCTGGTTCATATCACAGCTACATTTGGCTTCACCCTAGCAGGACTTGTTATTCAAGATATCTGCAAAGAATAATTTCAGAGAACACTATAAAATCAGTATTATTTCTCATATTTGTAGTAATAAATTTAAATAAAACTACAATGAATGAATTAATTATTGATTACAATACGCCTTCTTCCACTAAGAAAACTATAAATATCATAACAGGTATTTATTTAACAGGATTTGCTCTTTATTTCTGTATTACAGAGGGGATTTCCGGTGGTTATGGTATATTATTTTTCAGTGCGCTTATAGCCTTTATTCTTGCTGCCATACTATTATTAAGCAACACCCTATGGGTTTCGGGAGCTATACTTTCAATCGATAACAATACAGTTAAACCGAATATCTCGGGACAGAGTAAATCTCCAATAGATTGGACAAATGTAAGTAGTTTAAATATTGGTATCAGCTACATTACTTTCTCTCTGAATGGAGGCCAGAAACAAAGAAAAATAGATCTCGTTACTTTAAAATACGATGATGTAAAAAGAGTAAAAAGCAAACTAGTAGAAATTTGCGAATACAAAAATATCCCTTATCAGAATGATTAAAATCTCCTTCTTATAATAAGACAAGACATACTATATAAATGAAATACCCTTTAGATACTCCAGACCTAAAGGGTATTTTTATGTATATTCTAATATTAAGAGCGGTGATTAAATATATCTACTAACTACATACTTCTTGTATCTTTCTATTATCCT